>CALGZX010000037.1 GCA_937934165.1 uncultured Collinsella sp.
ACCGCGCCTGTGCAAAAAAGAGGGCCGCCAAACAGCGACCCTCCAGCGAAAGTGCACGTTATTTAGTACTGCGCGATCCTTTGAAAAAGGACTGCTGTATAATTGCATATAAGATTCACCCGGAAGGAGCGATCGATGAAAAGCAAAGGATTTGTCCTGAATGCACTTCTGGTTGTAGCACTTTTAGCGCTCTTAGCCTTCTCATGCTGGTACGCAAACCAACCATCATTTGGATACGTATTGTATACAGTAATGTCCGGCGATAAGGCTTATTACACTCTACGCGCAATTGACGTTCTCTTTTTCTATGTAGCCGGCCCCTTATCAATCGCTTTGGTCGCGTTTCTTGTCATTTACAACTTCAAGAAACGTTAATAGAACCTATTTAGAATCCGAATCGTCCATGGAGCCGTCGATACCGGTTTTGGTATCGTCGTCCGAGTTGGAGTCATCGTCCTTGGCAAAGGGGTTCTTGAAGAAGCCCGTGGCATCAGGTTGCAGACCTGAGAGCTTGATCCAGGGATTATCGAGCTCGGGCTTGGGCATGGCCTTGGCCTCGGGCGCAGTCTCGTTGCCGATGAGCTCGGACTCGTAGATGAAGGTGTCGTCGCCGAGCGCGTCGTAGGCGGCGACCGGGTTGCCATCGGCATCGCGGTACGGCGTGCCCTTAAACACGGCGCCGTCATAGGCCACAAGCTGTCGGCCGGTCTCATTCTCGAAGTAGTACACGAAGATACCCTTGAGGGCCGCACAAAGCGGGATGGCAATAATCATGCCGATGGGGCCCATGAGTGCCGAGCCAATAACGAGCGCCGTGAGGCTCATGATGGGATGCACCTGCACCGAGCTCTGCATGACCTTGGGCGAAATGACGTTATCGGTGACGTTTTGCGCGACCATCGTCACGATGAGCGTCCATAACGCCAACATGGGGCTGAACATGAAACCGAGCACCGTGGCGATTGCTGCGCTCACCCAGGGACCGACGACCGGAACCAAATGCATGATGCCGGTAAAGATAGCCATGAGCGCCGCATACGGATGGCCGATGATCATAAAACCGATAAAGGCGAGGAAACCACCGCAGATGGACGTCACGACCATACCGCGCATGTAGCCGCCGACAGAGCGAGAAAGGATGGCGACCATAAAGCGGTACGAGGTCTCCTTCTCCTGACCGATGATGGTGCAAATCTCGTGGTGCATGCGAGGGTAGTCGCAGGCCATCCAGTAGGCAAGCACCAGGCCAAGGAAGATAACGAACAGCTGCGAGGCCGTATTGGTGATGAGTGGGAACACACCACGACCAAGCTCGGCGGCAATCTGAGACACATACCTCGATGCCACGGCAACCAGCGACGAAAGATTATCGTCCAAATACTCCTTGAGCGGCGTGTTGTTGAGCGTCTTTGCATGCGAGATCATCTCGTTGAGATCGCCACCTGCAACACGAAGCTGCTCGGGCAGGCGGCTCAGGACTTCCATGATCTGACCAAAGAGAATCGGCGACAAGATACAAACGACACCGACGAGCACGGCAACAACAACAATAAGCGCGATAAGCGAACCGATGCCGCGATTCACGCCATGGTGCTCGAGCCAGTTGGTGATCGGGGACATCACAAAAGCAATGATGGAGCCGACGGCAAGAAACTCAATAACCGGCGCCAGGATGCCCATAAGGTTAAAGATGACAGCAGCAATAACAATGCAGCCGACAACAGCCCAAATGCGCAGCGTCAGAATGCGGGTGTCGCGCAGCACGCGATCGGTTTGTTGGGGGTGCTCACTCATGAACGAATCATCACTCCGTCGGGGTCGATCTTGTCCTGAATCTTCTTAAGCGTGCGGCGCAGCAGACGCGAAACCTGCACCTGAGAAATACCCAGCTTCTTGGCGATCTCGATCTGGGTCATGCCCTTCACAAAGCGCAGCTCGATCACCTCGCGCTCGCGCGGCGAGAAATCACGGATGGCTTCCTCGATCACTAGGCGGTCATCGGTAAAGTCGAGCTCGTTGTCGTCGTCGGCGTAACGGTCGAGAATCGAAGGGGCATCGTCGGAATCGGACGCACCAGGAGCCTCGATGGGCACCGAGGTATAGGCCGAAGACGATTCCATAGCCTCGAGGACCTCATCGACCGTCACATCTAGATACTCAGCGATCTCCTCAACCTTGGGCGAACGCTGCAGCTCGTTGGTAAGTTTGTCAGTAGCCTGGTTGACCTTGGCCGAGAGCTCCTGCAGACGACGCGGTACGCGCACGCTCCAGCCCTTGTCGCGGAAATGGCGCTTGATCTCGCCCAGGATAGTGGGTGTCGCAAACGTCGTGAACTCAAGACCACGCTCGGGATCAAAACGGTCAATAGCCTTGAGCAAACCCAGATAGCCGACCTGCATGAGGTCGTCGAGCGGCTCGCCGCGATTCTTAAATTTGTTGGCAAGAAACCTTACCAGGTTCATATGGGACATGACGAGCTGTTCGCGGGCGTCCGGATCACCGGTCTCCTTGTAGCGACGAAACAGCTCGCGGGTTTTCTCCTTGTCCCAAGCGGTCTTGCCGCTCCGGGAACGTTCGGTCATATTAAATATCCGCCTTGAGGTCGAGGGAAAGCGTCAGGGGCGCCGCAGTCTTTTCGTAGGAGTCGCACACGCTCGCCAAAATAAGCTCGGCATAAACAGCAGCCTGGTCATCCTCGTCGACGGTGGCCTGATCGCCAAAGGTAAAGGTCATGCCAACGTGAGATTCATCGACATCGAATTTGATTGAGATGTCGTCGGAATCAACAGCCGTGCAGCCAAAGATAAAGGCTTCCTCGGCAGCCATGCGGATGTCCTCGATGCGATCGACGGACATGGAGCAGAGCGCACCGACATTTGCCGCCGTCATGCGCACAAGGCGCGCCAGACGCGGGTCGCCGGCAACGGTCAGCGTAATGGGGCAAGTTGCTTCGCTACTCATCGCAGGACTCCTCGGTGGTCTCGGCGGGCGTGTAGGTGTAATACTGGGCTGCTTTAGCAGCAGGCTTCTGTGCATCATTGTCACCAGCAGCGACATCGTCCCCGGCTTCGCCAATCAGGACACGCTCGGTCGGCTGCTCGGCTTCTTCGGCAGCGGAAAACTTGCGCTCAGCGTCGGCCGCGGGAGCCTTCACCTTGTTAAAGAGTTTCTGCACGGCACCTGCCGCAGAATCAGTCACGCTCGACACAGCATTGCTGGCCTCGGCCATGCTACCGGTGACCTCAGAAATGTCGCGAACCACGGCTTCGACCTCTACGAGATTGGAGGTAAGGGCATCAACTGCCGTCTTGCTCGACTTAAGCAGCGGCTCCATCTGGGCAAGCGCCGGCGTAAGCTCATCGACAGCGCCATCGAGCTTTGCCACCACAGGCTGAGCCTCGGCGATGGTGTTGTTGAGGTCGTTAACGGTCTTATCGAGCGAGTCGACAACGGTGCGGGTCTTGCGCAGGGTAAGCGCGAGCTCAACGATGGCCCACACGCCGGCAACAGCGAGCAGCAGCAGGGCGATTTGAATGGGACTCATACAAGCCTCCCAAAGGAATCGAAATACAGACGCTTTTCTTGGTACCCCAAAGGGGACCGAACATGCCAAGAGTAGCAACGTGGGACAAAATTATCAGCAGCTACTTCGGTGCATTCCCGCTGCGGTCGCGCTCGCTTTGCTCTACGCGCCACTCTTCCCAGCCGCGCCCGGCAGGCTGCCAGAACGCACCGCGCTCCAGCCCCTCGGGCAAATAGCGCTGATCGACCCAGCCTTCGGGATAATCGTGCGGGTATTTATACACACCGTAGTCGTCGCTGCCTGGGCGATGGCGATCGCGCAGATAACTCGGCACCTCGCGAAGCCCACTAGAATGGATATCGGCCAGCGCCGCATCAATCGAAGCCTCACACGCGTTGGATTTAGGGGCCAAACACACATAGAGTGCAGCCTGAGCCAGGTTAATGCGGCACTCGGGATAGCCAATGACCTCGGCAGACTTAAACCAAAAGCGCCTGCGGGTCGGCGTTGCCAACATCCTCAGAAGCCTGAATCATAATACGGCGAGCGATAAACTTGGGATCCTCCCCCGCATCAATCATGCGCGCGAGCCAATAGATTGTGGCATCGGGGTCGCTACCGCGCATGGACTTAATAAACGCACTGATGATGTCGTAGTGCATGTCGCCGTTTTTGTCATACGAAAATCCACGACGCGGGTTGGCGATCTTCACGTCATCCACGGTGATGGGATAGCGCTCCCCCGCCACGGGCGCTGGCGTTCCCTCGGTATCGGGACGCGTGACGGCAATCTCGCTCGCAAGTTCGAGCGTCGTGAGCGCCGAGCGAGCGTCACCCGCTGCCAGCGTGCAGATGGTCTTAACCGTATCCTCATCGGCCGAGAACTTGCCGTTCAAACCCTGCGGCGCCTCGAGCGCACGCTCGATAAGCGTGGCGATATCCTCGTCTTTAAGATGCTCAAGCTCCACCACGCGACCGCGCGAGAGCAATGCCGAGTTGACCTCGAAGTACGGATTCTCCGTCGTGGCGCCAATCATAATGACGGTACGGTTCTCAACCGCATGCAGCAGGGCATCCTGCTGCGACTTAGAGAAGCGGTGAATCTCATCGATGAATAGAATGGTGCGGCGGTCGTACGTATTCAGGCGCGTCTTGGCCTCATCAATCACACGACGCAGGTCCTTCACGGTACCCGTGACGGCGCTGACCTCAACAAACTCGCTCTTGGTATGGTTGGCGATAATGTGGGCCAGCGTCGTCTTGCCCGTACCGGCAGGCCCGTACAGAATCACGCTCGAAAGCACGTCGTGCTCGATCGCGGCACGCAGCCATGAACCCTTACCGACGGCCTTTTGCTGGCCCACGTACTCGTCGAGCGAATTGGGGCGCATGCGCACCGCAAGCGGCGCATTCTGAAAGGAACGCTCGCGCGTCGAAGCAGAAAAAAGGTCGTCCATAGCCATCCCGTGTATCAATCAAAAACGTTTTCACTAACAGTATACCGAATTAATACGAACTACCGTTCGTTAATATAGGTACGGTGCGGAAACTCCAGACCAGGGAACAGCTTGCTCGTCAGCTCGCAGAAATAACCGTCCGTCATGCTCGCGATATAATCCACCACGGCTTGATCCTTGTCGTCCTGCCAGGCATAGGTGCGATCATAGTAGGAAAGCTGCTGCTCAATGCGCGAAATATGGTGCTTAAAGATGTAAGAGGACTCGTCGCCACTGTTTAGATCCCGCAGGCAACGGTCGTAGAGCTTTTCGAAGGCCTCGCGCAGCTCCACCTCGGAATCGCCTTCGATACCGCCCTTGCTATAGATCTTCTCGTAGTTCTCGCGCTTGGCTCGGCGGATTTCCCCAAACAGGTCCTCGCTCATCTCGATGCGCGGCTTACCATAGCTGTGCTCAACGATATCGATGGAGGCATGCGTGAGGATCCAACTGTTGTAGGCACCGCCCCGGCCATCATCAAAAGCGTCGGGTGACAGCAGGCCCGCCGCGATCGCATCCTGACGGTCACGACCGACGTAGGCAAGAATATCCGAGATGCGAACGACGCAGCCCTCGAGCGTCATGGGACGCAGATGCCCAATTGCGCTATAGCCCGTGGCAATGCAATCCTCAACCGTCTGGTCAAACTGGTCAAAGGAGCTCATGTCCGAGAGCTCAAACACACGCTGCTCGTACTCGCCGTTATGGCATAGCACGCCGTCGAGCGTCTGGAGCGACACGTTGCGGCCGTACAGTGCGTCGAGCACGCGGACCGACTGCACGTTATGGAAAAAATAACGCCCCGTGCGCTCATGATAGATATCGTTGAGGAAGCGCTCGCCGGCATGGCCGAAAGGCGTGTGTCCCAAGTCATGACCCAGGCCAATCGCCTCGATCAAATCGCAATTGAGCCCCAGGGCGCGACCGATATCGCGCGCAATGCGGGAGACAAGCTGCACGTGCAAACCGCGGCGTGACAGATCGTCATTGCTACGGAAGCTAAAGACCTGCGTTTTACCTGCATAACGGGTATACGCCGGAAGATGAAGTATCTTTTCGGTATCGCGCATAAACGCCGGACGCATAAGCGTGCCTTTGTCGGCGGCGCGATCAATACGACGAATAGCCTGATCGTCGTTGCAACGATACGGGTTGACATAGCCCGAAGCACGATCGGCGGCAATGCGTTCGACAAGTTCGGGCGACAACGCCGAGGGGATACGGTCCATGCGCGCCTTAATGACGGCCGTTTCTTGATTAGATGCCATGGCATGCTCCTTAAGAAGGATGCGCAATCGGTTACAAAGTGCAGCCCACGACCTCGATTATGGCAAAAATCGGCACTAAAAACGGGAGCAATGGCAGGGAGCGCGATTTTGTGAAGAGACAGGAGAGGGCCAGGGCCAGGAGTGCGACGGCAAATGCCACGATGCCACCCATAGGGTCGAGCGTGCAAAGCGCGAAGAGTGCTTTGGCATCCCCCATGCCGATGCCCGGGATTTGGCGAAGACGACGCCAGAGGGACTCAGTCAGCACGAGAGCAAGATAAACAATGACGGCAAGACCCGCGTGGTCAAGCGCTGTGTTCAAACCGAGGTCGAGCCAAACACCCGCCAACGCCGCCACGGCACATGCGCCGGCAAGCCCATTGGGAAACCGTCGCTCTCGGGCATCAATTGCCACGCCGGCAAAGATGCAAATCCAAAACGGGATATAGACCATCGGACGCCTCCTCGAGCTGCATCGCAAAAGCAAAAACCACCACAAAGGTGCCTGTCCCCTTTGCGGTGGTTTTGGTGGTGGTTATTTGGCGCCTTGCATGACCTCGTCAAGGGTAACGTTGACGGCGTGCTGCGTCGGCACCCAGTCGACCTTCAGGAACAGCGCGGCCACCGTGATGGGGATATAGCTGAACATAAAGATCGGGAAGGTAAACAGGTTAGTTACCAGACGCCACTTTTGCGCACAGTGAATGTGCTTGTACTCAAAGATAGTCGTGAGCAACGCCAGGATAAAGAAGGTCTGGTACATCATCGCGAAGGTCATAATGAGCGAGGCGGCACAAGCCTGCATCTCGACCTCGGTGGCCAAAAAGCCGTGCGAAAGCCAGCCCACGATCAGGAACGTGGCATTGGCGAGCATCGAGATCAGCGATAGCAGCATACCCGGGGCGATCGTCATAAACATGTCGTAGGCGGCAAAACGATGGTAGCGGAAGGTCGATTTGACCAGGTGCTTACCGTACGTAAAGAACACCTGGTAGAAGCCCTTAGTCCAACGCATACGCTGCTTCCAGGAAGCCTTAAACGTCACAGGCTGTTCGTCAAAGAACTCCGCCGGCGCATAGCCAATGCGAATGCCGTGGATGGCACAGAACGTGGTGAACTGGATATCCTCGGTCAGCGTATGGAACTGCCAACCGTGCATGCCCTCGATAACGCTGGCAGAGATGAGGTAGCCCGAACCCGAGACGGCGCAAGACGTCTTGCAGATGTTGCGCGCGTTGTTGAGAAAGCGCGCCTCGCGCAGATACCACGTGGCGTTGGCCGCAGAGATCCACGAGCTGCCGAAGTTCTTAGAGTTGCGATAGCTTGTGACCACATGGAAGCCCTGGTCAAAGGCATCATTCATCTTGGAAACGTAATCGCGGGAGATAACGTTATCGGCATCGAAGATAAAGTAGCCCTCAAACGTGTCGGGATACTCGTTGAGAATGCGGTCGAAGCCAAAGTCCATGACCCAGCTCTTGCCCTTGCGGGCCAGGTCGTTGCGCTCATAAACGATGGCACCCGCCTCGCGCGCGAGCTGCGCCGTGTTGTCGGTGCAGGCATCGGCGACCACGAAGACCTCGATAAGCTCGGACGGATAATCCTGATCCTTGATGGAGCGAACAAGGTTGGCGATCACGGCCTCCTCGTTATGCGCCGCGATAAAGAAGGCATAACGATGGAGCTTTTTGGCCTTAGGGGGCGCGACCTCGCCACGAAGAGCGCCAATGACAAAGAAGACCACCTGGTACAGAAAGCAGACCGTGAGCAGCGTGACGACAATCTGGTTGAAGATCACGATGGGTGTGTTGGTTTGTAAAAAGGCGAGCATGCAGGCTCCCAGCAACGCGTAACGTAAACAATCGTATATCTTACCGCAGGCTTACCGAGTTCAAGAAACCACCTAATACTGGCTAGGCTTCGAGAAGACCGAGCTGCGGAACGATTTCATCTCCAACGGCCGTGCGACCGAGCGAGCGCGGAGCCAGATTGTCGAGAACCGCAGCGAGATCCCACGGCAGCTCGTCGCGGCACTCAATGCGCTCCCCCGTCACGGGATGGTCGAACGCCACGCGCCAGGAATGAAGGAACTGCCTGGTCAGGCCCTGGTCGGCGCGCGCATCGCACTTGCCGTAGAGTGGATCGCCCACGCAGGCGTGGTTGATATGACGCATATGCACGCGAATCTGGTGCGTGCGACCGGTAAACAGATGGCACTCAACGAGCGTATAACCATCGTCAAAGCGCGTGGAATCGAAGCGCTCGAGGACTTTAAAGGTCGTAATGGCCTGACGGGCAAAGGGGTCGTCCGAAACCGCCATCTTGACGCGGTCGCGCGTAGAACGGGCGATACCGGTATTGATGGTGCCCTCGTCCATGGCGATGTGCCCGTGGACAAGCGTGATATAGCGGCGGTCGAGCGTACGCGTGCGAATGAGATTTTGAAGTGCGCGCTGCGTGTCGTCGTCCTTTGCCGCAAGCATGAGACCCGAGGTATCGCGATCCAGGCGATGCACGATGCCGGGGCGGTCCTCACCCTGCACGGTACCAAGATGATCGATACCGCAGTGGTAGACCAAGGCGTTCGCAAGCGTGCCGCTCTCGTGGCCGTGGGCGGGATGGCACACCAGGCCGCGCTGCTTGGAGAGCACGATAAGGTAGTCGTCTTCGTAGCGGATATCGAGAGGAATGGCCTCGGGAATCACGTCGGTCGGGTCGTGTGGCTCGGGCAGATCGACCGAAATGCGGTCGCCGGAGCGCACGGCATACTTTTTTGACAGGCAGGTCTCGCCGTTAACGGCAACGGCGCCGCCCTCGATCAGATGCGCGCAGGCAGAACGCGTGGGGCAGCCGTCATTGGCGCCCAGATAGGCATCGAGACGCTGGCCAGCGCAATCGTCGGCAACAAGAATATGGATGTCGGCCATTAACGCTCATTCCTTTCGCGAATCTTGCGGGCACGCTCCCCACGCTGCTTGGCTTTGCGTTTGGCGCGGGCCTCGTCACGGGCATTGAGCTCGGCAGTCGCATCGACTTCGCGGGCCGCAGGGCTCAAGAACATGTAGCCGATGAGGGCAAGCACGACGCCTACGGTGATGCCGATATCGGCCACGTTAAAGACGGGAAAGTCGATGAAGGTGGTGGCAATAAAATCGGTCACAAAGCCAAAAGTCAGACGGTCGATTGCGTTGCCAACGGCGCCGCCCGCAACCATCGCCATGCCCACGACCTCAAGATGGGCGAGCTGGGATGCACGGAGCAAGTACACGGCAATGGCGACAATGACCGCAAGCGCCAACACAGCGAAAGCGAAGCCATGACCCTCGCCCATGCTAAAGGCGGCTCCGATATTGCGGACAAACACAAAATCGATCACACCGGGGATAACAGTCACATGCAAAGCGTCGCCCACGGCACGAACCGCAAGCTTGGTCAGCTGGTCAACAAGCAACACAACGAGCGCTACCCCACCAGCAACCCCCAACCTCCAACGCAAAGGCGGCGTCATATCCCCAGCACGACCCAAATTAATCCCCTACCCTCAAGATCATCGAATTACGTTTAATACAAAGAACTATCTTATATTGCCATACGCAGAACGCACGACATATCCACCAACGCAAGCGAAATAACCAGCTAAAAACGAAAGCGACATTCCGAATAACGGAATGTCGCTTAATAGCTTTCGACTAAAAACGCAAGTCGAAAGAAAGCCTCTAGCTCCAGCAATGGAAACGCCGCGTTATCGTCACCAACAGCGAAAACGTCCCTAAGCGAGCAAGGTGACGTGAAAGAGGAGGGAAGCGTACTTTGGTACGCGACCGACGATTGAACGTCAGATTGCCGCTTAGGGGCGTTTGCAGCGTCGGTAGGTTACGGCGTTCTACGAACGCCGTAACCTACAAAACATCGGCGCAGCGCTTGCAAATATGCGCGTGGCCGTTGTACTCGCCGACGGTGGTGCGGTAGTTCCAGCAACGGTCGCAGCACTCGCCCTCGGCAGCCTCGATAGCAACGGAGAGCTCCTCGCCCTGGGTCAGCTCAACATCGGAGACGATGTAGAACTCGGCCAGGTCGACAGCCTTGTCGCCGGTCAGCAGCGCGTACATCTCGGCGGGAACGACCGCCTTGACGCGGACCTGCTGGCTCTTGGTGAAGGTGCCGGCAGAGCGGGCATCCTCAAGGGACTTGGTCACGGCGCTACGGAGTTCGAGCGAAGCCTCGAGCACACCCTCAAACTCATTGGCCTCGTCGACCGTGATGGGCGACTTGTACCAATCGAGCAGCGCGGCGTACTTCTGGTGATCGACGCAGCCGGCGGGCGCATAGGCCATGGCCTCATCGACCGTGTAGGACAGGATCGGCTGCAGATCGCGCATGAGCATCGAGAAGAGCTCGGCCAGCACGGTCTGCGCGCTGCGGCGCTCGAGCGAGCCGGGCTTGTCGCAGTACAGACGGTCCTTCAGGGCGTCAAGGTACACGTTGGAAAGCTCGGTCACCACGAAGTCGTAGAGCGCACGGTAGGCGCGCGGGAACTCATAGCTGGCGTAGGCGTCGTCGACCTCGGCCTGGACCTGGGTCAGACGGGCAACCATGAGCTTGTCGAGCGGCAGTAAGTCAGCAAAGGCGACGCCGTCGGTCTCGGGTTCAAACTGACCCTCAAGCTCGGAGAGCAGGAAGCGCAGCGTGTTGCGGAAACGACGGTAGGCATCGGACGTACGGGCAAGGATCTCATGGTCGATGGAAACGTCGGAGCTGGTATCGACGGACGCAACCCACAGACGGATGATGTCGGCGCCCATCTCGTCGCAGACCTTGTTGGGGTCGATGACGTTGCCGAGCGACTTGGACATCTTGCGGCCCTGGCCGTCGAGGGTGAAGCCCTGCGAGACGACTGCCTTGTACGGGGCGTGGCCGTTGGCACCCACCGAGGTGAGCAGCGAGCTCTGGAACCAACCACGATGCTGGTCGGAGCCCTCGAGGTACACATCCGCCGGGTACTCAAGCTCAGGGCGATACTCGCAGACGGCCTTCCAGGAGACGCCGGAATCCCACCACACGTCGAGAATGTCCTTATCGGCCTTGAGGTGATGGCCGCCGCACTTGGGGCAGACGCAGGCCTCGCCCAGGTAGCTCTCGGGAGCGTCGGTGAACCAAGCGTCGGAGCCCTTCTCGTGGAAGAGCTTGATGACGGCGTCGAGCGTAGCGTCGTTCATGACCTTCTCGCCGCAGTCGGCGCAAGTGTAGCTGGGGATAGGCACGCCCCAGTTGCGCTGACGGCTGATGCACCAGTCGGGACGCTGCTCGACCATGGCGCCGATGCGGTTGGCCGCGTGGGCCGGATACCACTTGACGTTCTCGCGGACCTCTTTGCCAGCCTGCTCGCGCAAACCGGTCTTGTCCATCGAGACAAACCACTGGTCGGTAGCACGGAAGAGCACCGGGTGCTTGCAACGCCAGCAGTGCGGATAGCTGTGCGTGATCTTCTTCTCGAGGACTAGGGTACCGCGCTCGCGCAGGAACTCGATGATGTGCGGGTTGGCCTCATCGGTGTCCATACCGCTGAAGGGGCCACCGGTGCCAAACTCCTCGCCGGTGTAGAACTTGCCGTCGTCATCGACCGGCATGCAGATGTCGGTGATGCCCTCCTTGAGGCAGGCAAAGTAGTCGTCGACGCCGTGGCCGGGCGAGTTGTGGACAATACCGGTACCGTCATCGACACCGACGTAATCGGCCAGCAGCGCCACGCCCTCGACACCGTCAAAGATCGGCTGCTTGTAGTGGATGTGGTGGAAGGTCTCGGCGGGAACCACATAGGGCTTGCCGTCGACCATAACCGGAGTGTACTCCCAGCCAAACTCCTCGCAGCACTTGGGAGCCAGGTCCTCGAGCATGACCTCGGCGCGGCCGTCGTGCTCAACGGCGACGTAGGCGGCGCCGGGCTTGAGGGAAACTGCCTGGTCGGAGGGGATGGTCCACGGCGTGGTCGTCCAGATGATAAAGTCGACCGGGCCGTCGAAGTTCTCGAGACCGGCGGGCTTGGAGGTCATCTCAAAGCGCACGAAGATGGACGGGCTCGTCTCGTCGGAGTACTCGATCTCAGCCTCGGCCAGCGCGGTGTGGCAGTGCTTGCACCAGTGGACGGGCTTGTGGCCGCGATAGATCATGCCCTTGTCGAACATGGCCTTGAAGACCTCAATGTCGGCGGCGTCATGCTGGTGATAGAGCGTCAGATACGGGTTGTCCCAGTCGCCAAGCACGCCCAGACGACGGAAGCCGGCCTTCTGCAGCTCAATGTTCTCGACAGCGAACTCGTTGCAGAGCTCACGGATCTTGGCCGTGGGGGTCTGGTTGAACTTCTCGGTGCCGAGCTTCTCCTCGACCTTGTGCTCGATCGGCTGGCCGTGGCAGTCCCAACCGGGGACATAGGGACCCTCATAGCCCTGCATCATCCAGTAGCGATTGATCATGTCCTTGGAGATCTTGTTCATGGCATGGCCGATGTGGATCGGACCGTTGGCGTACGGAGGGCCGTCGTGCAGCACGAACTTCTTGTGACCCTCGTTCTTCTTCAGAACCTGCTCGTAGACCTTGTTGTCCTGCCAGTCCTTGAGTCGCTTAGGCTCGGACTTGGAAAGACCGGCACGCATGGGAAAACCGGTCTTGGGCAGATTCATCGTCTGCTTGTACTCGTTTGC
>CALGZX010000038.1 GCA_937934165.1 uncultured Collinsella sp.
TCACAATTTCCATCAAGCATTTGGCCAGCTTTTGGTTAGTTGGCGGGTTGGTGGAAGGGCAAAAGATTATTCGACAAAAAAGCTCAGAGAAAGTGCTGGTAGGGGAGTTGTTGAGGTTTTCGACAGCTTTTGTCAACAAGAAACTTTGCAGCTATTGCTACGGATTGCGTTGCCGTGGCCTTGGCGGTGCGGGATGCTGAGCGTAAGCGTCGAATGCTCCGATTTTGGAGGCCAGCATGGATCTGTTTCTTGAGACCCCGCAGCGACAAGCTGAGCGCATGCTGCGTCAGCAGCAACGGCTCATGGAGATGCAAATGCAAGGGGTAGCCGCCCAGCCCCCTGCGCAAAATGCCACGCCTGCGGTTTCGCCTGCGGGCGGATCGGCGCCAGAGAACTATTCCGTACAACAAGATTCATATGCGCAGGAGCTTGCGTTCGACAAGCGCCGCACACGTCACCGCCGCGTGGGCCAGCGCCTGCGCACGTTAGCGATGATCGTGCTGATCCCGTTGGGACTCGCGGCAATCTTCTTGGCCTCATATGCCCTCACGTGCATTCTCAACGGCGCCTCGCCCAATGAGGTGCTTCAGCACTTGGCGGCTCTCGGCCAGCGCCTAGGCGATGTCGTGACAACCGTTCGCGCCGGCTGGGAGAGCTAGCGTTTTGACGCCTGTGGCCCAAAATCCATTTGTCCGATTGTCGTGGAGCGCCCAGTGCGTGTGACGGGGTAAGATTGATCGCGGTTTTGATTGGTGATCGATTGAGTTTGTTGGGCGGAGTCTATGTCTGCTATTGATATTGCGCTTGTTGTGATTGCCTTGGTGGCGGTGGGGGTTGCTGTGGTTTGCGCCCTGCAGCTTAAAGGCCTTCGCGCCGAGTTGCGAGAGCGTGGCGGCAACGACGCGGAGACGCTTGCGGCGCTCGAGCAGGCCAACAACGCGCTCGACACCCTGAACGTCGCGCTGGCAGAAACCCGCCGCACGGCAAACGCCATCGCGCAGCAGCAGACGACCGACGCCGCCGTAGAGCAGCAGCGCTACCTGACCATCGCGCGTGAGTTCTCGCAGGCTGGCGACCGTATGGATGACCTGCGCCGCGAGACGGCCCAACAGCTCGGCGCCAACCGCGAGGGCATCGAGCACCGCCTGGACAAGGTGCGCGAGACGGTCGACGCCCAGCTGGGCGCCATTCGCAAGGACAACAACGTGCAGCTCGATCAGATGCGCGCGACGGTGGACGAGAAACTCTCCCGTACGCTCAACGACCGTCTGTCTGCATCGTTTAAGCAAGTGAGTGACCAGCTCGAGGCCGTGTACAAGGGCCTGGGCGATATGCAATCCATCGCCACCGGTGTGGGCGACCTTAAGCGCGTGCTGGGCAATGTGAAGGCGCGCGGCATTTTGGGCGAGGTGCAGCTGGGCGCAATCCTGGCGGACATCCTTACGCCCGACCAGTATCTGGAAAACGTGGCCACCAAGCCTGGCGCCTCGGAGCGTGTTGAGTTTGCCGTCAAGCTGCCGGTAGACGAGGGCGATCCCGTGCTGCTGCCGATCGACTCCAAATTCCCGGGCGATGCGTACGAGCATCTGCTCGACGCCCAGGAGTCGGGCGACGCGGAGGCCGTTGCCACCGCGCGCAAGACGCTCGATATGATGGTCAAACGCGAGGCCAAGGACATTTGCGAGAAGTACCTGAGCGTGCCCGCGACGACCAACTTTGGCATTCTGTTCGTGCCGTTTGAGGGCCTGTACGCCGAGGTCGTCAGCCGCCCCGGGCTTATCGAGACCCTGGGCTGCGACTATCACGTCAACGTTGCCGGCCCCAGCACCATGGCGGCCATCCTCAACAGCCTGCAGATGAGCTATCAGACGTTTAGGCTGCAAAAACGCACCGATGACGTGCTGCGCGTGCTTTCCGCCGTCAAGGCTGAGCTGCCGCGCTATCAGGCGGCGCTGCGCCGCGCGCAGCAGCAGATCGAGACCGCGGGCAAGACGGTCGAGGGCATTATCACCACACGCACCAACGTTATGGAGCGCAAACTCAAGGACATCGACGCGCTGGAGGATGCCGGGGAGGCCGACGAGATCTTGGGGCTCACGTCCGCGGGCCTGCTCGCAGACCAAGAAGACAAGGACTAGCCGTGCCTGACGGCGGGGCGCCTGCGTAAGCACTGCGCGGGCGCTTTTCGTATCGTGCTTGCCTGAAGCGCACTTCAATGTGCAACAATGGCGTTTCGCCCTATCAGACGCGAAAGGAAGCCCATGTCTCAGAGAAGCACCAGTCCGCTCAAACGCTCCACCGTGCGCCGCACGCTACAGCGTTTTTGGGACGTCACGCGCACACAGCCGTTGATTGTTTTTCTCTCGGTGTTCTCGTCGGCGGGCTATATCTTTTTGCTTACGTTTGCCAACACCTACGTGATGGCCCTTATCGTCGACCGCGTCCAGGCCGGCCCCGTGGCGGGCGACCAGGTGTTTGAGGTCTTTGGTCCCTACATTCTGGCACTCGTGCTCGTTAACCTAGTGGGCCAAATCCTCTCCAAGCTGCAGGACTACACCGTCTACAAGCTCGAGATTGCGGGCAACTATCACCTGGCACGCCTGTGCTTCGACACGCTCTCCAATCAATCCATGACATTCCACACCAGCCGTTTTGGCGGATCGCTTGTGAGCCAGACGAGCCGTTTTATGAGCGGCTACACGGGGCTGGTGGACGTGACGGTGTATTCGCTCATTCCCACTATCACCTCGGTTGTCTGCACGGTGGCAGCACTCGCCCCGGTGGTGCCGACGTTTACCGTGATCCTGGTGGGCATCATGGTCGTCTACATCGCGTTTGTCTGGCTTATGTACAAGCGCATCATGCCGCTTTCGGCCGCGACGTCCGCCGCGCAGAACAAGCTGTCGGGCGTGCTGTCCGATGCGGTCACGAATATCCTGGCCGTCAAGACCTGTGGGCGCGAGGACTTTGAGCGCGAGCTGTTCGATGCCGCCGACCGCGCTGCGCGCGATGCCGAAACGGTATCGATGCACGCCATGATGCAACGCAACTTTACGACCTCGGGCCTTATCGTTATCACCATGGCCGTGGTGAGTGTGTTCGTCGCGGGCGGCAACGCGTGGTTTGGCATCTCTGCCGGCGCGCTCGTCATGATCTTTACCTATACGTACAACCTCACCATGCGTCTGAACTACGTGAGCTCCATGATGCAGCGCATCAACCGCGCGCTGGGCGATGCGGCCGAGATGACGCGCGTGCTGGACGAGCCGTGTCTGGTGGCAGACGACGAGAACGCCCCCGAGCTCAAGGTGAGCGAGGGCGCGATTGATTTTGAGCACTTGAGCTTTGCATACCGTGATGCCGCGGCGGGCGAGAGCGTGTTCGACGACCTGACGCTCCATGTGGCGGCGGGCCAGCGCGTGGGCCTGGTGGGCAAATCGGGCTCGGGCAAGACGACACTCACCAAGCTGTTGCTGCGCCTGGACGACGTACAGGTCGGCCGCGTGCTCGTGGACGGCCAGGACGTTTCGCGCTGCACGCAGCAGAGCCTGCGCCGCCAAGTTGCCTACGTGCCGCAGGAGGCGCTGCTGTTCCATCGCTCCATTCGCGAGAATATCGCCTACGGCCGCCCCGACGCTACCGACGAGCAGATCCGCGAAGCGGCTCGCTTGGCTAATGCGACCGAGTTTATCGACCGCCTGCCCCGTGGCTTTGACACCATGGTGGGCGAGCGGGGCGTTAAGCTTTCGGGCGGCCAGCGCCAGCGCGTGGCCATTGCCCGCGCTATTCTGACCGATGCGCCGATCCTGGTGCTCGACGAGGCGACGTCTGCCTTGGACAGCGAGTCCGAGGCGCTGGTGCAGGAGGCGCTCGAGAACCTGATGCGCGGCCGCACCTCCATTGTGGTGGCACATCGCCTGTCCACCGTGGCGGCGCTCGACCGCATCGTGGTACTGGCGGACGGCGAGATTGTCGAGGACGGTACGCATGCGCAGCTTGTCGAGGCTGGCGGCGAGTACGCAAGCCTGTGGGGCCGCCAGACCGGCGCATTTTTGGAGGCGTAAAGACCCCATACGTGGGACAATCGTGCCCATAGGTTTGTTATGCCGCCGAGCCGAGGAGTCGTTATGCCACGCGAGACCAATGCCGCCAAACGCGAGCGCGCCATCGAGGTGTGCGAGCGCCTCAACCGTCGCTATGGCCCGGTTGAGTGCTTTTTGGACCACGAGAATCCCTTTAGGCTACTCATCGCAGTGCTGCTCTCGGCTCAGACGACCGACGCGCAGGTCAACAAGGTGACGCCGAAGCTGTTTGCCCAGTGGCCCACGCCCGAGGCCATGGCCGGGGCAAGTGTGGCCGACGTGGCGGACACCATTAAGTCGCTCGGCTTTTATAAGAGTAAGGCCAAGCATGCCGTGGAGGCCGCGCAGATGATCGTTGCCGACTACGGCGGCGAGGTACCGGCCGACATGAAGGAGCTTGTAAAGCTGCCGGGCGTTGGGCGCAAGACGGCGAACATCGTGCTCAACGTGGGGTACGGCATCGTGGAAGGCATCGCGGTGGATACGCACGTCAACCGCATCGCGCACCGCCTGATGCTGAGTCCCAAGACGCACGCCAAAGAGCCGCTCAAGACCGAGCAGGATCTGCTCAAGATCTTGCCGCACGAGTATTGGGAGTCGGTCAATCACCAGTGGATCACCTTTGGCCGCGAGATCTGCGACGCCCGTAAGCCTAAGTGCGACGAGTGTCCGCTGGCAGATTTGTGCCCCAGCGTGCGCGTGACGGGGTAGGGCCCGGCACGTTTTGCCGGCGTCCGAAGGCTGTGGCCAATGTTGCGCAACACATTTGGGCCGCGAGGGCTCAATATGAAGGCGACGGATGCCGTTTGTTGTGAGGGGATGCCCGAATATGTTTGGCTCTGTTAGACCAGGATTGACATTCCGCCCCGTCATCTTCTTGCGATTGC
>CALGZX010000039.1 GCA_937934165.1 uncultured Collinsella sp.
AGCCACATTAAGTGGCTTTCTTTGCGTGCGGAATCTACGAAAAGTTAACCCATGCCACCCGGCCAGGTCCTGCGGTGACTTGCTTGCCGCCTAGATAGCGTCTTGGCGCCTAGATACTTTGACTGAATTTAATTGAACGAAGGACGCTCCTTGTTGATAAGGGGCGTCCTTCTGTTTTTGGTTACTTTGGAACTGTGGTTGCTTTCCTATTTGGCGTCGGCCCAGGTTATGCCGGTGCTGGCTTCGGCGATCAACGGTACGCGGAGGTCTACTACGTGCTCCATGGCGTCGCGGACCATGGCGGTCAGGCGCTCGACTTCGTCGACGGGGCACTCAAAGTCCAGTTCGTCGTGTACCTGCAGAATCATGTGGGCAGCAAAGCCCTCTTCTTCCAGGCGGCGGCTTACGCGGGCCATGGCGATCTTGATGATGTCGGCCGCGGTGCCCTGCATGGGGTGGTTCATAGCCGTGCGCTCGCCAAAGCCGCGGAGCTGTGGGTTTTTGGCCTTGAGCTCCGGAATATGACGCCGGCGACCGTACATGGTCTCGGCGTAGCCAGTCTGCTTGGCGCGCGCCACCACATTGTCGAGGAACGTTCGCACGCCCGGGTAGGCCTCGTAGTAGCGGTCGATCATATCGCGCGCCTCGGCCATCGAGATATGCAGCGACTGCGACAGACCGTAGGCCTGCTGGCCGTACACGATGCCAAAGTTCACGGCCTTGGCGCGACTGCGCAGGTCGGGTGTCACCTCGGACACCGGCACGCCAAATACACGCGCCGCCGTCTCGGCATGGAAGTCCTCGCCCTCGTTAAAGGCACGTACCAGATGTTCATCACCCGAAAGATGCGCGAGCAGGCGCAGCTCGATCTGCGAGTAGTCCACCGCCAAAAAGATGCTGCCCTCGCCCGCCGAGAACGCAGTCTTGACGGTACGCCCCAGCTCCGAGCGCGTCGGAATGTTCTGCAAGTTCGGGTCGCTCGAAGACAGACGCCCCGTCGCGGTGATGGTCTGGTTGTACGTGGTGTGCACGCGACCGTCACCACGGCGCAGCGGGCCCAGCGTATCCAGATAGGTCGACTTGATCTTGGACTTCTCACGCCAGTCCAAGATCAGACGCACGATCTCGTGGTCGCGGGCAAGATCGCTCAGCACTTTGGCGTTGGTCGAATAGTAGCCGCGCTTGGTCTTTTTGAGGCCCTTGGTCGGAAGCCCCATAACGTCAAACAGTACATGCGAGAGCTGCATGGGACTGCCGATATTGAACGTCTCGTCGCCGGCCAGATCGCGAATGCTTCGCTCGACCTCGGTGATCTGCGTCGCCAGGCCCTCGGACAGGCTGCGCAGGCGCTCGGGGTCCACAAGCATGCCCGCGCGCTCCATCTTGGCAAGCACCGGAACGAGCGGCATCTCGATACCATCGAACACGTTGGCGGCATTCTCGCGGGCCATGCGGTCGCGCAGCGGTGCGACCAGCGCCAGCGTCAAGGCCGCCGTGCGAGCGGCGGGCGAAGGAGCGTCCTCACCAGCACCCTCTGCGCCGCGCGCCGCAGGCAACGCCATCTGCAGATACGTATCGGCAAGATATGCCTCATCGAACTCGGAGCGATCGGAATCCAGCAGATAGGCAGCGACCACGGTATCGAAGATACGCGTGGAATCGGCAGCGAGCGGATCCATGAGCTCGGGCTCAGAAGAATCGATGGGCGAAAGCTCGTGCAGCAGCGCCTTCGTATCCGGGCTCGCCACGCGGCCCTCCATAAACAGGCGCGCAAGCACGCCGGCGATCACACCGTGAGCGAAGTTGAAGCCATCGACTACGGCAGTGGAGGCGCCGTCGCCCTCCTCGAGCGCGAACAGGCCCTTGGACGTCGCCAACCACAGCGTGCGCGTCAGTCCAAAGAGCGCGCCCTCTTCCTTATCGTCGTCCACCACGGCGGCGACCCACTCGCCCGCCTCGATCGCACGCGAAACCTCGGACGCCACGGCAGCAAGCGCCTCGGCATCGCCGGCAGCGGTGCGCTCAATCGTGGGCATCTCAAACATACTGGAGACAGCAGCAGCCCCGCCCTCGCCGCCGATCAGCGCCAAGAAACGGTTCTGCATGGCGGTGATACCAAGCGTGCCCAGCGCAGCGGAAACCTCATCGGCAGAATACGCCGGGAAGGACGTCGCCTCAAAATCGAGCTCAACGGGCGCATCGGTGCGGATGGTCGCGACCTTGCGGCTCAGCAGCGCGTCGTCGATGTGCGCGCGCAGGTTCTCGCCCATCTTGCCCTTGACCTCGTCAGCATGCGCGATGACCTCGTCCAGGCTACCGTACTGCGCAATGAGCGCGCTCGCCTTTTTGGGGCCGATGCCCGGCACGCCGGGGATGTTATCGGACGTATCGCCCTTCAGACCATAAAAGTCGGGCACGAGCGCCGGCGTGATGCCGTGATACAGATCGTCCACGCTCTCGGGCGTCATGATCGCCACGTCGGACAGGCCCTTGCGGGTCGAGACCACGTTGACGTGCTCGGTCACGAGCTGATACATATCGCGATCACCGGTCACCAGCAGCATGTCACAGCCGGCCTCTTCACCCAGACGCGCCATAGTGCCCAGAATGTCATCGCCTTCCCAGCCCTCGGACTGCAGAATCGGCACGTTGAGTGCGACGAGCAGCTCCTTGATCATAGGAAACTGCGCATGCAGATCGGGGTCCATGGGCGGGCGCTGCGCCTTATACTGCGGCAGCATCTCCATGCGCACGCGCGGCTTGCCCTTATCAAACGCCACAACAACGCCGTCGGGGTTAAAGGCGTCGATCATCTTAAGAAACATGTTCAGAAAGCCAAAAATCGCGTTGGTGGGGCGACCGTCCGGCGCGTTCATGGTCGGCGGCACGGCGTGGAAGGCGCGATGCATGAGCGAGTTGCCGTCGATAACGGCAAAGGTGCGGCGCTTGTCAGACATATTGAATACCTCGCTTTAGGCTGGGCACGGTTTGCTCACTCCAGTTTACACGCTCCCCGCCCCGCGGCCACCTCACATCAAGCTCCCCCGCCACCGTGAGCCCGCGCGTGATACGATGGCTCACGGTACATCAACCAGCACGATCGATCCGAAAGGAGCCTGCGTCATGGAGCGTCCCTGCGCATGGAAAAAGTACACGCCACAGCAAATCGAGGAGCTCGAGGAGCTTTGCCGCGGCTATAAGCAGTTTTTGAGTGAGAACAAGACCGAGCGCCTGTGCGTCAAGGCCGGCATCAAGATGGCCGAGGACGCGGGATACGTCGACCTGGAGACCGTAATCGCCGAAGGCCGCGAGCTCAAGGCAGGCGACAAGGTGTATGCCGCTAACCACGGCAAGGACCTTATGCTCGTCAACCTGGGCACCGCCCCGCTCGAGCAGGGCTTTAACATCCTGGGCGCGCACGTGGACTCGCCGCGCCTGGACCTTAAGCAGAACCCCGCCTTCGAGGCCGGCGACATGGCTTATCTCGACACGCACTACTACGGCGGCGTCAAGAGCTACCACTGGGTGGCCTCCCCTCTCGCACTCGTGGGCGTCATCTGCAAAAAGGACGGCACCACCGTCGACATCAATATCGGCGACAAGGCCGACGACCCGGTCTTTACCATCTCCGACCTGCTGATCCATCTTTCGAGCGAGCAGATGGCCAAGCCCGCCAAGGACGCCGTCGACGCCGAGATCCTCGACGTGATCGTGGGCGGCCGTCCCGTCAAGTTCGATGAGGACGACAAGGACGCCCCCAAGGAGCCCGTCAAGCAGATGTTCCTGGACATCCTCAAGGAGCAGTACGGCGTCGAGGAGGAGGACTTCCTCTCCGCCGAGATCGAGGTCGTGCCCGCCGGCCCCGCCCGCGACATGGGCCTCGACCGTTCCATGATTCTGGGCTATGGTCACGACGACCGCGTCTGCGCTTACCCCTCCATGCTCGCCCAGATCGACGTCGCCAACGTGGAGCGCACGAGCATCACACTCATCGTCGACAAGGAGGAGATTGGCTCCGTGGGTGCCACCGGCATGACGAGCCGCTTCTTCGAGAACACCGTCGCCGAGATCATGACGCTCGCCGGCGAGGATAGCCCGCTGGCCCTGCGCCGCGCACTCGCCCACAGCCGCATGCTCTCCTCCGACGTGTCCGCCGGCTTCGACCCGGGCTACGCCGGCAAGTTCGAAACCAAGAACGCAGCCTTCATGGGTCGCGGCCTGTGCTTCAACAAGTACACGGGCAGCCGCGGCAAGGGTGGCTCCAACGACGCCGACGCCGAGTACGTGGCCCTCGTCCGCGACATCATGGACGAGGCCGGCGTGGACTTCCAGACCTGCGAGCTCGGCCGCGTCAACGCGGGCGGCGGCGGCACCATCGCCTACATCATGGCCAAGTACGGCATGAACGTCATCGACTCCGGCGTTGCCGTCCTGTCCATGCATGCCCTGTGGGAGGTCGCCAACAAGGCCGACATCTACGAGGCCTACCGCGGCTACAAGGCCTTCCTCGAGCGCGCCTAACCAACCCTTCATCAGTTGCGGTGAAATACGGACTAAACTGGCCCATAAACGACCAAAACAGACCGTATTCCACCGCAACTTCTTTTTTGGCAGAGGAGAGTCCATGCTGCAGGTCATCATTTCGCCCGCCAAGCAGATGCGCGCGGCCCAAGATGCTTTTGAAGTCCTGGGCATTACACCCTTTGCGCAAGAGACGGCTCGCCTCCACCGCGCACTGCTAGATATCGAGCGGAATGAAGGCAGCGGCGGCCTGCAGGCCCTTTGGAATGTGAGCGACAGGCTGCTTACAACGTGCCTGGATACGCTTCACGAATTTATGCCCGTCCTGAGCGATGCCGACCTCGCCGATCCCGATATCGCGCGTCGAATCTCCCCTGCCGTCATGTCCTATCACGGCATTCAATACCAAAGCATGGCGCCCGAGGTCATGGATGCCGCACAGCTC
>CALGZX010000040.1 GCA_937934165.1 uncultured Collinsella sp.
GCAATCGCAAGAAGATGACGGGGCGGAATGTCAATCCTGGTCTAACAGAGCCAAAAGAAAAGGCAACATCCGGTAATGCAGAAATCCATGCAAAAGGAGAAGGGAAGGTCCCGCTCTTTTCAAAATTATCCGGGGATGCAGACGCAAACTTAGGACACGAGAAGCGAACAAAGCTGATAGACACGCTCGAATACATCAACACCAAGAGCCGAATGCTTGCTGAGATCAAAGGCAACTGCCTCGGTTTTGACGAAAATAAGAGTAAAGAGGGCGACCTTGTTTACATCGATAACGTACGCCTCTCGCTACTCAACGAGGACGAAGTGCGTGCCCTCATAACAGTCATGTCGGGAACGTTCGATGGGATTACAATCCCGGAGGCTGGCGGCCTCGATGTGGGGCACCTATTCCAGTCCTTCATCAAATCGGGCACGTCATTCAAGCTTATCGGGAGAATCGGCGACGGAAAGAGCAACGGCATTATCCTGAAGATTCCAATCGATGGGGCAGATCTCTTCGAGAGCGGCTACTCAATCGATGACCTTCTCATCGGCAAAGTCGGAATCATTGGAATCTGCAAGGGAAAAGTTTATCCATCGAACCTTCGCAGCTCGTACGAATACTTTCAAACAAAAGGCAAGACGGCTGAACCGGAGGACGACGGCTTCATTGATGGCTCATACAAAGAACGAACGGACGATCAAGTAGACAATCCGACAACAGAAAAAGATGAGACCGAAGCAACCTACATCGATGTCATCGCAGTCATCCAGGCAGTCAATAAAAAGGACGAATAAGACATGCTGAACTTAATCACATACAGGAAGGACCAATTCGCCCATCTCAGGAGCCGGCTCGAAAGCGAAGGATACGAATATACCTCGGCGTTATCTCTTTCTAACACGGCACAAATTGCGCTGCAAGCTGGAGAGGGTGATATGGCACTCGATGTTTCATCGCTTTTAACCCTACTCGACCCCTCCGGAGGCAAAGGAAGCATGGGCGCAACATTTGAAGGTCTTCTCTATCAAATGCCTGAAAGCACGGTGCTCATCGCCGATGAAACAACAGCAGACAGATACGCATACGAAATGCGTACCATATTTAACACTATACGACAATGCGATATCGAGGGAGATACCGAAGATCAAGCCATGTCAACTGAAGAGAAACCAAAACGCCTGATAGATCTAGACGACTCAGAGACAAAAGAGCTGCTCGACAAGCTCACATGCGGTCTCATAGGGCAGGACAAATTCAAAGGCGAATTCCGCAAACAGGTAGAAATATTCAGGCTGTTTAACAGTATCGGGGAACAGCCGATTCTCTCGCTGTTCTTGATCGGGCCCTCCGGCGTGGGCAAAACTGAGACCGCAAGAATTCTCAGCAAGCTGCTCGCCCCGGGTGAACCGCTGCCTAAGATCAACTTTGGCAACTATAGCAGCAAGGACTCGCTCAATTCGCTCATCGGCAGCCCGCGTGGCTACATGGGCAGCGAAGAAGGCGAACTCACAATGAAGATAGAGCGAAGTAATTCAGGCGTCATCCTTATCGACGAGTTCGAAAAGGGAGACTCAGCAGTCTGGAGCTTCTTCCTCGACCTGCTCGAGAACGGCAAATTCACGGATTCCCAGGGCGAGGAACACGACCTCAACGGCTATACCATAGTATTCACCTCGAACACACCGAGAAACGAGGTGCAAGACAAGTTCCCACCGGAACTGCTTTCGAGGCTTAATCTCAAAGTAGATTTCGCGGCCCTGAGCGATAAGGACAAAAAGACCTTCGTAAGCAGGTACATAGCATCGGTCGCTAAAAAATACCGTTCAAGCGTCGACGAGTCTCTTGAAGATCAGAACGTTATCGCCGAACGAGCGCTTCAGGAGATCAACACCGCAAACGAAGATAACATCCGTATCCTCAAGAACAACGCGCGCAAATGGTTCGCGGACTACATCGCAGAACGAAAAGAGGGTCCGTCGGAAACGTTGGCGTAAAGGTGACGCCCTAGCGTCCGTTTAACGAAGAGCGGCCTTCGTCCTGGAATCTAAAATCACCACATCAACAGGTTCTGGGAAAGGACGAAGACCGCCATGGAAATACCACCAGACCCGACGCCGGACATGCTCTCCTTGCCCCGTTTCGACGATGACGCCATCGACATGTGGGAGCTGCTCAGGCGCCTCGCCGAGCAGGTCGTGGACGTCGCAATGGACGCGGAAGCCGACCAGCCGTGCGGAGCGGGACCGAATAAATCAATTAACGAGAGAAGGTTTTTTGGGGGGCGTCCTTATCTTGGTCTCAATGTGCCCGGACGAACGAGTTAGCCCGGGACAAAACCACTTAAGAAAGGACACGCCATGCTCAAAGACAACATCGCATATCTACCCAAGTTCGCACCCAAGGAGGCGTACATCGACGACCTTCTGAACGGGCGCCTCTACATGAACGCGGCCGGCTACTACCATGGCCTGCCTGGCGAACAGGGCGACCCGCTCGAGGCGTCCATGGCTCCGGGGGCATGTCTCTACGGACATACTTGCCTGCCCATCTACTACATGTACACGGTTCGCGAGAACGACATCGTTGGCAACACCGTTAAAATCCCGATGCGCATGATTCGGGAGTTCGGATGCACGGACGGGTGGATCGGCGTTGTGCAGTACGACAGCTTCGCGCGCCTCGCCGACAGACACATTGCCGAAGACGGAAGCATCTACGCCCACGGTCCCATCTCCTACGGCGTCCCTGGGCCAAAACTGATCCGCGAGATCTTTGAGGGCATCCTGCACAATCTCGTTATCAAAACGCCCAAGCACGCATATCAGAAGGAGTATCGAATCATCGGGTCGTGACCGGTCGAATGTCGCCTTTTACCAGACGAGAATCACCCAGGCTGCAAAATCAAAAACTACGGCCATGCAGAGCTTGACCTAAGCAGCAACCTTTCGGACTTTTCCTGGAAGGCCTCGGTGCCGAGCCTCGGAGAGGCGCAAGACGGCCTCATGTTGAAGCTCCCGCATCGCGTAGAGCCAACGAAGCACGGGCGGAACGCCACACATGGCCAACGTCCCAGCAGTCAGTTACTCCTCCTCCCCAACATTCTCCAGAAAGTTCCCTGATGCTGACTGGGGTTCCCGTAAAATAAACTCAACAAAATGTGTGCGGAATGCCGGCCTGGAGCTGCCTTCGGACCCTATTGGCTGCTCACCGAGAGGCTCCGCTATGAAACGATCCCTTTACTACCTGCTCTGCTCGATCGCGTGCGCGCCCATGGTCAGTGCGACGTTGCCTATGGCGATGGCATCTTCTGTTTCAAATCTTGAGAACATCGAAGACAGCAATCCGTTCTAGCAAACGCTTCACCACGAAATGAAATACTAAGCCTGAGTAGTCTTCAGCAATCTCGCTTTCACTTTCTGGTCACCGTTGAATACAGTATCGATAAGGGAATGACGTACAGATTTGCTCATATGAGGGTGCTCGACAATGTATTCAGCAGACAAAACCATAATCGCCACAATAAAAGGCCATGCGGCATGCTCCCGCGCAGTCTTAATGGATTTCTTTGCTACGTTGCAAAATTCCTTCTCGGAGTTCGACCGCAGATATAGTGCGAGCATAAATAGCGAGTAAAAATCGCTTTCGTCAATAATCTTGGAGAAACCCAGAACACTAAGCGGTCCACAGGCATTAGACGCTACCGTATCCAGTTGTCCGATACAACCCGACAACGCAACCATAGATAGCAACTTTCTAATTTTTGGCTTAGCTTCATCCGGTGAATCGAACTGGCCAGCAACCGCTTCAACCATTTCGCCAAAGGAATCATCAATCGCTTCTAAAAGCAAATTTAGAGCAGCACCAGTTGCGCAGTAGATTTGTCCTCTAACTATCGCCTTAAACGACTCCTTAAGTTTTACCTGCTGCCGATTAAGGCAACGTCCCGCAATAGCAACATATTTCAACGCAATAATTGCCGACTGAAAGGCATTCCTAGTTTCAGGAACATCATATTCATAAACGCCAGAATAACTAACTCTTTCGATGGCTTCGCAATTTCTTTGTTCCATCTCGTCAGTTACGCTGCGAATGGCACCCGCACCTTCTTGAGAGGGTGGAGCAATCTTAAGACCCTCCAATCCACTTAAACACTCATAGGTTTTTCCCTTGCTAAAGATGACATCAGAGCCATTCACGGCATCCGATGCCTTTTCAACTAGTTTCTGGGTTAGCCAGGGAATGAATCGAGTTCCCTCAAGCAAAACGAGTATCTCTTCATTTATGGAAAAATCGAGTTCGTCCAAAAGGCGTAATACATAGGATTCTCCCTTGTCCGCGTCCTCGTCAAGCTCAAAATCGATTGCCTGAGCAACAAAATAGGCATAAAGGCTTCTCGAAGCAAAGGAGTATTCATAGCCGTTATCTTTAACTACGAGCACACCAGACTGAACAGAAGCATCCATAATTTCTTTTGGACTTACGGGAATGCCGTATTCAGACAGATAGTTATTAGCCACTTCAGAGAATGTCATACTCGAGAATACAGTCGTACGATTAGAGTGTACTTTTAGAGCGAGTTTCTTTAAAACGGTAATAACTGCATCAGCCAATTCATCGATCAGCTGATTCTCGTCATCTGATACAGCATTGCGCATCCTTCTTTTGACGTTTGTATTCATAATTGACGTAAACGGCAAGTCGCCCTTCATTAAAGACGCGCCGGATTCATAAATATAGAAATCAATATATTGATTGATAAAGGGCGGAGTCATATCAAACAATTGAAAATGAGAGTGAACAGCTTTATCGACAATGGCAATAAGCTCATCAACCTGTTCATCGGAAAGCCCAGTATCCTTGCATCTCTTTTGAATCAACTCATCTCTTTTATTTTTCGTCCATGGACAGATGAGCAAATGCCGGAAATCGGCCTCAACCGTTTCATCCAACTCAAACGGGAAACTAATATCGGTAATTAAAACAATATTGCCAGCAGTCCTAAGCATCGACTTAATGACATCTGACTTTTTTGTTTTTCTCTTAAGAGAGTCAAAGTCATCAACGAGCAGAAGTACCTTTTCACGCGGAATCCGCCTAAAACGCTCAACAGCTTCCCGAGTATCACCATACTGATCCTCGATAATGGTTGATAGCGTTCGCGAGATGGAGCCAGTTGAATAATCAGGGGTCAGCAATAAGGGCGAATAGCCCATCGACAACGACTCGCGGTATATGGCTTTAAGTAAAGAGCTCTTGCCCGCACGAATATCGCTATGGATTTCAAGCGTTTTAGCATCAAGCAGTAATTCCATGAAAGAATGGATGTCAGTTATGATCTTTTGATCATTGATTCTTAGTTCACCGTCTTTTGTGCCAGTGGCAATCTCTTCTTTCAAAGAAGGAAACACAAAAGAGTCCTTAAATGAATCGTTTGAATTGCCTTCAGACTTAAATAACTCGTTCACAAAATCCGGTTGTGGGCTGAAATATGTTTTGGATTTTATATAACGTCGACAAGAACGGTCCTCATCAATACGTGCATGAACTTGCGCAGAGGATCCCCAGCTGAAAACCTTCTCTGCAAATTCATAGCTGCCTAACTCCCCAAAACGAATCAAAAGCATTTTATATGTGCTCTGATCGTCGTCGTTAAGTGAATAAGTTCCTCCTCGCACGACGACACAGGACTCACCTGACAAACCGCCTACGCAGCGGCTTTGTCCCATATGCTCATGTCCCGTAAACGCAAAGTCAAAGCAGCTGGCAAGCATCTTCTCCAAGCTAAGACGCTCATTATCGCAGAACCACTCTGGACCATGATGCGAAGCAAAAATATGAAGGCCCGAGTCCGGTGTGTTATCGAGTAGAGCGCGCTCAGGGTTTCTCAATACATGAAACCCTTTATCATCACCATCAAGAGTAGATAAGGGGGCACTATTAAAACCAGATACCGAGACTTTCGTCCCCTCAACCTCAAAAACAATTGGCCCTGGCTGACCAAAAACAAAACGGTTGTCATATTTGTTTGCGAATTCAAAGAATGACGCCATGTTTTCGAGATCCAGATCGTACTGTACGCCAGAAAAGCACTCAATAGACCTACATGGGCCTTGCAAATCATGATTTCCCGGCAATATATAAACTTTCAATTGGTATTCAGGTTGGTTCAGCTGTTCAATCAGATAATCAAAGAACATAGCCGCAGATTGATATTCGCTTACCTTGCCAGTTCGAGCAACATCACCAGTAACAAGGAGCAGAACTGTACCAGACTTAATACTATTTTTAATAGTCTCGAGGATATCGTCTACTCGTTTTTGATAATTACTCTGGAGTTCTTCGCCGAAATGAAAATCCGTAAGCTGAACAATACAAAGCTGAGGATCAAAATCATTGCAATCCACTACGTGACCTCCGAATTATTGTCTCACTTAATGGACTTATTCTACCCACATTGCCGTCTAGAACCGCCATTAAACGTCCTACTGCGCGCCCCGTTACGCTCAGGCCGCCATGCAGTCGTGCGAACGAGGAAATCCCACACGGAAAAAGGGATTAGCACCAAGGCGCCTAGAGTTGGGCGATGTGGACTGTCGCAAAAAGCGATAATTCACACCGCCCATGTCTCGAATCAGCACTTCAAGGACGCGCTCGTGGGCGCAAGGGCGCGAGCACGTCTCCAAGGGGTACGAAATTAACGGGTCGTAGCCAATCGTGTGACAATTACGACGCCAGGATAGAGTCCGGGAGAGCGTATGAAGAGTACGAACAAGTAGAACTGGGCATAGGGATCAGTCACACAGGGTTTCCTAGAGAACTCCGGTTTAGAAACTCGAAGAGGCGCAAGACGGCCTCATGTTGAAGCTCCCGTATCACGTATAGCCAACGAAGCGCGGACGGGACGCCGCCAATGGCAAACGTCTCAGCAGTCAACTACTCCCCCTCCCCAACATTCCCCAGAAAGTTCGCTGATGTTGACTGGTGTTCCCGTAAAATAAACCGCAACATAAATATGTGCGGAGTGCTGGCCTGGAGCTGCCTTCGGACCCTATTGGCTGCTCACCGAGAGGCTCCGCTATGA
>CALGZX010000041.1 GCA_937934165.1 uncultured Collinsella sp.
GCCGTAAGGCGTGCGGAAGATGATGACGGGGGCTTTGCCGGGCGCCTTGGGCGTATAGACCGCCGTGTAGAGGGCTACGCTGTCGCGCATGGCGATGCGGTACTCGGCCTTGTCGTACAGTTCGGCGACGGGCTGCCCATCGAGGGGCTTGCCGAGGCCGCCAACGAGACGGCCAAGTGCGGTCTTGTCACCGGGTCGTTCGCCGACGCGCTCAACTGGGTGAGCGCCAGCTCCGAGCAGTGGAGCGCGGCGCTCTCGGGCAACCAGGCCGCCGCCGACGCGTTCAACGCGGCGGTCGCGGACGGGAAAAGCAAGGAGGACGCGTTCAACGCGGCCCTGGCCGCGTGCTCCGACGAGGGGCAGCGGCAAGCGCTCGTGCTCTCCGCGATGAACGCGCTCTACGGGGAGGCGGGGCAGAAGTACCAGGAGGCCAACAAGGAGCTCATAGCCTACAACCAAAGCCAAGACGCGCTCGGGCAGTCGGTCGCCGGCATCGGGCAGAAGCTCATGCCGGTGGCGACTCTCGTACAGACGTTTGCCTCGCAGGTGCTCGACTCGCTCTCCAACATGATCCCCGCGGTGGATACGGCCCCTCTGGTCGAGGGGTTCCAGGCGCTCTCCGACTTCGCCGCAGGCACGCTCGCCCCTGCCTTCCGGCCGGTCTCCGACGCGCTCGGAAACCTCGTCAACACCGTCGCCCCGCTGCTTCTGCCCTTCGTCCAGCAGCTCGGGTCGCTCATGCAGGGGCTCGCGCCCATCCTGTCCACGATCGCGGTAACCGTTGTCAACGTCGCGACGCAGGTCATGGCGTTCGTGATGCCCGTCCTCACGCAGATATTCGGGTTCGTCAGCGCGAACATGCCGCTTATCCAGTCCGTCGTGACCAACGTCATGGGCGCCATCCAATCTGTGGTGACGGTCGCGCTCGCGGCCGTCCAGGCTGTTTGGAGCGCGGTGTGGCCCGCGCTCCAAGCCGTGGTGCTGCCCATCATGCAGGGCGTGTCCGTGTTCATCCAAGGTGTCATGGGCACCATACAGGGCGTTATCAACGTCGTCATGGGCGCGATCAACGGCGACTGGTCGCAGGCATGGACGGGCATACAGCAGATCGTCCAAGGCGTGCTCGACGCGCTATCGGGCATAGTGGACGGCGCCTTAGGCGCCGTGCGCGGTGCCATCGACGGCGCATTGTCGGCGATATCGGGATTGTGGGAAGGGGCGTGGAACAGCCTCGGCAGCTTGCTCGACGGAGCGTGGAACTCGTTCGTATCGACCGTATCCGGCGGCAACGAGGAGGTCATGGGGGTTCTCAACGACCTTCCGAGCAGGATCACCGGCCTGTTCTCCGGCATGGGCTCGCTTCTCATCGATTCGGGCA
>CALGZX010000042.1 GCA_937934165.1 uncultured Collinsella sp.
AGGTTGTCGCCGCCTCTTCCGAGCAGGGCCACCTGTGCGTCAACGGCGCTAGCCTCAATGCCCGCGACGGACGCAACGCAAATGCCGCCTTGCTCGTTAACGTCACGCCTGAGGACCTTCCCAACGATGACCCGCTCGCCGGCATCGAGCTCCAGCGTGCCTGCGAGGCGGCCGCCTATCGCCTGGGCGGTTCCAACTGGAACGCACCGGCACAACTCGTCGGAGATTTCCTCGCAGGACGCGCCAGCAAGGCGCCCGGAAAGGTAAAGCCCACCTATCCGCTCGGTGTGACCTGGACGGCAATTGACGAAGCCCTGCCGCAGCATATCGTCGAGTCGCTCCGCCTGGGACTTCCCCTACTCGGAAAAAAGCTACGAGGCTACGACCGTCCCGATGCCGTTCTTACCGGCGTGGAGACTCGTTCGAGCTCACCTGTCACTGTCACCCGAGACCGAACGTGCCATGCCGTGTCGACCCCGGGCCTCTACCCTTGTGGTGAGGGAGCTGGATATGCTGGCGGCATCATGAGCGCGGCCACCGACGGCATCCGTTGTGCCGAAGCCCTGATCGCGGACCTCTAACGCACGAATTCCAGCGCGCAAAAGACACAGGCCCCGAGCTCCACAGGGAACTCGGGGCCTGTTCGCTATTTCTTAAACCGTGCACCCTGGCGTTTTCTGCCCGATGCGAACGCGGAACCCTTGCGGGCCTGCGAACGTAAGCGCTCGATCGTCTCGTCCTCAGACGCGCCCTCGAGCATCGCCCGAATCTGAACGACGGCATCGCGCAGGCGCGCCGCCTCCTCAAAGTCCATGGCGGCAGAAGCGTTGCGCATATCCTCTTCCATGGTTTCGACGATCCGCACAAGCTCGTCATGCGGCAGTTCTTCCAACTGCTCCGCAAGTGTCTGCTCGGGTGCCACCGTTTCCGGCACGCCGCCCTCGCCCGACTCATCGGGCGTATAGAATGCGCCATGGCCAAGAGAATCGCCCTTCGAGCGCCCCTTGGAACCCACGGTTTTTTCGGCCTCGGCAATAAAACTTGAGATGTCGTTGATGGCCTTGCGCACCGTCTTGGGCACAATGCCATGCTCTTCGTTATATGCCATCTGAATCTCGCGACGGCGCTGCGTCTCCTCGATGGCCTCTTTCATCGAATCGGTCACAACGTCCGCATACATGATGACTTCGCCATCGGCGTTACGGGCCGCGCGGCCAATCGTCTGAATCAGCGAACGGCGGTTGCGCAAGAAGCCTTCCTTATCGGCATCGAGAATTGCCACCAGTGAGACCTCGGGAAGATCCAAGCCCTCGCGAAGCAGGTTGATGCCAACGAGAACATCGATCTTGCCCTCGCGCAGCGTTCGCAGGATCTCGACACGGTCCATTGTCGCCGTATCAGAGTGCATGTGATTGACCTTAATGCCTGCGTCGAGCAGATGGTCGGTCAGGTCCTCGGCCATGCGCTTGGTCAACGTGGTCACCAGCACGCGCTCCTTGCGGGCAACGCGCTCGCGAATCTCGTCCTCAAGATCGTCAATCTGGCCGCGAACTGGACGCACGTCAATCTTGGGGTCGAGCAGGCCAGTCGGACGAATAATCTGCTCCACATCGTTTTGGCTCACCCGCAGCTCGTAGTCGCCCGGCGTGGCCGAAACATAGATAAACTGGGGTATCCTTGCCTCAAACTCATCGAAACGAAGCGGGCGGTTATCGAGCGCCGAGGGCAGGCGAAAACCGTGTTCCACCAGCGTCACCTTACGCGAGCGGTCACCTTCGTGCATGCCGCGAATCTGCGGCACCGTCACATGGCTCTCATCGATGATGCAGAGCATATCCTTGGGAAAGTAATCGATTAGGGTAAACGGCGGCTCACCCGGCTTGCGACCGTCCAGATGACGCGAGTAGTTCTCGATGCCGTTGCAAAAGCCCATCGTCTCGAGCATCTCAAGATCATAATCGGTGCGCTGCTGCAGACGCTGCGCCTCGAGCAACTTGTCGGTCGCCTTGAGCTCCGCCACGCGCTTCTCGCACTCTTCGCTGATCGATTTCAGAGCCGCCTTGACCTTCGGCTTCTCGGTCACGTAGTGCGATGCCGGCCATACGGGGATGGCCTCGTACTCACGAAGCATCTCACCGGTGACCTCATCGATCTCGGCAATCAGCTCGACCTCGTCGCCAAAGAACTCAAACCGCAACGGATGCTCGGCATAAGGCGGATACACGTCGACAACATCGCCGCGCACGCGGAACGTGCCGCGTGCCAGGTCATAGTCATTGCGATCATATTGAATGTCGATAAGTGCATGGATAAAGTCATCGCGCTCGAGCGGCACCTTCTTGTCGACGTTTGGAGCCAGACCCGCATAGTCCTCAGGAGAGCCAATGCCATAGATACACGAGACCGATGCGACAACGATCACATCGCGTCGAGAGAGTAGCGATGCGGTCGCCTGATGTCGCAGCATCTCAACCTCTTCGTTAATCGAGGAGTCTTTCTCGATATATGTATCGCTTTGCGGCACATACGCCTCGGGCTGATAGTAGTCGTAGTACGAGACGAAGTAGACCACAGCGTTGTTGGGAAAGAACTCTTTGAGCTCGCTCGCAAGCTGAGCGGCGAGCGTTTTATTCGGAGCCATGACCAGCGTCGGCTTTCCTAGGGCCTCAATAGTCTTTGCCATCGTGAAGGTCTTGCCCGAACCAGTCACGCCCAGCAAAACCTGATAGCGGTCTCCGTCCCTCACGCCCTGCACAAGCGACTCAATGGCCTTAGGCTGGGAACCGGCAGGCTCATAGGGAGACACGACCTTAAACGGCACGTCAGAGCCTTCAACGCCAAAGCGCTTAAGTTCACCACCAACGCGTTCTACTTCAAATTCCGCCATGGATACTCCTAACTCATATATCTGCAGTATACGCAGGCGGCAGGCATAGTCCTATACGAACCGATCGGGATAGAGGGTCTTGTAGCGAACCCAGGCATTATTGACACGAATCAGATACGCCTGCGTCTCGGGAAAGGTGATTGCATTATGAAGCGACGTACTCTGCTGCGCCCATCCGTCGACATTGCCCATGCCGGCGTTATAGGCGGCAATGGCACTGTCAGTCGACCCGTTAAAATACGCTAGAAGATACGAGAGATACGCACAGCCAAACTCGATATTCGTAGCCGGATCGTTAAGGTTGTCGGCCGAATACTCGCCACCGTCGACAAGGCCCTTGGCGATCATATCCTGGGCAGTCTCGGGCATCAGCTGCATCAATCCCTGAGCACCCTGATTCGACTCGGCCTCGGGATCCCAATTAGATTCAGACTTAATGACAGCGCACACCAGATACGGATCCAGATTATGCGAAATACTGGATTGCTTTACATACGCCTCGTAGTCAATCGGATACAGCGGCTTAAAGAAAGCGGCAGGAGCATACGAGTAAACGAATGAGATAAGGCCGAAGGCAAAAACGGCAGCTAGCGGTATAAGGCGATACCACGTAAGGAAACGTGTCTTAGGCATCGGCCTCCTCCTTATCCACTACATCCCCGAACCCATGGCGCGAAAGCCATGCGTCCAGTTGTTCAAAGAGCGAGTTATCGTCTGCCGCATTGTCAATCACAGTTGTAGCGAGATTGCACAGCACAGACTCTTCGGGCTGGCAAGCAGAACGGGCATCGAAATCAGATGGCTCCATGCCACGTTGAATAGCGCGCTCGCGACGAACTGACAAAGGGGCGCTGATGACCAAAATTTCATCAGCCAAGCCAAATGCATCCTCAAAACCAGTCGGAGCAGAAACCTCGACCACCGCAAAAGGATAACGGGGAGATGAAACAGTACAACAAACCGGATCGAGAATCCTAAGCGAAAGCTGTTCAATCAGAATGGGATGCACGATGTCATTGAGCCGTGCGACCGAATCAGGAGAAGCGAAAGCTCGAGAAGCGAGGATGCCGCGGCGAATGCCGCCTTCCTCATCCAAAATGTCCCAACCGAATTCATCCGCAAGTGTATTGACGATATCAGAGCCCGGCACATACAGCGATTTTGCAAGCTCATCCAGATCGATAAGCATAGCGCCACGAGATTCGAAATAGCGGCAGGCAGTCGACTTACCCGAAGCAATATTGCCCAAGACAAATACGGTAAACATCAAGCCCTCCCTAACGCCAATGCGAATAATTATCGCTCAAATACACTAGATGGACTCAAAATACAGCCAAACAGTAAGAGCACATACGGGGGAGCTAGGTCCCAAAGTACAACGTGTATACAACGCAAAAAGGGGGAGGCCGCGAGGCCTCCCCCTTCTCAGTTCAA
>CALGZX010000043.1 GCA_937934165.1 uncultured Collinsella sp.
CCGCACATGTGCGGGTGAATGTGGGAGGTGTTCGGATGAAGTTGATAATCAAGGGCTGTGAAACGCGCGAGTTACCTTTAATGGATATGAGGTGAACGGGGCGATTGTTTTGCTATACTCTCTCCGCACGGGCGATTGGCGCAACGGTTAGCGCAGGTGCTTTACACGCACAAGGCTGGGGGTTCGAATCCCTCATCGCCCACCACTTGATTGAAAAGGCTCCCAGCGATGGGGGCCTTTCTTTTTTGTGCCCAGTACAGAGGGATTCGAACCCGCTAGCACGTCTGTCACAAAGGCCGTGGCCAAAAAATGGCAAAAATGAGTACTGCTACCTTGGTTACAACATATAAATAGATAGTATTTGCTTAAGTTTCGCAACATATGTCCATTATAAGGACTAACAGTTGGACCAGAATCGTGCATTCATCGCCATTTCGACTTGCCATCTGGCCTTATTAGTCCAAAATTGCTGCTACCAAATCGGTAACAGTACTCATATTTGATGTTTTTTGACCAGCAGGTCTCCCTGCCTTAGCAAATCTAAGGCAAAACGGGCTCCAGACCGCTGAATCATGCCGCATAGGACACGCCCACAGTCCGGAACCCGGTCCAAATTGAGTTATTGCGCCGCGTTAGCCCAAGACATCCGACAGGATCTCGATCAGACTGTCCACGTCGGCTTCCTCGCAGACGAGCGGCGGCAGGAAACGCAGCGTATGCGCACCCGTAGCGTTAATCACGGCACCGGCGGCCAGCGCGCGGGCAACAACATCATGCGCGTCGCCCGCGGCATCATCCAAATCACAGCCGAGCATCAAGCCGCGGCCACGTACCTCGGTCACGTGCGGCAGCTTGGCGAGCCTTGCCTCCATATAGGCACCCACCTTGGCAGCATGGTCGGCATAATCGCCGCGCACGAGCGCGGAGAGCGTCGCGGCGCACGCCGCAATGGCTAGGCAGCTGCCGCCAAAGGTCGAGCCGTGGTCGCCCGGCTTAAACACGTCGGCAATCTCCTTCTTTGCCATGACGGCACCCATGGGCACGCCATCGGCAATGCCCTTGGCAAGGCTCATGATGTCGGGCTCCACGCCATAAGTCTGGAACGCAAACGGCTTACCGGAGCGGAACAGACCGCACTGGACCTCGTCGGCGATAAGCACGGCGCCCACTTCGTGTGCCAGGTCGCGCGCTGCCGCCATAAACTCCTCGATCATGGGATGCACGCCACTCTCACCCTGGATCGGCTCGAGCATCACGGCACAAATCTCGCTCCCCAGCTGCTTAAAGATCGCACGCAGCTCGTCCACATCGTTGGGCGTGCAGGCCACAAAGCCACCCGGCAGCGGGCGGAAGCTGTCCTGCAGCCAATCCTGCATGGTGGCGGCAATGGTCTCGAGCGTACGGCCGTGGAAGCCACCGCGCATGCACACGATGGTGTTGCCGCCATTACCGGCACGCTTGGCGTACAGGCGCGCGAGCTTCATCGAGCCTTCGTTGGCCTCGGCGCCAGAGTTGGCAAAGAAGGTCTCCCAAACCTGCTCGCCCGCAGCCGGGACACCAAGAGCAGCTGCCGTGGTCTCATCGCCGGCGACAATGGCATCGGCAAGCACGCGCGCACCATCTACGTCGTCGTTAGCAAGCTTGGACAGCAGCGCCGCGACCTGTCCGCGCTGCTCGATGTAGAAGTAATTGGAGACATGCATGAGCTTTTTGGTCTGCGCCTCGAGCGCCGAGAGCACAGCCGGGTCGCCATGACCTAGGCTGCACACGCCGATGCCGGCAAGAAAGTCGAGGTACTCACGGCCATCGTCGCCGGTGAGCTTCATGCCGTGACCCTCGACAAACTCGACCGGAGAGCGGCCAAAGGTATGCATAACGTAATGGGATTCAAGCGATTGCTGAGCTGCAAGTGACATGGGATGCCTTTCGTTGGGCGCCAGACGGCGCGGGGCTATGGGTGCAGGAATGGGACGGCTGCGGGTCAGCTAGACCGTCTGAAGCTTCTCGACCTCGTCAAGGTTTTCGGTCAGACGCGCAGCAAACGTCGAAAGCGGATGCGGATGCGTATCGAACTCGTAAGCCGTCTCGGTGGAATGGATCACGGTGCCGACGCCGGCATCGGT
>CALGZX010000044.1 GCA_937934165.1 uncultured Collinsella sp.
ACTCCAGACACAGTCAAGGAAAGGGTCGATGGAGCAGAGCGTCCATCGACCCTTAATCAAGTCTGGTATTTTGGCTCGACCGCCGCGTCAATTCCGCAATCCGTGAACGAGGTCTCCGTAGATCCGCTGCGCGGAACTACTCCGCCCCCGTGGTCACGCATTGCTACATTGACCCGCCTACTCGATGCCATCCCAAAATCATCGCGCTCCGCGCCCGCGCTGCTGCGGCACGTGCGGTCGGTCGCGGTCCAACGCTTTCGCCGTCCGCGTTGCTTCCTGCATCATGTAGTCGACAGAGTTCGGGTCGAACAGGGGCTTGCCAATCTTCCGCGCCAGCTCCTGTGCCCATTCGCTCACGATGTTGGGCACCTCGCGCAGACCTTCAATCGCCTTCACCACCGCTGCCCGAGCAACCCCAAATCGCTCTCCAAGGCTTGCGCACCTTGCTCGAAGTATCGGCAATCCTCGCTCAATCTCGTCTGCTCGTCTGTCAACGTCTGCAATCTGGCTTGAGAGGTCGCTAATTTGGCTTCTAAGCCCTTCAAGGTCGCTTCCAAGCGCATCTTCTCGGCTTCCATCGTTTCGAGCCTTCCAGAGCGTTCTGACGCCTTCTGAGAGGCTTGGAGTAGCGGCTTCCATCTCCTTTCCAGACCCAGCGGCGGCGCTGGGTTGAATCTACGCGCTCGGCGGCTCGACCAGAACGTCGCGCTTCACGCGGACGTAGTTGGTCACGCCGACCTGCCACTCGAAGCGGTCGAGCGCCACCAGCAAATCGCCGCGCACCTCCGCGTCCTCGCCCGTGTGCACGAGGTCGGCGGTCTCCGCGTCCTCCTGCTTCAGCAGCTTTCGTGCTTGCATCATCAAGCCGCCGAACGCAACCAGACGCCGGCCTTTTAACTCGAGCGCCAATAGCTCAACGCGGCTATCGGTGCCGTCCGCGTCATCGAGGTTCACCCACTCGCCCGGCTTCACTGCGTACTTGCTGACTTCTGCCACGGCGTGCGCCCGCTCGTTCTTGATGGTGCGAACGTCAACGCTCGGGTCATAGTCACAACCCAACGCCCAACGCCATTCGGCAACCCATGCGTCATGGTCGATGTACTTGTCTGGGTTCGTGAAGTAGTCGGCTGACACCAACAGGATTGCGTGGATGTGCGGGTGCCACTCGCCTGTCTCGGCGTTGTAGGTGATTTCCAAGGAACGAAACCAGCCACCAGTAATCCGCCATGGCTTGCGCTTGTGCCTGCTCGTCATCATGCGCGACCACGCTTGCAAGATGCGCGTAATCGCCGCCCCAAGCTCTGCGCTGGGGACGTTCTTCATCGTGAGGGTGAGGAAAATCGGAATGAACTCGTTGGGATGGTCGGCATCCACCCTGTCCATAATTTCCGATAGCTGGTGGAACGTGACAAGCGACTTGCGCCACTGGCACATGGGGCAAAGGCGGTCGCGGCAGAACTGCGCGGCCTGCAACTTTCGTGCGACCTCGCCCGTCTCGGGATTCACAATGTCACCGAACACGAGGTAGTTACCGCATTGCTGCATCCAGTCAGAGCGCTTCTTCAATGCGGCGTATTTCCTTGGATGCCTTTTCCAGCAGCGATACAAGCTCGCCGCGATTGCTCGGCTGCTCATCTTCTGCTTCCTCCATGGGCGTTTCTTGCCTGTCGAAGACTCGTCTTCGAGCATCTTCCCTGCATATTCGTCATTTGGCGTGCTATCATCAGCCATGAAAAACCCCTTGAAGTGGACTTGCGTAGATTCGACACCTCGCATTCTACTCCAAGGGTTTTCGTTTTTACAGAGCTAAACCATCACCTCTGACCAGCGGTTTTCTACACTGTTTCTTAGTATCAAGACAATATATATGCGTTTCCTTGCCCGAAAATCCGCCTTTCCTGCGCGACGAGGGCAAGGAAAGGGTCGATGGAGCAGAGCGTCCATCGACCCTTATCCAAGTCTGGTCTTGTTGGCTGACCGCCGCGTCAATTCCGCTATCGGTGAACGAGTCGGCTTAGATCTGCTTCGCAGACCACGCCGCCCCGTAGTCACCGATAGCTCCATTGACCCGTCTACTCGCCCGCATCCCGAGCTTCTGCCTTGGCCTTGCGCTTCAGGTAGTTGCCGCGACAGTAGCGCTCAAGGGTTCCGTTGTAGCCGACGATGATTTCCCAGTAGCACCCATCGAAATCGTTCATGGCTGCGACCGTGAAATCGTTGATTGTCGTGAAACCGTTGGCGATGATGTAGCCGACCAACTCCTTCAACATCTCCTGCTTCTGGGCAGAGCTGATTTGCTCATAAGCCCCGATGTCGAAGTTGTTTCCCGTGATTCGGCGGCTCGGGTCGTACTGCTCTTTTCCCTGCTTGCGACACGAATCAGTGTCGTGGATGAGGTAGTCGTAGCAATGGCGGATGTTCACGCAGGCTTCGCAGGTGTTCAGTGCCTTCTTGCCTGGCGCGGAAAGGAGATTGAACACCTCCATGATGTGCTTGTAGCTGGTGGTATTCGATTTGGCCACGATGATGTGCACGTGGTCCTTGCGGTGCTCGCTCTTGCTGTCCTTGTCGGCGGTGTGCTCGCAGTACGCATAGGGGAGTTGGAGCAAGTCATCGATGGTCTCACGCCAGTCTGGGCGCATGTTCTCCTGATAGAGAACCGCCCACCAATACCGAGCCTTTGCGATTTTCGGAGTCTTTTCCTCTTCTTTGGCCATAAAAATGGAGCCCTTTCTAATCGTGGAAAGCAGCTCCGAGAGGTCTAATTTGCTGTTAGTTTTCCTTGGTAGGATGCCGTTGTGCTGGGAAAACTGGTAGAATCTTACTGTGCGTAGCGGAGCTGCTATCCGTTACTTTTCCTGTCGGTTGAGGCGGCAACCACAGCCGACAACAAACATTCTAGCCCATCGCGTCCGCGCGGTGGGCTTTTGTTTTGCCTATTTGTGCAGTTAGATGCTGGTTTTCTGTAATGCTGGCAAACGTAAACTATCGTTTACGTTCCGGCGCGGCGATGTGCTAGCGGCTCTGCCCGCAATCCCGCTGCGGGACATTCCCGCGACGGGCGTTAGACGCCCTTGCAGCATCCCGCGCT
>CALGZX010000045.1 GCA_937934165.1 uncultured Collinsella sp.
GATTATCCCCGCCCGTTACCTCAATACCCCCAACGCCCAGGAGCTGGCCCAGCGCTGCATGGAGGAGATTTTCCTGCCCACCATCGCGGCCATGAACGCCGACGCCAACTGGCTTCGCGACCAGATTCATAAGCTGCGTGCCAGGACGGATAAGCCCTTTGGCGTCAACGTCATGCTCATGAGCCCGTTCGCCGACGAGGTCGCCCAGGTTGTGATTGACGAGCGAGTACCGGTCGTCGTGACGGGTGCCGGCAATCCCACCAAGTACATGAAGGCGTGGAACGAGGCGGGCATCAAGGTCATCCCGGTCGTTGCCTCGGTGGCGCTGGCGCGCCTCGTGGCGCGTCGTGGGGCCACGGCGGTTGTTGCCGAGGGCACCGAATCGGGCGGCCATATTGGCGAGACCTCGACGATGGCACTGGTGCCGCAGGTCGTCGATGCGGTCGACATTCCCGTCGTGGCTGCCGGCGGTATTGCCGACGGCCGCGGCATGGCGGCCGCCTTTATGCTGGGCGCCGCCGGCGTGCAGGTGGGAACGCGCTTTCTGATCGCAGACGAGTGCACCGTATCGGAGCAGTACAAGGAGATGGTCCTGAAGGCCAACGACACCTCGACGCGTGCGACCGGCCGCTCGACGGGACACCCGGTGCGTGCCCTCAAGAGCCCCTTTACCAACGCCTACGCTAAGAGCGAGGCGGCGGGCGCAAGCGTCGAGGAGCTCGGGGCCATGGGCACGGGCGCCCTTCGCAAGGCCGCCAAGGACGGTAATTACGAAGAGGGTTCGTTTTTGTGTGGACAGATTGCCGGCATGGTTAGCGAGCGCCAGAGCGCACGTGAAATCGTTGACGATCTGGTCGATGGCGCCGAGCGCGTCCTGAAGGGTGCGTGCGCATGGGTAGCGTAGCGTTTCTGTTTGCCGGCCAGGGTGCCCAACACCCCGCGATGGGCGTCGATCTGATCGAGACATCGCCGGCGGCCGCCGAGGTGTTCGCCATTGCCGACGAGGTGCGCCCGGGGACCAGCGAGCAATGCCGGAGTGCCTCCAAGGAGGAGCTCTCGCAGACCGAGAACACGCAGCCGTGCGTGTTCGTTCACGACCTAGCAGCGGCTGCCGCCCTGCGTGAGCGCGGCGTGGTACCTGCCGCCTGTGCGGGATTCTCGCTAGGCGAGGTCGCCGCGCTCACCTTTGCGGGGGCGTTCGATACGCGAGCGGGCTTTGAGCTCGTGTGCGAGCGCGCGGCGCTGATGGCCGCGGCTGCCGAGCGCCATCCGGGCGGCATGCGCGCCGTCATCAAGCTCGATGCGGCGCAAGTCGAGGGCTTGGCAAAACAGGCCGGCGAGGATTGCTGGCCGGTCAACTACAACAGTCCGCAGCAGACGGTTGTTGCCGGAGCGCCCGAGGCGCTGCAGGAGCTCGACGTCCTAGTAAAAGAGGCTGGCGGCCGGGCCATGAAGGTCGCGGTGTCGGGTGCATTCCATAGCCCCTATATGGCCGAGGCGACTGAGGGACTGGCGACGTATATCCAAGCCGGCCACGCGCCGTCTCCGCTGCTGATTCCGGTCATGGCAAATATGACGGCGGCGCCCTATCCGGCGGACTCGCGAGCAGTATCGGATGTCTTGGCCAACCAGGTGAGCAATGCCGTTCGCTGGGTCGACACGCTGCATACTCTGCAGGATCAGGGCATCGACACGTTTATTGAGGTCGGTCCTGGCAAAACACTGTCGGGCCTGGTCAAGCGTACGCTGAGCGACGTTCGCGTTTATTCGTGCGAAACGGCCGAGCAGGTCGCAGCTATTGCCGATGAGCTCGCATAGCCCACAGGGCTGTAACCCGAAAGGAATGACATGGGCAACTTGAACAACGGCGCGCTCGAGCGCAACGACTCACGCCGTGTGGCACTGGTCACGGGCGGCTCGCGGGGAATCGGCCGCGCTTGTGCGGTTGGCTTGGCGGAGGACGGCTTTGATATTGCCGTCGTCTATGCCGGTAGCGTCGATGCCGCGCGCGAGACATGCGGAGCCTGCGAGGCGTCTGGCGCTACGGCACGCGCATATCAATGTGACGTGGCCGATCCCGCTGCCGTCAATGCGTGCGTGGAAGCGGTCCTCAACGACTTTGGCTCCATTTGGGCGCTCGTCAACAACGCCGGCATCACGCGCGACGGCCTGCTCATGCGTATGGGTGACGATGCCTTCGACCGCGTGCTCGATGTCAATCTCAAGGGCACGTTCAATACGACGCGCGCACTCACCAAGACCTTTATGCGCCAGCGCGGCGGTTGCGTCATCAACATGAGCTCGGTTGTGGGCCTGATGGGCAATGCCGGGCAGGCCAACTACGCTGCCTCCAAGGCGGGCGTGATCGGCCTGACCAAGGCGGTAGCGCGCGAGCTTGCGCCCCGCGGCGTACGAGTGAACGCGGTCGCACCCGGGTTTGTCGAGACCGATATGACGGCAAAGCTATCGGATAAGGCGCGTGCGGCGTGCGAGGAGCAGATTCCCCTGAGGCGCATGGCGCGTCCCGAGGAAGTGGCCGGCGTGGTGCGCTTTTTGGCGAGCGACGCGGCTGCCTACATTACGGGCGAAGTCGTACGCGTCGACGGCGGAATGGCGATGTAGAAACCAGGGCCGAAGAACGGCTTGGATGAGGAGACCATGATGGAACAGAGAGTTGCAATCACCGGTATCGGTGCCGTGTCGCCGCTCGGCAACACCGCGCTTGCCACCTGGGCGGCCATGTGCGCCGGCACGTGCGGCATCGGCCCGATCACGCACTTCGATACCGATGCGTTTGCCGTCAAGGTGGCAGCCGAGGTCAAGGGCTTTGACGGCAACGAGTACTTTGGCAAGCGTGACGCCAAGCATCTCGACCCCTGCGTTCAGTTTGCGATGGCGGCTTCGGACGAAGCCATGCACGATGCGGGCTTTGATGTCGAAGGCGCCATCGATCGCGAGCGCCTGGGCGTCTACGTGGGCTCGGGCGTGGGCGGCATGACGACGCTCGTCGACAACGTCCATACGATTGCCGAACGTGGGCCCCGCCGCGCATCGCCCTATATGATCGCGATGATGATCCCCAACATGGCATCGGGCAATATCGCAATCCGCCACAAGGCAAAGGGCCCGACCCTGCCCGTGGTGACCGCGTGCGCAACCTCGGCCCATGCGGTGGGCGAGGCGTTCCGCGCCATCAAGCACGGCTATGCCGACGCGATCCTCGCGGGCGGCGCCGAGGCCACAATTATCCCCGATGCCGTTGCGGGCTTTACGTCCTGCCGCGCATTGACCACCAACCCCGATCCCGCGACGGCCTGCCGTCCGTTCGATGCAGACCGCGACGGCTTTGTGATGGGCGAGGGCGCCTGCGTGCTCGTGCTCGAGAGCATGGAACATGCGCAGGCGCGCGGTGCGCACATTTATGCCGAGGTCGTGGGCTACGGCAACACCGATGATGCCTATCACATCACGAGCCCTGATCCCGAGGCTGCCGGCATTGCCCGCGCGATATCGCTGGCGGTGACCGAGGGCGACGTCAAGCCTTCCGAGGGTCTCTACATCAATGCCCACGGCACATCTACCAAGCTCAACGATTCGTCCGAGACGGCGGGCATTAAGCGTGCGCTCGGCGAGGACGCGGCGCGCGCCGCGCACGTCTCGTCGACTAAGTCGATGACCGGCCACATGATCGGTGCCACGGGCGCCATCGAGGTCATGGCCTGCGCCATGGCGCTCGAGCAGGGCGTGGTGCCGCCGACCATTAACTACCACACGCCCGATCCCGCCTGCGATCTTGACTACACGCCCAATCGCGCGGTTCGCGCCGACCTTACCTGGGCGCTTTCGACCAACCTGGGCTTTGGCGGACACAACGCCGCCATCGCGCTGCGTAGATATACGAGGAGCTAGAGCATGGATTCCAAAAGACTTGCCGAGATAGCCGATGTTATGGAGGACCGCGGCCTCACGCGCGTGCGCGTTGAGGAGCCCGATGGCACCGCGGTCGAACTCGAGCGCGCGAGCGCCGCACAGCCGGTTGCCGTGCCCATGCCCATGCCGAGCGCTATGGCCGCTCCAGTTGCAGCTCCCACAGTCGCGCCTGCCGCACCGGAGCCCGCCGCGCAGACACCTGCCGCCGCACCGGAGCCCAAGGGCACCGAGGTGACCGCTCCCATGGTCGGCGTTTTCTATGCTGCCCCGGCGCCGGGCGACGAACCGTTTGTGCACGTGGGCTCCAAGGTCAAGGCTGGCGAGACCCTTTGCATCATCGAGGCCATGAAGGTTCTCAACGAGGTGACGGCAGAGGCGGATGGCGAGGTGCTCGAGATCTGCGTGGCCGACGGCGACCTCGTGGAGTTCGGCAGCTGCCTCATGAGGATCGGATAGGTGATATCCATGAACAAAGAAGAGCTCAAGAAGCTGTTACCGCATCGCGAGCCGATGCTTTTGCTCGACGAAGCCGAGCTGGTGGGCGACGAGGCCCACGGCAAGATCACGATTACGGGCGACGAATACTTTTTGCAGGGGCATTTTCCGGGAAACCCGGTGGTCCCCGGCGTGATCCAGTGCGAGATGCTCGCCCAAAACTGCTGCGTGCTGCTGATGGGCGATGGGGAGGCGCGCGGCGCGACGCCGTTCTACACGAGTCTGGACAAGGTGCGCTTTAAGCGTCCGGTGCGCCCGGGCGACACGGTGGATCTGGTGTGCACCATCACGCGTGTGCGCGGGCCGTTCCGCTTTGCGACGGGTACTGCGAGCGTCAACGGTGAGGTCTGTTGCCGCGCCGATATGTCTTTTGCACTCATGCACGAAAGTTAAGGAAGGCTTCATGTTCGACAAAGTGCTCATCGCCAACCGCGGCGAAGTCGCGGTCCGTGTTATTCGCGCGTGCCGCGATATGGGCATCAAAACCGTCGCCGTCTATTCCACGGCCGATGCGGACGCGCTGCACGTGCAACTTGCCGACGAGGCGTATTGCATCGGCGGCCCGCGTCTTGCCGAGAGCTACCTCAACGACGATGCCGTGCTCACCTGTGCCGTAAAGTCGGGCGCAAAGGCGATCCATCCTGGGTACGGCTTCTTTTCCGAGAAGGCGAGCTTTGTACGCGACTGCGACAAGTATGGCCTGGCTTTTGTCGGTCCTTCGGCCGAGGTGATCGACAGCATGGGCGACAAGGACGCCGCACGCCGAACGGCTGCCGCGGCGGGCGTGCCCATCGTGCCGGGCTGCGATTTGCTCAAAAGTCCCGAGGAGGCGACGGCCGAGGCCGAGCGCATTGGCTGTCCCGTGCTCATTAAGGCGCGCGCGGGCGGTGGCGGTCGCGGCATTCGCAAGGTCGAGCGCGTGGAAGATGCGGCAAAGGCGTTCATCGAGGCGCGTGCCGAGGGCGAGGCCGTTTTTGGCGACGGCGAGTGCTACATGGAGAAGTTCGTCGCGCCGGCGCATCACGTTGAGGTGCAGATTATGGCCGATAAGCAGGGCCATGTGTTTTCGCTCGGCGAGCGCGAGTGCTCGGTGCAGCGGCGCAACCAAAAGCTAATCGAGGAGAGCCCCGCGCCGTGCCTCGACGGACACGACGACATTCGTGCTCGCATGCACAAGGCAGCGCGTGACCTGGCTC
>CALGZX010000046.1 GCA_937934165.1 uncultured Collinsella sp.
GCAATCGCAAGAAGATGACGGGGCGGAATGTCAATCCTGGTCTAACAGAGCCTTAAAAAATCATTCCCGGGCGCCACAGTACAGTCTTTTTGTGACGGAGTCATGGAATGATTTTTTAATCCCCGTCCCAGAATAATCATTTAGGTGGAAGGAAAGACGGATGTCCAAGCCGTGTCGTCGTAAGCAGAAAAAGCAGGTTAAGCCCGAGCTCAAGCTTAGGCAGTTTGCCTCCACCGAGCTTTCCGACCAGCTTGCCGCCCTTCCCTGCGCCGCCGACCTGCCGCGTTTTATGGTCGACACGGTCGCCGGCGCCTATGCCCCCACCGATGCCGAGCTCATGATCGAGGGCTTCGGCGCCGCTGCCACACGCCCGGTCACGCTACGCGCCAACACGCTCAAGGCAACCGCCGAGGACATCGCCGCCGCGCTCGACGCAGCCGCCATTGCCCACCAAACCGTTACCTGGTATCCGGACGCCTTTATCCTGCCCGAGGCCCAGGTTTCCGACCTATGGGACCTCGACATCTACCGCGACGGCAAGATCTACCTACAGAGCCTGTCGTCCATGATGCCGCCGTTGGTCCTGGGCGCTCAGGCCGGCGAGGACATCCTGGACATGTGCGCAGCCCCTGGCGGCAAGACGACGCAGATCGCCGCCCTCACCCAGGGCCAGGCACACCTCACGGCCTGCGAGATGAGCATTCCCCGCGCCGAAAAGCTTGAGTCCAACCTCCACCGCCAAGGTGCCAAAAACGTGCCCGTCATGCGCATCGATGCACGCGAGCTCGACGAGTTCTTCCGCTTCGACCGCATCCTGCTCGACGCCCCATGCACCGGCACGGGCACCGTCATCAGCGGCAACGAGAAAAGCCTGCGCGGCCTGACCGAGCAGCTGCTGAGCAAGTGCGCCCGCTCGCAGCGAGCACTTCTGGACCGCGCCATGGGTGCCCTCAAACCGGGCGGCACGCTCGTCTATTCGACTTGTTCGATCTTGCCGCAGGAAAACGAGGACGCCCTGCAAGAGGCCCTCGACAAGCACATGGATTGCGAGCTTATCCCCCTCGACGGCACGCCGAGCGAAAGCGAAGCACGTCGCGCCCAGGATGCCGGCGAGGAGCCGCATATCGAGTGCAATGCCCTCACCGAGGCCATCGCCGCGGGCCACGTCTCGTCCGTCGCCAACGGCCTGCCCGGCACGCTGACCATTCCGCCTAGCCGCGATTTTGAGGGCTTCTACATTGCCCTGATCCGAAAACGCAGCTAGCGCACGGATCCAAAACTCAACAAGCTATCTCTGTGCGCGTTTGCCCTGCTGGTCGCGATGCTGTTTAAGCATCGCGCGCTCCTTGCGTTCGGCCCTTTTGCCCTTAATGGCCGTGACCACAAAGTAGATGACCGCGGCGGCAACGATTGCGCCCACGCATAGGCCAATCGAGCCCAACATTGCCGAAAATTCCATACCGCGTCACCTCTCTTTTAAACGGGACTTTCAAGATAGCACCTCGATACCCGCCACCACAGCTCCTTCACGTTCGCCGGCCCTTCGGTCTAACGGATGGCGCGGCGGGGAAAAATCAACTCATCAAACGATTTAGCATTCGCAATTCCGGCTGCATAGCGCCGGCCGTCATCACATAGAATCGAGCCTCCATGGATACCCTCAACGATCTAAATGAGCGCGTCGACGCCTTCGTCGGCACCAGCTCCTTCGACACGCCTGCCGCGGCAAACGGCCAAGCTCCCATCGATGTGCCCGCCGAGGTTCACGAGGACATCGTCGCCTCGGTCGATTTCTCCGAGGTCGAGCTCGCAGACGAGTTCACCGAGCCCCAGGTAGCCGTGACCCCCAACGGACTGCTCCCCATGGAGCCGCTGCCCATCGACGGGCGTTTGCGCAAGGCTGCCCTTCGCATGCCCGACGAGATCGAGGAGGCCAGCGGCTTCACGCTCTTTGGCCGCCGCATCAAGTCGCTCATTTACACCACCGACGTCGCGGTTATCCGCAACTCCAACGCCGATGCCGTCTTTGCGGTCTACCCTTTCACGCCGCAGCCCGCCATTACGCAAGCGCTGCTGACCGTCGCCGAGTGCCCGGTCTTTGTAGGCGTGGGCGGCGGAACTACGACCGGTAAGCGCTCCGTGCAGATGGCAGCCGTCTCCGAGATGCAGGGCGCGGCGGGCTGCGTGGTCAACTCCCCCGCTACTGCCGAGATGGTCGAGCACATCACCAACATCGCCGACATCCCCGTCATCGCCACGGTCGTACGTTGCGACGACGATGCGCATGCCAAAGTGCGCGCCGGAGCCAAGATTCTCAACATCGCCGCCGGCAAAAACACGCCCCAGGTCCTGCGTGAACTGCGCGAGCACTATCCCAACCTGCCGCTCATCGCACCGGGCGGCAAGACGCCCGAGAGCATCCGTGAAACCATCGCCGCCGGCGCCAACGCCATCATCTGGAC
>CALGZX010000047.1 GCA_937934165.1 uncultured Collinsella sp.
ATTGCCGACGGCCGCATTCACCCCGCCCGCATTGAGGAGATGTATCACAAGGCTGCCGACCTGGTTCAGCAGCGCGTGCGCGAGGCTGGCGAGCAGGCTGCCTTTGATACCGGTATCCACGACCTGCACCCCGAGATCGTCAAGACCCTTGGTGCCCTGCGCTACCGTACCTCGTTTGGTCAGAATGTGCTTCAGCACTCCCTCGAGGTTTCCGATCTGTGCGGCGTGATGGCTTCCGAGCTTGGCCTGGACGTTGTGACCGCTAAGCGCGCCGGCCTGCTGCACGACCTGGGCAAGGCAATCGACCACGACGTCGAGGGCCCGCATGCCGTCATCGGCGCCGAGCTTGCCCGCCGTTATGGCGAGAAGCCCGTTATCGTTCACGCTATCGAGGCTCACCATGCCGATGTCGACCCCAACACGGTGCTCGATGTCCTGGTACAGGCCGCCGATGCCGTCTCTGCCTCTCGCCCCGGTGCCCGTCGCGAGTCTGCCGAGAACTACATCAAGCGTCTTGAGAAGCTCGAGGAGATTGCCAACTCCCATGAAGGCGTCGAGCGTACCTATGCCATGCAGGCTGGTCGCGAGGTCCACGTCATGGTTCAGCCGGACAAGATCTCCGATGCCCAGTCCACGGTCCTGGCTCACGATATCGCCCATCAGATCGAGGAAGAGATGGAGTATCCCGGTCAGGTGCGCGTCGTCGTGATTCGCGAGAGTCGCGCTGTCGATATCGCTAAATAACATGAGCGACGCGAACGAGCTCATCTCATTTATCGCGTCGATGTCGGGGGAGGGCAACCTTCGCGTCGAGGAGAACCTTGGCGAGGGGTATGTCCGCCTCCGCGTTTCGGAGGCCGAGCGGCGCCAGGCAAAGCACGACATTCAGCATGTCGAGGATATCGTCATCGAAATGCTCCGTAATGCTCGCGATGCTGGCGCCGACAAGGTTTATCTCGCCACGACTAAGGAAGATGGCGTCCGCACGCTTGTCTTTTTGGATAACGGTTCGGGCGTTCCGCAGGATATGCAAGAGCGAATCTTCGATGCCCGTGTTACCTCCAAGCTCGAGAGCATGAAGATGGACCGTTGGGGCGTTCACGGTCGTGGCATGGCATTGTTTTCGATCAAGCAGAACACCGACGAGGCCCGCGTGGTCACGTCTGGTGTCGACCTTGGCTCGGCCTTTAAGGTGAGCGTTGCGGCCGACCGCCTCAGTGAGCGTGCCGATCAGTCCAGCTGGCCCCAGGCCGTCAAGGATGAGGACGGGCGTTATGTCTGTGCTCGCGGTCCGCATAATATTATTCGCGCTGCTTGTGAGTTTGCGCTCGAGGAGTTGCGTGGTTGCGATGTCTATCTTGGTTCTCCGTCTGAGATTGCCGCGACCCTTTATGCTCAGGCGTCAAGTCGGCTTGATACGTCGCGTCTCCTGTTCATTGATGACGAGAGCGAGCTTCCGGTTGTCGACCGTTTAGGCCTTGCCTCTGATGCCGAGGACTTTATCCGTATCTGTTCGGGTTTGGGTCTTGAGATGTCCGAGCGCACGGCCCATCGCATTTTGGCAGGGCAGATTAAGCCCGTTCGCGGTGTGACCGCGCGTCTGCTGCGCGAGCGTGATTCGTCCTCGCATGCGCCGGCTCCTGTCGATCTCGCGAAGGATCGTCGCGGGCTACGTATTGCCAAGGATGACATGGCTCAGTTTTCGCGTGCTGTGGAGCGTGACTTTAATGACCTTGCCGCCCGGTACTATCTCAACCTTTGCGGCGACCCAAAGATTCGTGTTTCGCGTGATCGAATCACTGTGACCTTCGATCTTGCCAAAGAGGAATAGTGCCTTTACCGAGTCCACTCGGTACGATACAGTTATTGCAGTTAAAACGTACTTTTAAACGCAGGAGTTTCTTCATGGATTGCCTGAAGGTATCAAGCAAATCATCGCCCGCGTCCGTTGCCGGCGCCATCGCCGGCATGGTCAAGGATGGTGTACCCGTCAACATCCAGTGTGTCGGCGCCGGTGCGGTCAACCAGGCCATTAAGGCCGTGGCTATCGCGCGCGGTTTTTTGATTCCAACCGGTTTTGATATTTCCTGCGCGCCCGTGTTCTCCGACATCCTCATTAACGGGGAGTCGCGCACGGCCATCCGCCTTTCTATCTACGTTCACCAGATCAATCGAGCTGCTATGGATAACGTCGTCATGGATGATGTTAAGCCTGTGGCATAGCTTCTGCTTGCCTTGTTTCGCTCCCCATCGTTAGGACTTATGCACATGGACCAGCGTTCCGTACGCGATATTCTTGCCGGTAAAACCTACTTTATCCGCACCTTTGGCTGCCAGATGAATCAGCACGACTCCGAGCGTGTGAGCGGTCTGCTTGATTCGTATGGCTGCCTCATGGCGCTCGATCCCGCGCATGCCGATATCGTTCTCTTCATGACAT
>CALGZX010000048.1 GCA_937934165.1 uncultured Collinsella sp.
AACTGCGGGAACGGCCTATCCGCTCAATGTGTTCGGCTGAGATCGGAAATCAACCAAAGGCAGGCACCTATACGGTCACGGGCACGCTTGTGACATATAACGAATCTTCAGCCGCTAATGGCCTAAAGGTAACTGCTCAGGTCGAGGTCAAAGAAGTTGCCTCTATCGACGCTCTTGCTCCCGTTAACACGCCCGTCGGCGTACGTCCTACAACGGGCGGCGGTCTTCCCTACAGCGTTGAGGTTGCATTCACCGACGGTACAAAGAAGCAGTGCAACATTGCGTGGGACCCTATTTTGGACACGCAGGTGGCAAGTGAGGGGTCGTTTAAGCTTTCCGGTTCGCTGTCGTATTGGGCCAATACCTCATCTTCATCGTCTACTCAGGTGGAGCTGGGTGACAGCAACCGAGTCACGGCGACCATCTCCGTCCGCGCCCTGCAGATGCCTTCCTCGACATCGACAAGCACGCTTATCGGTTGCCAGCCCAATATGCCGGGTTCAATCGAGGCCACGATGTGGAATGGCTCGCGAGGCAATTTCCCCGTTCAGTGGTCGACGATTAGTCAGGACGCCCTAAAGAACCTTGGCCAGATTACGGTTAGCGGATATTTTACCGGCTCTAACATTCCGACTACGGCGACGGTCAACGTCTGCGATCTCGAGGACAGCAACATCGGCAAGATTGCTTATGTTCCCGGCGCCGGACTTCTGGCTCCGCGCTACACATCCACGCTGTATTTGTCGGATGGCAGCTCGTTCTATCCCCAGTATTCGTCGGGGCAGCCTTATAGCTGGGATGAGTTTCCTCAAGAACTGCTGGACGGCAAGCCTGGCGAGTACGAAATTACCGGTACTATCACTGGCTCGCTGGCGAAGGTCAACGCGATCGCGGTGTGCAGCGAGGTCAAGGGCGTCAATAACTATAGCGAGAATGGCGTGACGCTTGGGCAGTCGTACGAGGACTGGCGCGTTATTTACCCCGGTGAGGAAGTCAATCTGGACTACTTCTACGTGTCCGGCGTATTGCAGGATGGAACGACTTTTGACAGTCTCGGCGTCAACTGGGATACCTACGATAGGTGCCCCCAGAAGGACTGCACGATTACCGGAACGGTCGCCGGAACGAATATCCCCGTGAAAGTGCACGTCATCGTGACTAAAAACTGGGAGGCTCAGCCACAAACCATTACAGTGCTCAGGGGCAGCGACGGCACCGCCATGCTTCCCGGCTATGTCGAACTTATCAGCCCCGATGCGGCAGAACATCCGGACTATTCGCACAAATACGCCGAGACCAAGTGGAACACGAAGGGCTTCGATTGGACCCAGGGCGGCGTGGTACGCGGCACTGCAACAATTAGCTTTAATGCAGGGTACGGCATGCAGACTGTCGACCTTCCGATTACTGCCACCGTTAAGATCGCGAGTAAGGCAACCTCGGTTCAGGGCGGAACCATATGGACCGTCCCCGGCACCAAGCCGATGCTGCCGGAATACCTTGAGGTTCGATACGACAACGATGTGTCTTCTGAGCCCCAGCGCGAAAAGGTCACATGGGACCGTGTCGCCGAAGACGCTTATGCCAAGGACGGTTCGTTTAAGGTGAAGGGCAAGCTCCAAGGTGGTGCCGAGGCGACAATCACTGTCGACGTCTGTTCCGTCATCTCCGTTGCCGTTCCTGAGTGCATTAATACGGCCAGCGGTGTTTTCCCCGAGCTGCCGTGGAATGTCTCGGTTGCCACGAGTGACGGCAAAACTCATAATGCCCAGGTTCAATGGGATTACGTTCGTCCCTCGGTTTATACCGGAGAGCCGGGTCAGGTCACGACAGTGTCTGGCACGCTGTTTGCAAGCGGCCTCGACGGATACGGTGACGGCACTAACACCGGTCTCACTGTTCAGACCAAGATCGTTATCCAAGGCGTTGAGAAGGCAATCGATAACGGCGAGACCGCAGTGACCACCAAGGCGGGCACTGCGCCTGCTATGCCGTCCAAGATGGCGGTCGAGATGAGCGACGGTTCCGTTTCGACAGCGGCTATTGATTGGGATCCGATCGCGCCCGAGAAGTACGAGCGGCCTGGCACGTTCTATGCGACGGGCCATGTGGTCGGCTTTGATGCCGCTGCTGTTATGGCGCTGCTTGACGATGACGGCCAAAAGGTCGGCGTGGATGAGAACGGCAACGTGACCGCCAAGGTGACGGTTGCCGATAAGAAGGCGAAGAAGGTTGCGTTGCAGCCCGAGGCAGTCGTGGTCAACACCACGGTCGGATCGATGCTGGAGCTGCCAGATGCCGTGTCCGTATATTTCTCGGATGGCTCAGCGCGGGATACTCGGGGCAGTTTAGGCGGCATCGAGATTGAAAAGTGGACCGACACCGACGGCATCGACCTCTCCAAGCCGCTCGCCAGGAAGGGTACGTATAAACTCGTCGGCAAGCTCAAGGATGTCGACAACGTCAACGCTATCGTGTACGTCAACGTCTCCGAGGCGCCGCGAACCATAACCGAGCTCGAGGCCAAGTCGTTTAGTGTTGCCATGGGCACGTCCAAGCAGGATCTGTACGCCCAGATGCCCAAGCAGGTTGTGGCGACTTACTCCGACGGCTCGACCGATTTGCTCGACATTGACGTGTGGGATCTTTCTAACGTCACGGACGAGCTGCTCAACGGAACCGGCACCGTGGAGATCACGGGTACGGTTAAGCTCAACGGCGCTAAGGTGACCTGCAATGTGACCGTGGTGGATCAGGATGCCCAGACGCCCGACCACGTCGAGCCGATCGATGTTGTTGAGATTGCGGACAATGCCAAGGTCAGCGATCTTATGGATAAACTGCCGTCCAAGGTGACGGTTGTCATGAAGGATGGCAAGACCAAGAAAGAGACGCCCGTTAAGTGGTCTCAGGTCGACAGCCTGGGCCGTGCCGGCACCGAGTTTGAGGTCACGGGTCTAACGGACAACGGCATGACTGTTAAGGCTCAGGTCAAGGTGACGGCGCATATTGTCGACATCGATGTCGCTGAAGACATTGTGGTCGTGCGCGGCACCAAGGCGGACGACGTTTTGGCCAAGCTGCCTTCTACGGTCACGGCGATTTACTCGGATGACACCGAGTCCGATGTCGAGGTGAAGTGGGACACCAAGGGTTTCTCCGACAAGGACTTTGCCAAGGAAGGTGAGGTCACGGTCAAGGGCAAGGTTGCCGGTACCGATCAAAAGGCAGAGTGCACGATTACGGTCGTGAAGAGCGATGCCGAGATTCCGGCGTCTGTTGAGCCTGTCGCGGGCGTTAGCGTTCCCGAGGGCGCATCGGCCGACGCCGTGCGTGATGCGCTCAAGGGCGTGAAGGCGACCGTTCGCATGAAGGACGGCAAGACGACGGCGGAGTCCGAGATCACATGGACTGAGGTCCCTGCCGCTGCCGCCACGTACGGCAACAGCGTCGTCGCCAAGGGCGTGACGGTGAACGGCAACCTGTCTGTCGAGGTCATTGTCACCTCCACGACGACGATCAACAAGGTTGCCGAGGTGCCGCAGATCACGGTTGAGCGCGATGCCAAGGCCGATACCGTGACGAGGCAGCTGCCCAAGAAGGTCACCGTGACCTATTCCGATGGTCACACGGACGAGGCCGCGGTCACGTGGAATACGGATGGCCTGGACAAGCATCTTGCCGCCGTTGGCGAGTACACGATCGAAGGCTCCGTCGAGGGCACGACGCTCAAGGCCATCTGCAAACTGGTCGTCGAGACACCGGCAAGCGAGATTCCCGTGAGGCCTGCGACGTTCGCTCCCGTTGAGGTGTTTGAGGCAAGCTCTGACGCCGATGTGCTGAAGGCGCTGCCCAAGAAAGTCTCCGTGATGATGAAGGACGACAGTCAGGAGGACTACGACGTCGATTGGGAGAATGTTCCCGCACTGGATTGGGGTGCCGATGATGTGACCGTGGGCGGTAAGGTTCGCGGTACGGAGCTTACAGTCAGCTGCATGGTACGCGTTAAGCCGCGCCCGGCGGCCAAGGGCCTCGTTATCGTTGACCAAAACGGCAAGGCCACGACTGCCGAAACCGTGCTTAAGGTAGAGCGCGGCAAGGAAATTGACCTTGCTGCCGCGGCGAGCAATGCGGCCGATGGCGCTCTGCTGCGTGGTGCCGTGACGTGGGTCTCGTCCGACCCGACGATCGCTACGGTCGAGAACGGTAAGGTCAAGGCCCTCAAGAACGGAACCGTCGTCATTACCGCGACGATGCCCGTTGACGGTGACGCCGCGGCGATTGCGACGCTTGCCGAGGATGGCACTGCGCCGGCGCCTCAACAGCTCACCGCTTCGGTGACCGTCGAGGTTGTTGAGCCTGTTGTTGTACAGGAACCGACAGGCGGCAAGGATAACGGTGCCAAGCCCGATGCCAAGGATTCTTCGGGCAAGAAGGATGGCAAGAAGGCCGCTAAGGGAAGCCTGGCCGAGACGGGCGACAATACTGCCGTGACCGTCGCGACGCTTGGCGGAACCGGCCTGCTGGCTCTTATCGCCGCAGCGATTGAAAAACTGCGCCATCGCGCGGAGTAAGGCTGCGAGCTTAGAGCCTTAGGGCTCTAGGACACAAGAAGGCCTCCCGGTTCTCGTCGGGGAATCGGGAGGCCTTTCGTTTGACTGTAGGGCAGCTAATTTGGGACGGGCTTTGTCTTGAGCGGACTGCTCGCCACGAAATGGGCCTATCTACTACGTTTGACCGGTTACCCTCGACCACACGGAAAATCGTGAAATCAAAACCGCAGGTAAAAGGCTTGCCAGTTTTCAAAAAAGACCCGCATGGTCGACCCATGCGGGTTAAACGTAGTAGATAGCCCGTTTTTGTGGCGCGACGTAATCGCAATGTGACAAAGGGGTTGTCCCTTTGTCACATTGGCTAGCCCAGACGGACTGGATCGTGGGGGTAGGCGTTGAGAATCTCGACGCCGTTCTCGGTCACCAGGGCCAGGTCCTCGATGCGGACGCCGGTGCGGCCGGGGAGGTAGATGCCCGGCTCGATAGAGAACGTCATGCCAGGCTCTACGACCTGCTCGTTGACGAGCGAGACGTCTCCCGGCTCGTGGTCCTGCAAGCCGATCGAGTGTCCCAGGCGATGCGTAAAGTACCGCCCATAGCCCGCGTCTTCAATCACATCGCGCGCGGCGCGGTCCAGGTCGCACATGCGCACACCCGGTGCGATGAGTGCCTCGGCGGCCTCGTTGGCACGGCGCACGATGTCGTAGATGCGCGCCGTCTCCTCGTCCGGATCGCCCCAAAAGAACGTGCGCGTCATGTCCGAGCAGTAGTTGCGATGACGCCCGCCAATGTCGAACAGCACTACGTCGCCGCGCTTGAGCACGGTGTCGTCGGGCTCGTGGTGCGGGTCGCCGGCGTTAGCACCAAAGCTCACGATGGGCGGAAAGCTAAAGCCCTCGCAGCCGTGCTTGCGATACAGGCCGAGCATCTGGTCGGCAATCTCGCGCTCCGTCACGCCTTCGTGGACGAGCTTGATGGCGTCGGCCATCACAGCGTCGTTGGCGGCCGAGGACACGCGCATGAGCTCCTGCTCCGCGGCATCCTTGTGGGTGCGTGCGGCGGTGACGGCAAAGTCGCCCAGAAAAAACTCGCTGGCTGCGTGGCGCTCCATGAGTGGCATCAAAAAGCCGGAACGCATGACGGTGTCGATGCCGAGCCGTTTGTTCGGATCGACCTCGCGAACGATGGCGTCGGCCACGACGTCAGTATCGGTGTGATAGGCCACGCGGGCATTGTCGTACTCGGGCAGCTGATGCAGCGCGTTGACCAAGATCACAGGTTCGCTATCGCGTGCGAGCAGCACGCCGCAAAAACGCTCGAACATATCGGCATAAAAACCGGTCAGATAGTAAATCGACCACGGGTCGTTTACGAGCAGCTGTGCGCCGGGGTGCTGAGCCTCGAGCGCATCAAGCACGTGCGCCACACGCTGGTCATCGACATGTGCCATGAAACATCCTTTCGCTAGGTTGCCACCATGGTATCCCCAATGCCAGGGTAGTCAATTTGGGACGGGGCTATTTTAGCTGCGTCAAACTTGCGGGCTAATAGGTAAAAGTAGCCATAAGAGGCTAGTCCCAAATGGGCTGGTTTCAAAAGTATGGCGGATTACGGGGCTGGACCTGTATTACTTGACCATGGGTAAAATCGCGAAATTAAAACCGCAGGTAGACGGCTTATCAAAAATCGAAAACTGCCGGTATGGATGGGGGTCTCCGAATCGGCCCCGTAATCCGGCATAGTTTTGAAATGGCACTAAAGTAGGCACAAGCTGAATACCGATTCCAAGGATAGTTGCGGTGGAATAGTTCCTGGATGCCGGGGTTTTGGCGGAAATCAGGAACTATTTCACCGCAATTGAGGAGGGGTGGGGTGGATGGCGGGGTAGCTAAAAGAGCTCCGTCCCTAATTAGCTACTTGGGCTCGGTCGATGTCCATGCTGGCGATTAGGTTGATGTTGGTGTTGAGGAGGTTCTCCAGCACGATGTCGCCCATGCGGATGGGGGCGTCGACGACCACGCCGCGGATGAGGGCCATGGCTTGGGCATGGAGCGCCAGTGGGATGGCTTCGGCCGTGCGCACGGGGAGCAGTGCTTCGTCGCCGCCGGATACGGCCACGGTCGTGGTGAGCACGCGCATGGGGCAGGTGAGCTCCTGATGTGCGAACTTATCGCCGCGCGGGCAGTTGTTGCCGGTCACGGAGCGCACCTCTGCCACGGCGCCGTCTGCGTCACGCTCCACCTCCACGGTCAGGAGGCACTCGGATGGGCAGATGGTGCAGTTGAACTTGAGCGTTTCGATCACGTTATCGCTCATAGTTTATGCCTCCTCGACGGGGTCGACGGATAGGACAATCTCGCTGGCACCCAGGTCGAGTGTGCGCTGAATCACCTTTGCCGGCAGCGGGAAGCTTTCCATGACGCTCGGCTTAAACGCGCGGACCTTACCGGCAAGCAGTTCCTCGCCGTCGGCCAAAATCCTCACGCAGGCGGCATCGACCGGTCGGCGCACGCGGAAGTTGAGCTTGGTGAATGCCGCGGCCGTAATGCGTCCCGGCAGCGCGTATCCCGCGATGCCAGCAGGGGAGACCGTGAGCTCGCAGCTCGTGTCCGTGACTGCGTCCGCCTCGGCTCCGCCACCCAACGCGCATGCTGCTGCAGCTGCGCCAGCCCTCTCGGACTCGGTCGTCACGTTGTCGGCCAGGTCGTGCACGTGCAGCACGTTTCCGCAGGCAAAGATGCCCGGCACGCCCGTCTGCAGGCTCTGGTCCACCACGGCGCCGCGCGTGCGTGGGTCAAGCTCTACGCCCGCGGCAACCGAAAGCTCATTCTCGGGAATCAAGCCCACCGAAAGCAGTAGCGTGTCGCACGGAACAATGCGCTCGGTCCCCGGAATGGGCGCCAGGCGCTCGTCGACTTGGCTCACCTCGACGGCTTCCACGCGGTCGTGCCCAATCACGCGCGTGACCGTGGTGGACAGATGCAGCGGAATGCCAAAATCGTCCAGGCAGTTCTTCACATTGCGGCGCAGGCCGTTGGCGTACGGCATGAGCTCGTATACGCCCTCGACGGAAATCCCCTCGAGCGTGCAGCGGCGCGCCATGATCAACCCGATATCGCCCGAGCCCAAAATGACGGCGCGCGAGCCGGGCTTAAGGTTTCGCTGCGCCAGGCCGGCCGTAAACACGCCGGCGGGACGGCTGCCGGGAATCTTGATTTCGCTGCGGGTGCGCTCGCGGCACCCCATGGCAAGGACGACCGCACGCCCGGTGAGCCGCAGCATGCCTGTACGGCTCATGAGCGTGACAGTATGTGCCGAGGTATCGCTTGCCGCGTCACTTACGCCCGTGCCCGGGCCGCCTTCGCCCTCGCTCGAATCGATCCCAATCACCATGCTGCCCAAGAACAGTGCAATATCGGTCGCGCGGACCTGGTCAATAAAGCGCTGCGCGTACTCGGGACCGGTGAGCTCCTGTTTAAAGTGCGACAGGCCAAAGCCGGAGTGGATGCACTGGCGCAGGATGCCGCCCAGGTGCTGCTCGCGCTCCACGATGGCCACGCGTGCGCCTGCCTTATGCGCGGCCAGCGCGGCCGCCATGCCGGCGGGTCCGCCGCCGATAACGACCACGTCGAAGACTTGCGTTTGTACGGCTTCTGCGATGCCGCAATCAATCGCGCTCGATTTGAATTCCGCCATCCTAGCGCACCCCCTTCAGTGGTCCCTTAACCAGCCAAGATCCGGCATCCTCCAACAGCACGTCGCTGGGGTCGCAGCCCAGCTCGCGGGCAAGGATCGCAACCACGCGGCTCTGGCAAAAGCCACTTTGACACCGTCCCATGCCGGCACGACAGCGGCGCTTGACGCCCTCGACCGAAACCGCGCCCGGGCGGCGTTGAATCGCGGCCACGATCTCGGCCTCGGGCACCGTCTCGCAGCGGCAGACAATCTGTCCCCACGTGGGATCGGACTCGATGAGCTCCTCCTTGCGCGCAAGCGGCGCGCGGTCAAAGTCGTCCGGCGCATGGCGGATCGGGTCCCAATCGGCACGTTCGCGCAGGGCCACGCCGGCGTCGCGCAGTACCTGCTCCATGCGCTCGGCAATGGCCGGCGCGCTCGCCACACCCGGCGACTGAATGCCCGCCGCCTGGAAAAGCCCCGGCACCACGGCCGACTGTCCAATAAAGAAGTCGTTCGTTCCCTGAATGACCGGACGCCCGCCGGCAAATGCGCGCACCACGCGGCGCGCATCCAGATCGGGCACCAGCTTGCGCGCGCCGGTCAGCAGCGCGTCCACATCGCTCGCATAGGTCTGCGTGTCGCCCGGCTCGCGCACGGCAGCCGTGGCGGTGATCACGGTGTTGCCATGCACAGTGCCCGTCACGATAACGCCCTTCGACACTGGCGTCGGAACGGGGTAGAGCGGCATGAGCGTGCGCGGCTCCTTGTCCAGCACCACGATGTTGCCCTGACGCCAGATCATCTGAAACTCCTCAGCGTCGGCCATGTGCGAGATGTCCGCGGCTCCGTTGCCTGCGGCGTTGATCAGGTAGCAGCAGCGCACGTTGCCAGTGGGGGTCGCCAGCGTAAAGCGCGCGTCGTCGCCCGAGCCCGCGACTTCAATCGCTTCCACCGGAGCGGACCGCATAAACGTCACCCCGTTGGCCACGGCGTTTTCCAGCGCGGCGATGGCAACCTCAAACGGGTCGACAAACCCAGTCGAGGGGCACCACAACGCGCACGTTGCATCGGCACTGGCACGCGGCTCTAATTCCTGGATGCGGTCGGGTCCAACGATCGACAGCTCGGGCACACCGTTGGTAAGGCCATTGCTCCGCAGCTGCTCCAGATGTGCGCGGTCCTCGTCGTTAAAGCCCAACACCATCGACCCGGTGCGGCGGAACAAAAATCCCAGCTCCTGGGCCCACGTGCCATATAGCTCGCAACCGCGGGCGTTGACCTGCGCCTTTACCGTGCCCGGAGCCGGATCGTAGCCTGCGTGCACCAGGCCGCCGTTGGCCTTCGAAGCGCCCAGCGCGATATCGTTGGCTGCCTCGACCACACAAATGGACAGGTCAAACCGCGCAAGCTGCCGTGCGATGGCGCACCCGGTAATGCCCGCGCCCACAATTGCGATATCAAACGTTTCTGCCACGGTGCCTCCCAGACAAGTTGACAGGCTGTCAATAGGACTATCCTACGGTCTGCACACCCCCAGTGCGGCGGCAATGCGGCGAACAGCCCCGCAACACCCGCCAACGGCAGGCGAGGGGAGACACAGTAACGTCGACGTCTTTGTCTGCTGACCCGGTGCCGGAGGTTTGTCTCGATCTGTAACAGTAAGAGGAGTTTTGGGGCCCAAGATGTTACAGATCGAGATTTAAGTCGGGGAGGGACTCCTGTGTCTCGATCTGTAACATCTAGACCCGGATTCCGCTCCTAACTGTTA
>CALGZX010000049.1 GCA_937934165.1 uncultured Collinsella sp.
GGCAGGTGACGTATTCTTTTGCAAAGGTGCTGCCTTTAAGCCCGCGTTTTTGAGCATGGCGCTCGATGCGGGCGCCGTCGCATTTGTGTGCGAGGAGTCGCTGGTCGAGTCTCTGGAGCCGCTGGCGCAGGAGAGCGGTGCTGCGATGCTGGTTGTTGATAGTGTTCGCACGGCCATGGCCCTGTTGCCGCCGGAGGTCTACGACCGTCCTGACCACGACGTCAAGATCGTGGGCATCACCGGCACCAAGGGAAAGACCACGGCCGCTTTTATGCTCCAGTCCATCATCAAGGCGGCGGGCGAGTCCTGCGGCATGATCGGCTCGGTGAGTACCGACGATGGCATCGAGTGCTACGAGAGCACCAATACTACGCCCGAGGCCCCCGAGGTCTGGCGCCATATCGCCAACTGCCGCATGTCCGGTCGCCAGTCCATGGTCATGGAGGTCTCGAGCCAGGCGCTCAAGTACCAACGCGTCGAGAATCTGCCGTTTGACGTGGTGTGCTTCCTCAACATCGGCCGCGACCACATCTCGCCGATCGAGCACCCGACCTTCGAGGATTATTTTGAGAGCAAACTCAGGATCTTTGACCAGGCAAAGACCGCCGTGGTGAATCTGGGCACCGAAGAGGTCGACCGTGTGCTGGAGGCAGCGTCGACGGCCGAGCGCTTGGTGACCGTTGGCGTCGAGCATCCCGAGGCAAGCCTGTGGGCGAGCGACGTACGCATGGTCGGCTTTAGCATCGAGTTCAACTTGCATGGCCTGTGTGCCGACGAGTCCGAGGCGGGGGAGAAGGTCCTGCTGGGTATCGCGGGAGACTTTAACGTGGAGAACGCGCTGGTCGCTATCGCCGCTGCGCGCGAGATCGGCATCGGTATCGATGCCATCAAGAAGGGCCTCTCCAAACTGCGTGTGCCGGGCCGTATGGAGGTCGTGGAGTCGAAGGACGGCCGCGTGATCTGCGTCGTTGACTATGCGCACAACCAGCTTTCGTTCCGTTCGCTTTTCTCGTCGGTCAAGCGCGCGTTTCCCGCCAGCCCCGTCATTGCGCTGTTTGGCGCCGCCGGCGGCAAGGCTCAGGAGCGCCGCGAGCAATTGCCACGCGAGGCCGCACCATATTCCGACCTGATGATCTTTACGAACGAGGATCCAGCTCACGAGGACCCGATGAAGGTCTGTCGCGAGCTTGCCGAACATGTTCCCGACGATACGCCGAACAAGATCATCCTCGATCGCGAAGCCGCTGTGCATGCGGCGTTCAAGGCGGCGCGCGAGGAGTACGTCAACCCCGATGCTCCCACCATTGTCTTGCTGCTGGCAAAGGGTGACGAGGAGCTCATGCACGTGGGCGACGAATTCGTGCCCATCGAGAGCGACCTTTCGCTGGCCAATCGCCTGATCGATGTTACCCAGTTTGACTAATGAACCATGATGGCGGCGGCGCCCTGAGTACGCTGTCGCCATAAGCGTGTTCCCTCAATCAAAACATGCCGTCCAAGTTCAAACCCTTCTACGTAAACGGAGTAACCATGTCCCACAACACCCTGCCGACCGTTGCCGAGCTTTCGGGCGAGATGCGCGAGCGCTTGGCCAAGGTCAAGTACGTCTTTACCGATCTGGACGCCACGATGCTCGCTCCCGGCTCGTGCGTATTGCGCGACAACGACGGAAATCCCTCGACCAAGCTCGTCGAGGCGGTCGTCGCGCTCGCTCGTGCCGGCATCCAGGTGGTTCCCACCTCGGGTCGCAACCGCACTATGATCCACGAGGACGCGCGCGTGCTCGGTCTCAACTCCTACATCGGCGAGATGGGCGGCCTGGTCATGTACGACCTCAAAGCCAACGATTGGGAGTACCTGACCGGCGACATGCCCTACGATCCCGCCTGTGGTCTCACGCCGCACCAGGTGATCGAGCAGACCGGTGTGTGCGAGAAAATTCTCGCTCGCTGGCCGCATAAGATCGAGTACCACAACGACATGTCGACCGGTTACAAGTACCGCGAGGTCACTGTCGGCATGCGCGGCGATGTGCCTGATGACGAGGTTCAGGCCATCCTCGACGAGGCCGGCTGCGGCCTGGTTTGGGCCTGCAACGGCCATCTGACCCATCTGTCCAAACCGACGACGCTCGAGCTTAATCGTGTTGAGGACGGTCGTGCCTTCAATATCAATCCGGCGGGCCTCAACAAGGGCGTTGCCATTGCGCGCTTCTGCGAGCACCTAGGGATCGAGCGCGAGGAGACGCTCGCGCTCGGCGACTCCGAGTCCGACTTCTACATGGCCGATCACGTGGGCACGTTCTGCCTGGTCGAGAATGGCCTGACGAGCGCCGGCGCGCCCGAGTTCCTGGCTGCTTGCGAGAACGCTTTCGTTACGTGCGGCAAAATTGTCGACGGTTGGGCGGCGACGGCAGAGCTGCTGGTCGCGGCGCGTTCGTAGCGCGGCGTCGCTGCACTTGGACATGTCTTTTCGAGAGAGACTGGTGAGGTAATGTCCGATATCGAGAATTCGGCAGGCGACACGCGCCCGATTGGCGTGTTCGATTCTGGTTTGGGCGGTCTGACGGTTGCGCGCGCGATTGCGACGGCGCTGCCGCACGAGTCCGTCTACTACTTTGGCGACACCAAGCGCTGCCCCTACGGCACCCGCACCGAGGATGAGGTGCGCTCGTTTGCGTTGCAGGCGGGTCGTTGGCTTTCGAAGCACGACGTCAAGATTATGGTCATCGCCTGCAACACGGCGACCGCTGCGGCCTTGCGTCTGGCCCAGCAGGTGCTCGACGTTCCCGTGATCGGTGTGATCGCGCCGGGTGCCCGTGCGGCAATCAACAGCACGCGTACGCGTCGCGTGGGCGTGCTCGCCACCAACCTCACCATTCGCTCGGGCGCCTACACGCGCGCCATTCAGGACCTGGATGCCGGCGTCGATGTATACGGCTGTCCTGCCTCGAGCTTTGTCGAGGTTGTCGAACACGAGCTCGCCTCGGGTGCACATCTTCAGGAACAGTGGCTTGAGAACGAGGACATCTTCGATACGCCTGCCGTGCGTGCGCTGGTGGGTGCCACGGTTGAGCCGCTGCGCGACCACGGTATCGATACCGTGGTGCTCGGCTGTACGCATTTTCCGCTGTTGGTGGGACCTATCCGCCATGCGCTGGGGCCTGGGGTGCGCGCCGTGAGTTCCGCCGAGGAGACCACACGCGAGCTGACCGATATCCTCACGCGCCGCGAGCAGCTGGCGGGCGACGCCGCCGAGCCGCAGCATCGTTTTGCCACGACGGCCGATAACATTGCCGAGTTTGCGGTGGCGGGCAGCTTTATCTTTGGTCAGCCGCTCAAGAGCATCGAACATATCGATATCGATGAGCTGAAATAGATGTGAGGCAGCCGCCAAAGCCTTCGCCACATATTTTGCCGAAAGGATATTTCTATGGAGTACATGCAGGTCAACCGCGCCAACGGTCGCGCCGCCAACGAGTTGCGCCCCGTTAAGCTCACCCGTGGCGTCATGAAGCACGCCCACGGCTCGTGTTTGGCCGAGTTCGGCGACACGTGCGTGCTGTGCGCCGCCACTATCGAGGAGGGCGTGCCGGGCTGGCGAAAAGGACCTAAGGCCGGCTGGGTGACCGCGGAATACGCCATGCTGCCGGCGTCGACCGGCAAGCGCTGCAAGCGCGAGCACGCCAACCGCAAGGGTCGCTCCATGGAGATCGAGCGCCTCATTGGCCGCAGCCTGCGTACCGTCGTCAACATGAAGGCGCTCGGCGAGTACACCGTCACCGTCGACTGCGATGTGATTCAGGCCGATGGCGGCACGCGTACAGCGAGCATCACCGGCGCCTGGGTGGCGCTGCACGACGCCCTTGCCATGTGGGTCGAGGCGGGCAAGATCGAGCGCATCCCGCTTACCGGCCAGGTGGCTGCCATCTCCATGGGCGTTGTCGACGGCAATACGCTGCTTGACCTCGATTATTCCGAGGACAGCCATGCCGAGGTCGACATGAACCTCGTCGCCACCGACACCGGTGAGATGATCGAGCTCCAGGGTACCGGCGAGCAGGCGCCCTTCGACCGCAAACGCCTCAACGCTCTGCTCGACCTGGGCGACAAGGGTATCGCCGAGCTCATCGAGCTTCAGCGCCAAGCCCTCGCCTAACCTGCCAAAAAGGGACAGGTTTATTTTGGTAGGTTTTATTTGCGGAGACGTCTAGACACAAGACTGCCGTTGATTGAGAGGGGAGAGGCGGAGGCCCTCGTTGCCCTCGGCGCGGCATTGATATAGAGACAAGGAGGCCAGTCATGGCACTTGAGAAGATTGACATCGACACCCTTGACCCGGCGGCGACCATCGTCGTGGCAACTGGAAACGCTCATAAGCTCACCGAGATCGAGGCCATTTTGGGCAAGGTCATGCCCGAGGTGCGCTTTGTGGCGCTCGGCCAGCTGGGCGATTTTGAGGACCCCGAGGAAAACGGCACGACGTTTTTGGAGAACGCCATCATCAAGGCCCAAGCCGCGGTCGAAGAGACGGGGCTCATGGCCATTGCCGACGATTCGGGCTTGGTCGTTGATGCCCTGGACGGCGAGCCGGGCGTGTATAGCGCGCGCTATGCGGGCGTGCATGGCGACGATGCCGCCAACAACGCCAAGCTGCTCGTTAACCTGGAAGGCGTGGCCGACGAGGATCGCACCGCGCGCTTTATGAGCGTCGTTGCGCTCATCGACACGGACGGTTTGGTCACCTATGGTGAGGGCGCCTGCGAAGGCACTATCGCACACGAGGGCCGCGGCGATCACGGCTTTGGCTACGACCCGCTGTTCCTGCCGGTCGACACGCCGGGCAAGACCATGGCCGAGCTGACGGCTGACGAGAAGAACGCCATCAGCCATCGTTTCCACGCGCTCGAGCATCTGTCCGCCAAGCTGACGGGCGAGGAGTAGACCGTGCGTGCGGTGGTGCAGCGCGTGCTCAACGCCGGCGTGACGGTCGACGGCGAGTGCGTGGGCCGCATTGGACGCGGCTACCTGGTGCTGCTGGGTGTGGGCCATGGCGATACGCGTGCCGAGGCCGACAAGCTGTGGGGCAAGCTCCGCGGGCTGCGTATCAACGAGGACGAGAACGGCAAGACCAACCTGGCACTTGCCGATGTCGACGGCGAGGTGCTCGTGGTGTCGCAGTTCACGCTGTTCGCCGACTGCCGCCACGGTCGCCGTCCGTCGTTTACGGATGCCGGCGCACCCGATGTTGCCAACGAGCTCTACGAGTACTTCTTGACGCTTGTGCGCGAGGACGTTGAGCATGTGGCGCACGGTATCTTTGGCGCCGACATGAAGGTCGACCTGGTCAACGACGGCCCATTCACCATCGTCTTGGACACCGACAACCTTTAGGTTACGCGGTTTTACCAAACCGCGTAACAACTGGTCATGCGAGATTGTCGTCTGGTACGTATTTGGGACGGGGCTTATTTAGCTACTTGCGTATGGCGGCAGCAGGGTGCTATAGTATTAGAGTTTTGTCTATCTTAGGGGTATTATCCCCTTTTTGAATTGCACCTTCTGGAGGCCCTGTTCATGGAAGAGATGGAAGTCAATCACGTCGACGACATCCACGAGAAGCTGACCGATATGGTGGGCGATCGCGTCAAGGTTAAGGCCAACATGGGCCGTACCCGCGTCGTCGAGCGCATGGGCACCATCAAGAGCGTCCACCCCGCCGTCTTTATCGTCGAGGTTGACGAGCGTCGTGGCCGCAAGTCGCGTCAGTCCTACCAGTATATCGATGTCCTCACCGGTCAGGTCGAGCTGTTCGACCCCGAGAGCGGCGAGCACATCTTTACCCCGCTCGGCAATCAGCTCGAGGAGCATTAACGGTGACCGATCGGTCCCTGACTCTTTCCGCGCCGGCGAAGATTAACCTCTACCTGGGGGTTCATACCGAGCGCGATGACCGCGGCTACCACAGGGTCGATTCCCTGATGGCGGCCGTCGGTCTTTCCGATACCGTGACGGTCACGCCGGCGCAGGCGCTGACCGTCCAGACGGTTCCGGCATCAGATTTTCTCATGCAAAAGAATACGGCGTATCGGGCTGCGGTTGCTATGGCCGATCATTATGGTCGCGAGGCAAACATCTGCGTGACGATTGAGAAGCGCATTCCATTGTGCGCCGGCTTGGGCGGCCCCTCGACGGATGCGGCCGCGGTCATTGTCGCCTTGGCGGAGCTCTGGGGCATTGATCGCACCGACCCAGCGCTCGACGATATTGCGCGGGGCATTGGTGCCGACGTCCCGTTCTTTTTGCATGCGAGCCCTGCGTTTTACGTAGGTGGGGGAGACGTGCTGGCAACTGAATACCCCGCGCTGCTCGCGACGCCCGTCGTACTGGTTAAGCCGCGCGAGGCAAGCGTTTCGACAATTGAAGCCTATCGACGTTTTGACGAGGCTCCGGTGCCTGCGGACAAGCCCGGCGCGATAGCTTCTGCATTGCGTGCTGGTGATGCCGAGACGGCATATGCACTCATCCATAACAACTTGGGTGTCATTTCCGCACAGATGGAGCCGCAGATTCAAACGGTTCTCGATTGGCTGCGTAAACAGGACGGCACCGTTGCTGTAGATGTGTGCGGGTCGGGCGCCTGTTCGTTTGCCATTTGTGGCACCGCCGCCACGGCCGAAAGGCTTGCCGATGCTGCCCAGCAAAATGGCTGGTGGGCCTGCGCGACTGAGCTTATTCCCAACACGGTTCAAATCGACGCTTCAAAGAAATAAAAATTTCTCTAGCACGCGGCGAAAATCTTTGTTACTATAGTCGAGCTAACGGGTTGTGGCTCAGTTTGGTAGAGCACTGCGTTCGGGACGCAGGGGTCGCTGGTTCAAATCCAGTCAACCCGACCAGAGCATGAGGAGGGACCGCTTCTTGCGGTCCCTTTTTTTAGCTAGTGTTGTGATACCGCGATACCCGCGGTATACTCATTCGAGCTTGTCTCGCTGTATTGTGGAGGTCTACATGTTTGGACTGAGGGCTCCTGAGCTCATCATTATTCTCGTCGTTGTCCTGATTATCTTCGGGCCCAAGAACCTGCCGAAGCTCGGCAAGTCCCTCGGCTCTACCGTCAAGAATATCCGTGAGGGTATGGAGGGCGACGATAAGGCCGAGACCAAGCAGGCCGAGGAGGTCGTGGTCGAGCAGTCCGAGGAGGACAAGGAGATCGCTGAGCTCGAGGCCAAGCTCGCTGCTGCCAAGAAGAAGCAGGCAGAGGACAGCGACGCGGACGCAGAGTAGTCCCATCCCTTTGGGGTGAGCACCTGACCGGCTTGCCCGCAGGCTAGCCGGTCTTTTTCGTTTTGTTGACAGTTGATTGTTTGATCAGAGTTGGGGAGATATCCGTATGGACGCAAGCCAGATCGTACTGACCGCTGAGGGCCGCCAGAAGCTCGTCGAGGAGCTCGCTTGGCGTGAGGGCGATTACGCCAAGGAGATCGTCGAGGACATCAAGGAAGCCCGCGCGTTCGGCGACCTTTCGGAGAACTCCGAGTACGACGCCGCTAAGGACAAGCAGGCCCAGAACGCCGCTCGTATTGCCGAGATCCAGGCCATCCTCGCCAACGCTCAGGTTGCTGCCACCACGGGCGACCTGACCGTCTCCATCGGTTCCACCGTTTCGCTGATTGATCCCAACGGCGAGGTCATGGAAGTCACGCTCGTCGGTACCACCGAGACCAACTCGCTCGAGCACAAGATTTCCAACGAGTCTCCGGTCGGTCACGCCATCATCGGTCACGGCGAGGGCGACTCCGTCGAGGTCGTTACGCCTTCCGGCAAGACTCGCGTCTACACCATCGCCAAGATCGCACGCTAGACCACGGTCCCGCGTAAAGGTATGTTTTCGCTCCCTGGGACCGAATCCTGGGGAGCGTTTTAGTTTGAGGAGCTAACTTATGGCAGAGAACCAGAACGCCGCCGATCAGGCATCGACGCTCAACGACGAGCGCGCCACCCGCCTGGCCAAGCGCGCCGCCCTGTTCGAGGCGGGCCAGAACCCCTATCCTGAGCACTCTGAGCTTGAGGACTACGTCGCCGATATCGAGACTAAGTACGCCGATCTTGCCGATGGTGAGGACACCGAGGATGTCGTGAAGATCGCCGGCCGTGTGGTCGCCAAGCGCGGTCAGGGCAAGATCATGTTCATCGTCGTGCGCGATGCGACTGCCGAGATTCAGCTGTTCTGTCGCATCAACGACATGGACGAGGCTGCCTGGAATACGCTCAAGGCCCTCGACCTGGGCGACATCCTGGGCGTGACCGGCGTGGTCGTGCGCACCCAGCGCGGCCAGCTTTCCGTTGCCCCTAAGAGCGCGACCCTGCTTTCCAAGGCCGTTCGTCCGCTGCCCGAGAAGTTCCACGGTCTTTCCGACAAGGAGACCCGCTATCGCCAGCGCTACGTCGACCTGATCGCCAACGACGACGTTCGCGAGACCTTCCGTAAGCGTTCGCAGATTCTCTCCACCTTCCGTCGCTTTATGGAGTCCGACGGCTACATGGAGGTCGAGACCCCCATCCTGCAGACCATCCAGGGCGGCGCTACTGCCAAGCCGTTCATCACTCACTTCAACGCGCTCGATCAGGAGTGCTACCTGCGTATTGCCACCGAGCTGCACCTCAAGCGCTGCATCGTCGGTGGTTTTGAGCGCGTGTTCGAGATCGGCCGCATCTTCCGTAACGAGGGCATGGACCTTACCCACAACCCCGAGTTCACCACGATGGAGGCCTACCGTGCCTTCTCCGACCTCGAGGGCATGAAGGCGCTCGCCCAGGGTGTCATTAAGGCAGCTAACAAGGCCATCGGCAACCCCGAGGTCATCGAGTACCAGGGCCAGACCATCGACCTTTCTGGTGAGTGGGCCAGCCGTCCCATGACCGACATCGTCTCCGACGTGCTCGGCAAGCAGGTCACCATCGACACGCCGGTCGAGGAGCTTGCTGCCGCCGCGCGCGAGAAGGGCCTGGAGATTAAGCCCGAGTGGACCGCCGGCAAGATTATCGCCGAGATTTACGATGAGCTGGGCGAGGATACCATCGTCAACCCGACCTTCGTGTGCGATTACCCCATCGAGGTCAGCCCGCTCGCCAAGCGTTTTGAGGACGATCCGCGTCTGACCCACCGCTTTGAGCTGGTCATCGCCGGCCACGAGTACGCCAACGCATTCTCCGAGCTCAACGACCCGGTCGACCAGGCTGAGCGCTTTGCTGCCCAGATGGCCGAGAAGGCCGGCGGCGACGATGAGGCCATGGAGTATGACGAGGACTACGTGCGCGCCCTCGAGTACGGTATGCCTCCCGCGGGCGGCATTGGCATTGGTATCGACCGCGTGGTCATGCTGCTTACCAACCAGGCTTCTATCCGCGACGTGCTGCTGTTCCCGCACATGAAGCCCGAGAAGGGTTTCCAGTCCGGTGCCGCTGCCGCCAAGGCTGCCGAGGCCAGCAACGCCGCGAGCCCGTTCGTAAAGTCGCTTAAGCCCACGCTCGATTACTCCAAGATCGCCGTTGAGCCGCTGTTCGAGGAGTTCGTCGACTTTGATACCTTCTCCAAGAGCGATTTCCGCGCTGTGAAGGTCAAGGCATGCGAGGCCGTCAAGAAGTCCAAGAAGCTGCTGAACTTTACGCTCGACGACGGTACCGGTACCGACCGCACCATCCTCTCCGGTATTCACGCTTATTACGAGCCCGAGGACCTGGTCGGCAAGACCTTGCTCGCCATCACCAACCTGCCTCCGCGCAAGATGATGGGTATTCCCAGCTGCGGCATGCTGATCAGCGCTGTCCACGAGGAGGAGGGCGAGGAGCGTCTCAATCTGATCCAGCTCGACGCTTCCATCCCCGCCGGCGCAAAGATGTACTAACTTGTTACGCGGTTCTACGAACCGCGTAACGGCTCGACGCTGCGCGGGCCGCATTTGGACAATCTGACGTTCAACTTCAAGGGCGC
>CALGZX010000050.1 GCA_937934165.1 uncultured Collinsella sp.
TCCAGTCGACCTCGCCGGACTCGGTGAGGGGCGGATTTTTGGGGTCGAGCGTGGTCACGCGGAACATCTCGCCGGCGCCCTCGCAGTCACTCGTGGTGATGATGGGGGTGTTGACGTAGACAAAGCCCTGCTCCTGGAAGAAGCGGTGGATGGCGGCAGCCGCGACAGAGCGGATGCGGAACACGGCGCGGAACAGGTTGGTGCGCGGGCGCAGGTGCTGCTGGGTGCGCAGGAACTCGACGGTTGCGCGCTTCTTCTGCAGCGGGTAATCCGGGGCGCTCGTGCCCTCGACCTCGATGGAGGTGGCAGAAAGCTCGAAAGGCTGGGCCGCATCGGGGGTCAGCTTGACGGTGCCGGTGCAAATGAGTGCGGCCGAGACGTTTTGATGGGCGATCTCGTCGTAGTTGTCGAGTGCCTCGCGGTTCATGACGACCTGCAGGTCGCGGAAGCAGCTGCCGTCGTTGAGCGTAACAAAGCCAAAGTTCTTCATGTCGCGGACGGACTTGACCCAGCCGGCGACGGTGACGGTCTGGCCGCCGAGCGACTCGGCATCGGCATAGAGCTGCGCGATTTTGGTGCGGTTCACGTATCCTCCCATAACGGTTGAATGATAGTTATCCATACAGTTCGATATTCTAGCAGCTCGGCTCATTTGAGCTATACAGATAAAGCATTGGCGGGATGGTTTTTCAAACGAAAAGCGCCCGCGGCCAAATGGTCGCGGGCGCTTGACGAGGTGCCTTTTGGCTGTGTGGCGTGGGGCCTGGCTACTTGGTCTTGGCAACCAGCAGCGGGTCGCCAAGCTTGACGAGCGGGTTGCCGCCGATAAGCGTTCCAGACTCGCCGACATGGTCGATGCTCTTAAGACGATCGAGCTCGGAGACGATGACGGTCACGATGTCCTCGTGACCAGCGGCCTTAATGGCCTCGCGGTCGAAGCTGATGAGCGGCTGGCCTGCCTTGACCACATCGCCCATCTCGACAAAGCGGGCAAAACCCTTGCCGTTCATTTCCACGGTGCCCAGGCCAACATGGATGAACACGCGCAGGCCGTCCTCGGTGATCATGCCGATGGAGTGGTTGGTGACAGTGGTGGCACCGATGCGGCCGTTGGCGGGCGCATAGATGGTGCCGGTAATGGGCTCGATGCCATAGCCCTGGCCAAGCATGCCCGAGGCGATCGTCTCGTCGGGAACCTCGTTCAGGTTGACGAGCACGCCGTTGACGGGGGCATAGATGACGCCTTCGCGGGTAGCGAAGCTTGCTGCGGGCGGAACGGACGCCTCGCCGGTCGAGGTGAAGGTGGACTTAAACGAATCGAGCAGACCCATAGTTGCCTCCAACTTAAATAGGCGCATATCGCGCGTTTGGTTTGCCGGAAACGTTTCACATGTGTTTCGCGGCTTGGTCAACGCCCCTATTCTACGCTGCTCAACGATACCTCTGAACTGGGATTATGTGATATATCAGTTGAAGGGAAACTTATTGCCGGAGTGTTTCTGCGCCACGGGTTCAAGTGGGGTACGCTTGAAGGCGAAAAACAAGGGCGCATAATTTGCGCGAAGGGAGCACATATGATTGTCGAGAACCATGCGCTGTGGGGCGAGGAGCCGACCGAGGAATATCCGGCGACATTTACGTATTTGGGTGCCGAGCCGTTGCCCGATAAACCGAATGGCCGCCGCCCCGCGGTGATTGTCTGTGGCGGAGGTGCGTTTACGCATATCGCTCCGCATGAGCAGGATCCTGTGGCGTTTGCGTTTTTGGATCACGGTTACCAGGCCTTTGTGCTCAACTATGTCACGAGTTCTACGGGTGACGTGAGCTTTCCGCACCCCCAGGCAGATCTTGCCAAGATGGTCGCCACGGTGCGCGCCAACGCCGACGAGTGGCATGTCGATCCTAAGCGCGTGTGCGTCGTGGGATTCTCGGCGGGCGGCATGATCTGTGCCTCGCTGGCAACGCAGTGGAAGACCGGCCCCTTTGCGGCACTTGCCGGGGCGCGTCCGGACGACATTCGTCCCGATGCCGTGGTGCTGGGCTATCCATTGCTCGACTTTGCCTATGTGCGCGACATGCAGACGCGCGATCCGCGCATTGACTTGCGTGTGCCCAAGACGGGCGGCAAGACGGGGCGCGATTTGCTCAACGACTACCTGTCGATGGTGACGGGCGGCGAGGCAACTGACGAGCATCTGGCCGACATCTGCCCCACCACGCATGTTTCGCGTCAGATGCCACCGACCTTTGTGTGGGGCGTGTCCGACGACAAGACGGCGCCGATCGCGCAGGTCTACCCGTTTGCGCAGCGCATGGCCGAGGAGGGCGTTGCATGCGAGATGCACGTCTTCGACCAGGGTGGTCACGGCCTTTCGCTCGGCAACGCCAACACCGCGGTCGACAACGAGGACAAGCAGGTGGCGGTCCGTCCCTGGATCCGCCTAGCCTTCCGCTTCCTGGAGCGCCATCTGTAAGAGTCCCGGCATCCAAGCCCTTCAATAACTTGCGGTGAAATAGTTCCTATCTGGGGCATCAACCAGCCCATCCAGGAACTATTCCACCGCAACTTCGTTTTTGATGCCCCGCCCGGAAACTGCGCCCCAGTTTTGCCTTTCAAGGTGGGACGCAGTTTCCCATAGGGCCTCGACTGGGAAAGCGCGTCCCGTTTCGAGCGGGGATTCCGGGATGCATTTTCCGTAAGAGGCCTGTTTGGGAAACCATATCCCGGTTCGAGCTGGAATTCTGGGATGTAGTTTCCCCGAGAGGCCTCATCGGGAAACTATGGCCCTGAACTCTCCTGCCTGTCCCCATTGCGCCAATTTGCTGATTGAACATCGTTGCATGTTCGCGCTATCATGCATGGTTAAAATTGGTTAGCCATGGCAAACGGTTAGCCTTGGTGAACATAAATACAACGCCCTGTGGGCGCCGGGGGAGGAACACGGACGTGAAGCTCGATACGCTCGAGATTGGAAAGGACGCCGTTGTCGCATCGGTGGCATCGGACGATCAGGCACTCCGACAGCATATTTTGGACATGGGTCTAACGCCGGGCACCGAAGTCACCATGATGAAGTACGCCCCCATGGGTGACCCGCTCGAGATCCGCCTGCGTGGCTACGAGTTGACACTGCGCAAGGACGATGCCGCTCGCATCGAGCTTGTGGGTATTCACGACACCGATACGGGTCCGCGCGCTAACGCCGCAATCGGCACGACGGAGCATCCGTCCCTGGGCGAGGGGACGTATTCGCCCCGTGCGGCAAAGACGGCCGTGCCCGAGGGCGCGCCGCTGCACTTTGCCCTCGCCGGCAACCAAAACTGCGGCAAGACCACGTTATTCAACCAGCTGACGGGCTCCAACCAGCACGTCGGCAACTTTCCCGGCGTGACGGTCGACCGCAAAGATGGCACCATCCGCAACCATCCCGAGGCGAGCGTTACCGACCTGCCTGGCATTTACTCCCTGTCGCCGTACACAGGCGAAGAGGTCGTGAGCCGTCAGTTCATCCTCGACGAGCGCCCGGACGCCATCATTGACATCATTGACGCCACCAACATCGAGCGTAACCTGTACCTGACACTGCAGCTCATGGAGCTCGACCGCCCCATGGTCATCGCGCTCAACATGATGGACGAGGTAACCGCCAACGGCGGCGCCGTGGACGTCAACCTGCTCGAGAGCCTGTTGGGCGTGCCCGTTGTTCCCATTAGCGCTGCCCGCAACGAGGGCATCGGCGAGCTGGTGGACCACGCCCTGCACGTGGCGCGGTTCCGCGAGCGCCCTGGTCGCCTGGACTTTTGCGCGCCCGACGGTCCGGACGGCGGTGCGCTGCATCGCTGCATCCACGGTATTGCTAACCTGATCGAGGACCATGCCGTGACGGCGCACATCCCGGTGCGCTTTGCGGCGACCAAGCTGGTCGAGGGCGATGAGCTGGTAACCGAGGCGCTTCACCTGGATCGCAATGAGCTCGACGCTATCGAGCACATCATCACCCAGATGGAGGGCGAGGCCGGCACCGACCGCCTATCTGCGCTGGCCGATATGCGTTTTAGCTTTATCGGCGACGTGTGCGGGCGTTGCGTCGTCAAGCCGCACGAGAGCCGCGAGCACGTGCGCTCCGTCAAGATTGACCGCATCCTGACAGGTCGTTACACAGCCATTCCGGCGTTTCTGGTGATCATGGGCCTCGTCTTTTGGCTGACGTTTGGCGTGATCGGCGCGGCGTTGCAGGGACTCATGGAGGACGGTATCGCTGCCATCATCGCCTCGGCCGATGCGGGCCTCAAGGCGTTCGGTACCAACGACGTGGTGCGCTCGCTGGCTGTCGACGGCGTGCTTACGGGCGTGGGCAGTGTGCTGACCTTCCTGCCGATTATCGTCGTGCTCTTTTTGTTCCTCTCCATTCTGGAAGACTCCGGATACATGGCGCGCGTGGCCTTTGTCATGGATAAGGTGTTGCGTCGCTTTGGCCTGTCGGGCCGCAGTTTCGTGCCCATGCTCGTCGGTTTTGGCTGCACCGTGCCGGCTATCATGTCGACCCGTACGCTCCCATCCGAGCACGACCGCAAGATGACGGTCATGCTCACGCCGTTTATGAGCTGCTCAGCCAAGCTGCCGGTTTACGGCTTGCTGTGCGGGGCGTTTTTCCCGCAGGCGACGGTTCCCGCCATGGTCTCGCTCTATCTGATCGGTATCGTGGTCGGCTGCGTCGCGGCTTTGGTGCTCAACCGCACGGCATTTAAGGGCGACCCGGTGCCGTTTATCATGGAGCTCCCCAATTACCGCCTGCCGAGCGTCAAGACGACGGTGATGCTGGCATGGGATAAGGCCAAGGACTTCATCACCAAGGCCTTTACCATTATCTTTGCCGCGACCGTGGTCATCTGGTTCCTTCAGACGTTCGACATCCGCTTTAACGTGGTCGCCGACCAGTCGCAAAGCCTGCTTGCCGGTCTGGGTAGCATCATCGCGCCGGTGTTGGCCCCGCTCGGCTTTGGCGACTGGCGCGCCTCGACGGCGCTCGTCACGGGGCTCATTGCCAAGGAGAGCGTCATCTCGACGCTCACGGTGCTTTTGGGCGCAACGTCGCCCGCGGCGCTGTCGACCATGTTTTCGCCGTTTACCGCCTACGTGTTCTTGGTCTTTACATTGCTGTACCCGCCTTGTGTGGCGGCAATCGGCGCCGTCAAGAGCGAGTTGGGCGCGCGCTATGCCGTGGCCGTATTCGCGTTTCAGGTCGCCGTTGCCTGGATCGTGGCGTTTGTCGTGCATTCGGCGGGCATATTGCTGGGGTTGGCTTAGTTATGAATTGACGGCGCAACCTCTGTGTATCGAATTGTTTTCGGCCCCGCATCTGTACTGACGGATGCGGGGCCGTTGCTATATAATCGCCTCCGCTCAAAACGATTGGAGACGTTATATATGACTCAGACAAGGCGAGACGGCATCACGCTCAAGCAGTGGCTCCCACTCGTCGGGCTCACCTGCTGTGCGTTCGTGTTCAACACGTCGGAGTTTATGCCCATCGGCCTTTTGACTGATATCGCCGCGTCGTTCTCGCTCACCGAGGCCCAGGCGGGCATCATGATCTCGGTCTATGCCTGGGGCGTCATGCTGCTGTCGCTGCCGCTCATGGTGTTCGCCTCGCGCTTTGAGTTCAAGCGGATGCTGCTGGGCGTGCTGGCCGTGTTCTCGCTCGGTCAGTTCCTGTCCGCTGTGGCGCCGACCTATCCCATCCTGGTCTGCGCGCGCCTGGTGGTCGCTTGCGCACATGCCGTGTTCTGGTCAGTCGCCTCGATTATGGCCTCGCGCCTGGTCGACACTCGCCACGGCGCGCTCGCCATCAGCATGATCGCTACGGGCTCGTCCATCGCGCAGATCTTTGGCCTGCCTCTCGGTCGCGCCATTGGCTTGGCCGTGGGCTGGCGCATGACGTTTGCCGTGGTCGGGGGCCTCTCAGCCATCGCGGCCGTCTACCAGGCAGCGGTGTTCCCGGCCATGCCGGCGAGTGAGCGCTTTACCGTCAAGCAACTGCCCGAGCTGCTCAAGAACCCGCTCCTCATCGCGCTCTACGCAGTCACGGTCTTCATGGCGACCGGCTATTACGCAAGCTACAGCTATATCGAGCCCTTCCTGGCGCAGGTCGCGCACGTCGATGCGGGCGCCATTACCATGACGCTGACGGCGTTTGGCTGCTCTGGTTTGCTCGGAAGCTGGCTGTTCGGCCGCCTGTTCGATGGGCATCGCTTCCCGTTCTTGGCTATCACGCTCTCCGGCGTGCCGGTGGCCCTGCTGCTCATGGGGCCGGCCGCATCGTCGCTCGTGACAGTGCTTGCCGTCTGCGCACTGTGGGGTTGCTGCGCCACGGCCTTTAACGTGGCGTTTCAGGCCGAGCTCATCAAGCACACGCCGGCAGATTCGTCGGCCGTCGCCATGTCGATCTTCTCGGGCCTGTTCAATCTGGGCATTGGCACGGGTACCGCGATCGGCGGAGCCGTGGTTTCGGGTCCCGGTATCGCCTGGATCGGCTTCGCGGGCGGGTCGATTGCCGTCGTGGGCGTTATCCTCGCCATCACGGTGATGTTCCCAGCCATCCGCCGCGCCAAGCCCGTCGCCTAATCACGTCCCCTCATCAGTTGCGGTGGAATAGTTCCTGTTTAAGGCTTCTGAAGGCCCAGACAGGAACTATTCCACCGCAACTTATTTTGGGGGAGAGGATACAAGCTGGGCATACAATGGATGTCGTTGTGTTGAGCTTACCGGGAGGCTGTTATGTGGGCATACGAGACGACGTTCTATCAGATCTATCCGCTGGGCTTTTGCGGGGCTCCGCGCGAAAACGCCGCGCCCGTTGCCGAGGATGAGCTCGCCCAGGCTGCCAACGCCGCGCCCAACCCCGATGCTCCTATCATGAAGGTCGCCCAATGGGCCGACTACATGCAGGAACTCGGCGTTGGCGCTGTGCTCATCAACCCACCGCTCGAATCTGATAGCCACGGCTACGATACACGCAGCCTGCGCCATATCGACCGTCGCCTGGGTGGGGACGCCGACTTTGCCGCCGTATGCGACACGCTGCATGCCCATGGCATCCGCGTGGTGCTCGATGCCGTCTTCAACCACGTCGGCCGCGGTTTTTGGGCCTTCCGCGATGTGCAGGAGCGCAAGTGGGACTCGCCGTACAAGGACTGGTTCCACATTAGCTTTGACGGCGATTCCTGCTATGGCGATGGCTTTTGGTACGAGGGCTGGGAGGGCCATTTTGAGCTTGTGAAACTCAACCTGCAAAACCCCGCCGTGGTCGATTACCTGCTTGAGTCCGTGCGTCGCTGGGCCGAGGTCTTTGGCATCGACGGCCTGCGCCTGGACGTTGCCTATATGCTTGACCGCGACTTTATGCGCCGCCTACACTCCTTTACCCGTGAGCTCAAGCCCGACTTCGTGCTGATCGGCGAGACGCTCCACGGCGACTACAACCAGATCGTCAACGACGAGATGCTCGACTCCTGCACCAACTACGAGTGCTACAAGGGCCTGTACTCCAGCTTTAACTCGGTCAACATGTTCGAGATTGCCCACTCGCTGCATCGCCAGTTTGGCGGTGACCCGTGGTGCATTTATCGTGGCAAGCATCTGCTGTCGTTTGTCGACAACCACGATGTGCCGCGTCTGGCGAGCATCCTTACCGACAAGTCCTGCCTGCGCCCCGCCTACGGCATGCTCTTTGGTATGCCGGGCATTCCGTGCCTCTACTACGGCAGCGAGTGGGGGATTGCCGGCGAAAAGGGCGGCCCCGATGGCGATTGGGCGCTGCGTCCTGCGCTCGATGAGCCTGCGCCCAACGAGCTGACGGCATTTGTCAAGCAGCTCGCGCACTTGCGCTCGACAGACGATGCGGCGGCCCGTGCTCTCAACTACGGTGCTTATCGCAACGTGGTGATCCAGAATAAACAGCTGCTGTTCGAGCGCGCCTGCGACGATGCGACGGTGCTCGTGGCGGTCAATGCCGTGAACGAGCCCTATACCTTTGGTGCCGGCGAACTCAACGGCTCCTTCGTCGACCTGCTTGCCGACAGCGTGCCCACGGTCGAGCTGACGGGCTCCCTTGAGCTTGCGCCCTACGAAGTGCGCTATCTGTTGAGGGCCTAATTCATGACTGCGCCGGACGAGGGCTATCAGCATATTGAGCATGGGTTTGAGCCCGTGTTTGACGAGTGTTCGCGCGTTTTGGTGCTCGGATCGTTTCCCTCAGTGCTGTCGCGCGCCAATGCCTTTTATTACGGCAACCCTCAGAATCGCTTTTGGCGCGTGATGGCCGCGTGCCTCGGTGTGCCTGTGCCGCCCAACGAGGGCGACCCTTTGGCAAGCGGTGAGCCCACGACGCTCGATGCCTCCATTGCCGCCAAGAGATCCATGCTGCTGAACGGCGGCGTGGCCCTGTGGGATGCAATCGAGAGCTGCGACATTAAGGGCTCGAGCGACGCGAGCATCCGCAACGTTGTGCCGGCACATATCGAGCGCATTACCGATGCCGCGTCGATCGAGGTCGTTGTCTGTAACGGCGGT
>CALGZX010000051.1 GCA_937934165.1 uncultured Collinsella sp.
CCGGGCAGCACCTCGAGTTCCTCAACCTGCACGGCATGGAGTACCGGATGGCTCAGCTGCGCCAACCGTTCCTCAACCAACGCTTTGATATAGCGCTCAATCTCGTCCTCATACGCACCCGGGTCTGAGCTGTCGATCCGCACGAGTCCTTGCGTAAGCCGCCAAGCAAAATCTGTATCAACCATAGGCACCTCACAGATAGTTAGGTCAACATACAGATTGTATGCCAAGAAGCGGCTCGGTGCATTTAATGGAGCGCTCACAAAAACGGGGCGCCTCTCGTGCGAAAGGCGCCCCGCGGGCATTCAATGTCAGTGACGGGCAGGCCACATGGGGAACTGCCCGTCAGATCAGCCGGCGCTATTTGATTACGCGCACGCGATACATCGACGGAATCTGCTTAAGCGCCTCGATCGTGCTGCTGTTCAGGTGCTCATCGGTGTCGAACATGGTGTAGGCGTTCTCGCCGGCGGACTCGTTGGTCATGCGCTGCACGTTGGCGTTGTCCTTGGCCAGGATGGCCGTGATCTGGCCGATCATGTTGGGCACGTTGGCATGCAGGCAGGCAATGCGGCTCGCGGCGCGCGCCTTGCCCATGCTGCAGGCGGGGTAGTTGACGCTGCGCGCGATGTTACCGTTCTCCAGGTAATCCTTGAGCTCGCTGATGGCCATGTCGGCGCAGTTGGCCTCGGCTTCGCCGGTGCCGGCGCCCGAGTGCGTGGTGATAAACGTATTGGGCATCTTGACGGTCTTGGGCGTGGCAAAGTCGCAGCTAAACCAGCTGAGCTTACCCTCGCGCAGGGCGGCGTCGACGGCGTCTTCGTCGATGATGGTCTCGCGCGCGTAGTTGATGAGCACGGCGTCGGGTGCCAGCAGGTTAATCTGCTCGGTGCTGATCATGCCGATGGTGTCGGCCTTGCTGGGCACGTGTACGGTGAGGTAGTCGCAGCCGCGGCAGAGATCCTCGAGCGTGCCCACACGCTGCACCTCGCGGCTCAGCACCCACGCGTGCTCGACGGAAATGAACGGGTCGTAGCCGTAAACGTCCATGCCCAGGTCGACGCAGGCGTTGGCGACCTTGGAGCCCACGTTGCCCAGGCCGATGACGCCGATGCGCTTGCCCTTGAGCTCGCGGCCCACAAAGGCCTTCTTGGCCTTCTCGGCATCGACCTGAATCTCGGGGTCGTCGGCGTTGTCGCGCACCCAGTTCATCGATTGCACCACGCCGCGGCTCGAGAGCACCAGCATGCCTAGGACGAGCTCCTTGACGGCATTGCTATTGGCGCCGGGGGAGTTAAAGACGACGACGCCCTTCTTGGCGTACTCTTCGACGGGGATGTTGTTGACGCCGGCGCCGCAGCGGGCGATGGCGCGGATTCCCTCGGGCAGCTCGTAGCCGTGCAGGTCGGTTGAGCGCATCAGAATGGCGTCGGCCTCTTCGGCGGTGCTCACAAATTCGTAGCCTTCGCCAAACTCGACTTTGCCGTCTTTGGTGATGTCGTCGATGGTCTTAATCTTGCGCATGAAAAACTCCTTAGCTGGTTTGTTTAAAACAAGTGGTTTGAAATGGCTGATCGGCCCGCGTGCTGCGGGCTAGTTAGATCGCTGGCTCAAACCGTGCTGCGCTTCGAAGTCCTTCATGTACGTGGCCAGTGCCTGCACGTCCTCCATGGTTACGGCGTTGTAGACGCTGGCGCGCATGCCGCCGACGAGGCGATGGCCCTTGACATTTTGAATCTGGTGCTCTGCCGCGCCTGCGACAAAGGCCGCGTCGAGCTCGGCGTCGCCGGTGCGGAAGGTGATGTTGGCGATAGAGCGGCTGTCGGCCTGCGTGGTGCCATGGAACAGCTCACTTTGCTCGAGCAGGTCATAGAGCAGATTGGCCTTGGCCCAGTTGCGCTCGGCCATGGCGGCAAGTCCGCCGGTCTCCTCGACCCAGCGGAATACCTTGCCGCACACGTAGATGCCAAAGGTGTTGGGCGTGTTGAGCATGGAGCCCTTGGCGGCCTGGGTCTTAAGGTCCATGTACTGCGGCGTCTGCGCAAAGGCGGGGCCATCTGCGATGAGATCGTCGCGCACGATGACCACGGTCACGCCCGCGGCACCGGCGTTTTTTTGCGCGCCGGCGTAAATGAGCCCGTAGCGCTCAACGTTGAGCGGCTGCGACAAAAAGCAGCTCGAGACATCGGCGACCAGCGGTACGTCGCCGCAGTTGGGCAGCTCGTGGTACATGGTGCCAAAGATGGTGTTGTTCTGGCAGATGTAGACGTAGTCGAGCCCGTCGCCTGCGGCCTCGGCGGCAATGCGCGCGTTGATGTCGGCCATGGTGGGTATGCGGTCGAAATTGGTGTCCTCGGAGCTCGCGAGCAGTACGGCCTCGCCGTACTTGGCGGCCTCCTTGTATGCCTTGTTGGCAAAGTTGCCGGTCACGATGTAGCCGGCGCGGCCGCGGCGCATGAGGTTCATGGGGATGCCCGCAAACTGCAGCGTGGCGCCGCCCTGCAAAAACAGGACGCGGTAGTTGTCGGGGATGCTTAGCAGGCGACGCAGGGTTGCCTCGGCGTCGTCGATGATCTGCTGGTACATGCTAGATCGATGACTCATCTCGAGCACGGACATGCCGCAGCCGCGGTAGTCCATCATCTCGTCGGCGATCTCGGCGAGCACGCTTGTAGGTAGCGCGGCCGGGCCAGCTGAGAAGTTGTGCACACGTGCCATCTTCTAGTTCCCCCTTGTAGTCGTTTGGACGTTCGGGATACTTTAGCACAGTGGAGCGCCAGGCGCGACCGCATCACAGCAAAACCCGAGTGCGCCGCTATGATTTACAGGATGGTTACATGGGGGAGGGGTGCTTTACTCCTCAGGCAAATCCAAATCTGCGAGCGAAGGCATGAGGTTCTCTAGGCGCTTGATCTCTTCGCCGCAAATTAGCTACCTCCTGGTCACTACGACGCCAGCGTGGCGATGACGGCTTCGTCGCCGGCGTATATTAGGGTGTTGCCGTCGGGGATGATCGTCTGGCCGTCGCGTTTGAGCATCACGACGATAAAGGGATGCTTGCCTTGCGGCACATCGCGAAGACGCTGGCCGGCCAGGCGACCGTGGGGCGTCACAGTGACCTCGCGCAGCGTAACTTCGGCACGCTCTTCGAACGTCGGGGCGGCCATCACCAGCAGATCGCCTTCCTCGATGACGGTATCGCCGTTGGGCAGCACCGGGTGCGCGCCGTCGCGCAGCACCAGGACCACGAGCATATCTGTGGCGCTGCCAATGTCCGCGAGCGAGCGTCCGGCAAACGGATGTCCAGCGCCCACCTTGAGCTTTACAAACGACATGCCGTCCTCGTCGCGGTAGTCGTTAAAGGTGCGGCGCACGTCGCCGGTCGCATCGATCATATCGAGCTTCTTCGCCACCGCCGGCAGAAGCGAGCCCTGCACCACAATGCTCGACACGGCAATCACAAACACCAGGTCAAATAGGTCGTGTCCGCCGGGAACGCCGGCCACCACGGCAAAGAGACTAAAGACGACCGAAGCTGCTCCGCGCAGACCCGCCCAGCTTACGAGCGCAACCTGGCGAGGGTTCGTCCTAAACGGCGCCAGCAGCATGCCTACGGCGATGGGGCGGCTCGCAAAGAGCATAAACGCCATGAGTGCCAGGCCCGGTAGCAGCATTTGCGGCAGGCGTGCGGGTGTAACGAGCAGGCCCAGCAAAAAGAAGATGGTCATCTCTGCCATCTCGGTGAGGGTGTCAAAGAAGTGCGCCATCTCGACTTTGCCGGTGATGTCGCTGGCACCCAGCACAATGCCGGCCAGGTATACAGCCAAAAAGCCGTTGCCGCCCAGGTAGCTCGGCAGCGCGTAGGCGACGATGGCCACGGCGAACAAAAAGATGGTCTGCGCGTCCTTGGCCGTTGCGTGCGCGCGTTCAATCAGGCGGCCCGCCGCCCAGCCGATGGCAAGGCCCAGGCCCACGCCCAGGATAATCTGCTTGGCCAGCAGTGCGGGAATGTTGATGTCGCCGCCGGCCGCGAGTGTAGCGAGCACAGCGGTGAGCATGTAGGCGACGGGGTCGTTGGAGCCCGATTCGACCTCGAGCAGCGAGTCGGTGCCGCCCCTCAGCGAAAGGCTGTGCTCGCGCAGAACGCTAAAGACGCTGGCCGCGTCGGTGGACGCCACGACCGATCCCAGCAGCAGGCCGCCGATCCAGTCGAAACCCAGCACAAAGTGGGCGAATACGCCGGTGATGCCGGCAGTGATGACGACGCCGAGCGTGCTCAGCAGCACCGCGGGCACGGCGACGGGCTTGGCGCGGTCGATATTGGTGTTAAAGCCGCCATAGAACATGATGAACAGCAGCGCCGTGCTGCAGACGGTTTCGGTGAGCGCGTAGTCGCTAAAGTCGATGTGCGCCGGGCCGTTGACGCCCAACAGCATGCCGAGCGCGATAAAGATGAGCAGGGTGGGGAAGGGGAGTTTTTTGCCGACGGGTTTGATGGTCAGGCACAAAATGATGACGAGGCCGATAAAGAGAAGGATCTGGTTCATGGATGGTGTCCGCTCCTGGGTGGTTGGCGTGGCACGGTCAGTTGCCTGCGGTTATTTGTACCCAAAGATGGTGGGTTTATGGGGTTGGATTGCGGGCGTGCGCGATATCGTCATAGACGGCTGCCGTCTTTGCCTCTGCTCGGAAACCCTTTCCAGCTTTATTGCAACGGAGTACAATGGGTAACGTTTAAGTTCAACTTGAAGTTTTAGTTGCGGCACCGGGCTTCGGCCGCAATGCAAGGAGAGGCGTACCATGGCGATCTATGTGACATCTGATGCTCACGGGCACGTGCGTGCGCTTGACGAGGCCCTGTCTAAGATCTCGTTGACTTCCGACGACACGCTGTACGTGCTGGGCGACATGATCGATCGCGGGCCCGATCCGGTCGGCGTTATTAAGCTCGTGCGCTCGCTGCCCAACGCCCGCGTGCTCAAGGGTAATCACGAGCAGATCATGCTCGATGCCATCGTTGGCCAGGATCCGCTCGATGCCGAGACCTGGGATATCAACGGTGGCTGGACGACGCGCGAGCAGCTCAACGACATGGAATATGAGGCATACGAGGAACTCGTGCGATGGATGGCCGCGCTGCCGCTCTACGCGGTGGTCGAGACCGAGGAGCGCCCGTATCTGCTGGTACATGCTGGAATCGAGATGAAGGCGGCGCGCGCGTTTTTGCTTGAGCATGGCGTCGATTGTGCCGATGGCGTCGGAGCGGTGGATGCCGATCGCGAGCTGCTGCAGCAGATGCTCGCGGTGCAGTCGTCCGATGACCTGCTATGGATTCGTCACGGCTATTGGGATGTGCCGACCGGGCTGCTTTCTGCCGAGGGCAAGGGCCCGGTCGTGGTGAGCGGCCACACGCCCACGGTATCGCTTGGGCGCTATTGCGAGGTCGGTGGTCTGGCGGGGCTCGATGAGGAATCGGGACGCGGGCAGATCGTGCGCTTGGGCGGCGAGGACACTGCCGGTGTGCCCGATCGCATCGACATCGACTGCGCCGCCGCCACCGGCTCCGAGTTTGGCCGCGTGGGCATCCTGCGCCTGGACGACGGGGCGGAGTTCTACGCGAACATCAACCCGGGCGAATAATCGGTGCAAGGGGTAGCTAATTTGGGATGGGGCTTTTTTTGACTACTTTTGCCCTTCTGCCCGCTAATTGATTTCCCTGGGACGGGGATTAAATAAGGCTCTGTTAGACCAGGATTGACATTCCGCCCCGTCATCTTCTTGCGATTGCACA
>CALGZX010000052.1 GCA_937934165.1 uncultured Collinsella sp.
GGTATCGGTCTGGATGGTTACATCGAAGCCGAGGGCGTCGAGGTCGTTCTTGACCTGAGCGGCCATGCCCTTAATCTGCTCGTTGTCGGTGGTGCGCAGGGTGATGGCGCCCGGGGTGATGCCAGACTCTTCGATGAGCTTCTTGGCCTTCTTGGCGTCAGTCTTGTACACCGTGGAAGCCTCATGATAGTTGGTGAAGCTCTTGGGCAGGTAGCAGCTGGCAGCGGTGGCAAGGCCGGCGAAGGTGTTGGTGATCATCTTCTCGGTGTCGAGCGCGTACATGACGGCCTGACGGACCTTGACGTTGTTCCAAGGCTCCTTGGCGACGTTGAACATGATGAAGCGGGTGCCGAAACCCTGAACGTTATCGATCTTGCAGCCAGCGCTCTCGAGCTGGTCGACGGCGTCAGCGGTGACGAGCTCCATAACGAGCGTGGAGCCCTCCTGCTGAGCGGTAACGCGAGCGGTGGGGTCGGTCAGGATGCTGTACTGGATCTTCTTATCCTCGGCAGCATACTCACCGTTGTACTCGGGGTTGGGAACCAGGGTGATCTCGGTATCGGAGATAGAGTCGTACATCCAGGGGCCGGAGCCGATCGGCTGCTTGGCGCGATCCTCCTCGGCCTGGGTAGCCGGGGTAACGCGGATGATGGCCAGACGATCCTTGAGCAGGGAGAAGTTGGGGACCTTGGTCTTGACCGTCACGGTGCTGGCGTCCTTGGCCTCGATGGACTCGAAGGGCTGGAAGAACGGAGCATAGGTAGCGGAAGCGGCGCAAGCGGTGTAGGAGGCAACGACATCGTCAGCGGTGACCTCGGTGCCATCGGAGAACTTGGCGCCCTTGCGGATGGTGACCTCGAAAGTGGTGTCGTCCACAGACTTGGGATCGTCGGTGGCGAGCTCGTTGAAGGTGCTGTAGTCGTGGTAATCGATGCCGTAGAGGCCCTCGACGACGTGCCAGTTAGCACCCAGGCCCACAGCGGAGCCGGTGCTGGCGGGATCGAAGCTGGACGGAGCGTAAGCGGAACCAGCGGTGATCACGCCGCCGCCACGGTTAGCGGAATCGGTGGAGCCGGAAGCGGAACCCTCGTCGCTAGAGCTGCCACCGCAGCCGGTGAGACCAAGCCCTGCGACAGCAGCGACGCTGCCGGTGAGGCCGAGGAACGAACGCCTGGACATACCCTTGTTGATGATGGCCATGTCTTCTCCTATCAATAGAGAATCTTACTCGGGAGCACCTAGACTTGCCCCCGCGCAACTTGCGGACGATATATACCTTACCTACCGACGAACCCAACTGAGGTGCCGCGCTCGGCGACCGATACATACATACGCTTGAACGGTATTTACTACCGTTCACCGAATTCGTTGACAAACGATTCGCCAGACAGTATGTATCGGCGAGGTGAGATATCAGTCTTCGTCAACCCGCAGGATAGCAGGGTTTTCGCTTGGGTTAGTCAAACGTTTTAGCGTTAATAAAACCCGAAACCAGCAGGCAATCATGGCGAAATAAATGGTTGAAAATCGCGCAATCATGTATATCAGTTGTTTGGCTCGTGTTTAGCTATCGGAATGGCCAGCCGCCGCCTCGGCGCGCTCGGCATTCCATGCAACGAGCGCCTCGTGGACCGCCTTGGCAACATCGGCAGGTATGCCGCGAACTTCCGCGATCTCTTGCTCGCTCGCCGCGCGCAAACGCTTCATCGAGCCAAAATGGCGCATAAGGGCACGTTTTCTGGTGGGTCCCACGCCTGGAACGTCATCGAGTACCGAAACCGTCATGGCTTTATCGCGCAACTCGCGATGGAACGTGATGGCAAAACGGTGCGATTCATCGCGAACCTGTTTAATTAGATAGAGCGACGCGGACCCGGTCGGCAGCACGACGGGAGTCTCGTCCCAAGGCACGAAAACCTCCTCATCGGCCTTTGCCAAGCCACAAACTGGTATATCGAGCCCAAGAGCCTCAAGTTGCTTGATCGCAGCGGTCAATTGCGGCTTGCCGCCGTCGACAACGAGCAAATCAGGGCGCGAGCCAAAGCGCTCGTCGGCCATGCGCTCGGGAGCATAGCGTCGTCCCAAAACCTCGGACATCGACACGAAGTCATTTGCCTCATCCAATTCGGCCTGAATTTTAAAACGACGGTACTGGCTCTTGTCGGCGCGTCCGTTGGTAAACACCACCATCGAGGCGACGGTAAAGGTTCCGTGCAGCGTCGAGATATCGAAGCACTCGATACGCATCGGCGGCGCCGGCAGAGCCAGCGCGCTTTCGAGCTCCAGGAGCGCTTGATTGGTGCGGTCGTCAGCGTACCCCGTTCGCATCATGTAGCGCATGAGGGCATGGCGCGCATTTTTGGATGCCATATCGAGCAAACGGTGCTTTTCGCCACGCTGCGGCCTATGGAGATGGCAGGAACGCTCGCGCTTGCCTGCAAGCCACTCCCCCAGCGCCTCCGCATCCTCAAGCTCGACAGAGAGGTTTATCTCAGCTGGAATATCAGCCGTCTCGTCGTAATAGCGCTTAAGAAAGCCCGATTGAAGTTCCTCTTCGTCGACATCCAAACCCTTATCGAGAATAAACTCGCAGGTGCGAACTGTTCGGCCCTCACGCACGACAAAGACGCAAGCGGCAGAGATGGTCTCCTCGCGATAGAAACCGATGACATCGATATCGACACTGGAGGGAAAAACGACTTGCTGACGGTCGTCCAGACCCCTGATGACCTCCAAACGACGCTTGACGCGTGCCGCGCGCTCAAAATCGAGTGCCTCGGCGGCATCCGCCATCTCGGAAGTCAGCTCGTCGACGACATCCTTGCGATGGCCCGACAAAAAGCGCTCGACACGCTTGACGTTCTTGGCATAGTCTGCCGGGGAAATCGCGCCGACACACGCACCCGGCCCGCGCCCGACATGGTAGTCGAAGCAGGGACGCCCGTTTTGTGCGCAAATCATATTGACGATGTCTTCCTCGCCCTTGTGGGACTCGATGATACGGCGACAACGACGCCACTCCGCACAGGATGCAGAGCAGATGGGGATAACCTTGCGCAGCGTATCTATCGTCTCACGTGCCGCACGGCTATCGGTATAGGGTCCAAAATAGCGCGTTCCCGGCTTATGACGCTCACGCGTGTATTTGATAGCGGGATACAGGTCGCCCTTTGTAATGGCGATAAAGGGGTAGCTCTTGTCATCCTTGAGGTCGACGTTAAAGTACGGATGGTACTGGCCGATCAGGTTGCGCTCGAGTACAAGCGCCTCATGCTCGGTTTCGACAACGATGTAGTCAAAGCTCGCAACCAATTGCATCATGAGCGGTATTTTTTGGCGCTCATCCTGCAGCGTCACGTACTGGCGCATACGGGAACGCAGGTTTTTCGCCTTGCCAACGTAGATGACATCGCCCTTGGCATCTTTCCAAAGGTAACATCCGGGCTGCGTGGGAACGCGCGAAACCTGCTCGGCGAGTGTTGGAATGTTGTCGTGACCGGCCACACGCACCTACTTGCGACGAAGCAGCGCCGAGACCTCGGGCATCTTAAGGACGACGGCAAGGCCAAAGGTAACAGCAAGCGAGACGACACCCGCAACGCAAACGTAGCCAAGAGTAATCAGAATCGAGCCGCCAAGTGCCCCGACAAAGTGCTCAAGCGCCCACATGACGCCGGCGCCTGCGGCAGCACCCAGGCCACCGAGCAAAAGGCCAAAGAAACCGCCATGCAGGATAGATTTGACCTGAAGGCCACGCAGACGACGACGCAGCCACCACAGCGAGCAACCGACCAAGATCACGTAGTCGACGACATACGAAAGCGCGATTGCCGGCATACCGAAGCCCAGCACAACGCCAAACAGCAGAACCGAGCCGGCCTGGCCGATGGCGGAATACAGGCAATAGCGGCTATAGGGCTTCATGTCGAGCAAGGCAGAGAAGCTCTTCTGCATCAACACGACCACGCCGTAGAGCGGCAGCGAGAACGCCAGGTAGACAAGGAACTCGGACACCAGCGCCACGCCGGATTCATCGAACTTGCCGGCACAGTAAATCATGTTGAGCGGACGCGCGAAGACAATCAGGTACAGCGCGAACGGAATCAGGAAGAACAGCATCTGGGCGACGCCACGCGAAATGCCCGTGCGAACGCTGTCGTAATCCTTCTCCTGCGCGTCGTGAGAGAGCTCGGTATAGAGCGCCGTCGAAAGCGAGGCGGCAATCAGCGCGTAGGGCAGCGTGTACCACAGGCGCGCATAGGCGATGACGGAAGGACCAGTCTCGGGCTGGACCACCAGCGCGGCAGCGTTGGTGATAGAAGTCGAGACAAACATGCACACCGTGGCGAGCAGCGTCGGGATACCAAGCGCAATCGTCTGGCGCAGCGCGGGGTCCTTAAAATCGATATGGATATGGGGATGCACGCCGTGCTTGCCAAGCGCGGGAATCTGACATGCCATCTGAACAAAGACACCGAGGGTCGTACCGGCCGCAATCAAGATGATGCCGGCACGTTCGCCAAACTGTGCGGACACGGGCGCAAAACCCATAAAGCTCGCAATGACGATCACATTGTTGAGGACCGGGGCAAACGTCGACCAGAAGTAGTCGCGGTGTGCGTTGAGAACGCCCGAGAACACCGAGCCCAAACCATAAAACAGAATCTGGATGGCAAAGAAACGGAACATGAACGCAGCGGTATCCATGCTGCCGCCGTCACCCGAAAGGAACGATTGCGTCCAGATAAAGCCCGGGGCAAACACGGTCCCCAGCAACGAAATGCCACCCAGCACCAAAAGCAGAATGCCGAGCAGGTTGCCCACGTACTCGTTCGAGGCCTCGCGACCCTGCTCACGCCTCACGCCCATGTACACGGGCAAAAACGCCGTCACGAGCATGCCGCCCATCACGAGTTCGTAGAGCATATTGGGCAGGTTGTTGGCGACCTGATAGGAGGACGAGAGTAGCGACATGCCAATAGCGGCCGCCATTGCCCACGTTCGGATAAAACCGGTGACGCGAGACACGATGGTCAGGATGGTCATAAGCCCGGCGGAACGACCAACCGTGGAGTAGTCCGACGAGCCCATGTCGTCAGTGTCATCTCGCGACGAAGGAGCTTCGGACGAGGGTGTCTGAGGCGCAGATTCTCTTGCAAAATGAGCTCCGCGCTTCAATTCTTCCTGCGGCATCGCTCAGTCCTCTCTCGTAATCGCGGCAACCGTCGCCCCGCAAAATGCAATTAAATCATCGGGTGCAAGCTCGAGCTGATAGCCACGCTTGCCTCCCGAAATAAAAATGGTATCCCAAAGGACACACGTCTCATCAATGAGCGTCCGGTAGCGTTTTTTCATACCGACCGGGCTGCAGCCGCCGCGAACGTAGCCAGTCGCCGCAAGCAAATCCTTCACATGCATCATGACCAAGGACTTCTCCCCCGCGGCACGCGCGGCGGACTTTAGATCGAGCTCATCGGCAACAGGGATGCAGCACACGACATGGTCGTTGGACGGCGTCACGCAGACCAAGGTCTTAAATCCTTGACCGGGCTCCTCGCCAAGCTGCTCCGAAATCGCGACCCCCAGGCCCACCGACTCATCACCATCGTCTTCGTACGTATGTAGAACATAGGAAATGCCGGCGCTTTCCAGCTCGCGCATCGCATTGGTTTTTGGCGTCTTTACAGCCTTTGCCATGACATATCCTTTCCCTCGCATTCGGACGCAAAGATTAAGTATATGTCCAATTCGGCTGCATACGTCACTTCGACACAGCAAGCGCCATCGAATCACGAGGAGTCGATGGCGCCCATAAACTGAATCGCCTATTTATTGAGCATCAAGTTGAGCCTGACGCTCCCGGTCACGCCTGAGCAACGGCGCCAAAAACTTGCCCGTATAACTCTGCGGACAGTCCGCAACCTGCTCCGGTGTGCCCGAAACCACGACGGTTCCGCCGCCGTTACCGCCCTCGGGACCCATATCGATCAGGCGGTCGGCAACCTTGATGACATCAAGGTTATGCTCAATCACCAGCACCGTGTTGCCCGCATCGACCAAGCGCTGCAGTACATCGAGCAGCTGGCGGACATCCTCAAAATGAAGGCCGGTCGTCGGCTCGTCCAAAATATAGAACGTCTTGCCCGTCTGGCGTCGATGAAGCTCCTTGGCGAGCTTCACACGCTGCGCCTCGCCGCCCGAGAGCGTCGTGGCGGGCTGGCCCAGGCTCACGTAGCCTAAGCCTACATCGTACAGCGTCTGGAGCTTGCGCTTAATCTGCGGGATATTCCCAAAGAAGGCCAGCGCCTCGGTGACACTCATGTCGAGCACGTCCGAGATGGTCTTGCCACGGTAGGTGACCTCGAGTGTCTCGCGGTTGTAGCGTTTACCGCCGCAAACTTCGCAGGGAACGTAGATATCGGGAAGGAAGTGCATCTCGATCTTGATCTGCCCGTCGCCCTTGCACGCCTCACAGCGCCCGCCACTCACATTAAAGGAGAAACGACCCGGCGAGTAGCCGCGCGCCTTCGACTCCGGCGTACTCGCAAACAGTGCGCGAAGATCATCCCACAGGCCGATATAGGTAGCAGGGTTGGAACGCGGTGTACGGCCAATCGGCGACTGGTCGATATCGATAACCTTATCGATACACTCGATGCCCTCGATTTTCTTATACGGACCCACAGGGCGCGTCGAACGGTGAATGGCATTCGTAAGGGCAGGCGCAATGGTGTCGGTAACCAGGGAGCTCTTGCCCGATCCCGACACGCCGGTAACAACCGTAAGCGTACCAAACTCGATCTTGGCGGTAACGTTTTTGAGGTTGTTGGCTCGAGCGCCCGTAATTTTAAGGCAGCCGCGACCGGGCTTGCGCCGTTCATCAGGCACCCGGATCATTCGTTTGCCGGTCAGATAAGCGCCCGTCATCGACTCAGGACACGCCATGATATCGGCAGGCGTTCCCGCCGCGACTACGTGTCCGCCGTTGACGCCGGCGCCGGGCCCCATGTCGATCACGTAGTCGGCGGCACGGATTGTATCCTCGTCGTGTTCGACGACGATAACGGTATTGCCGATATCGCGCAGGCGCTCGAGCGTCTTGATCAGGCGCTCGTTGTCACGCTGATGAAGACCGATCGAGGGCTCGTCCAGAATATAGAGCACGCCCATGAGACCCGCGCCGATCTGCGTTGCCAGTCGAATACGCTGTGCCTCGCCACCGGAAAGCGTCGCCGAGGCGCGATCGAGTGTCAGATAGTCGAGTCCAACATCGACCAGAAAACGCAAGCGCTCCAGGATTTCCTTGACGATACGGCCGCCGATAAACTGTTGGCGCTCGGTGAGTTCCAGGCCCTCAAAAAACTCGAGCGACTCGCGGCACGACAGGCAGCAAACCTCATAAATGGACTTGCCGCCCACGGTGACGGCGAGCATCTCGGGGCGCAGGCGAGCGCCATGGCAGCTCGAGCACGGCTCCTCGCGAATGTACTTCTCCAGGCGCGCCTTGGTGTTCTCGTTCGTCGTCTCGGTATAGCGTTCGTACAGGATGTTGCGAACGCCCGAAAACTTGGTATCCCACTGGCTGCGACGTCCGTCGAGCTTTTGGTAGTCGACCGAGATCTTCGTATCGCCCAGGCCATCCAAGAATGCACGACGCACGCGAGGGGGCAAGTCCTCCCACGGCGTATCGGCGCTCACCTTAAAGTGTTTGCAGACCGCAGCAAAAATCTGCGGATAGTAGTTCGAATTGCCAAACAGGCTACCAAAGACTCCGTCGGCAATGGACTTCGAGGGGTCCTCGATCAGCGCCTCGGCATCAACGGTTTTCTTAAAGCCCAGGCCGTCGCACTCAGGACATGCGCCATAGGGAGCGTTAAACGAAAAATCACGCGGCTGAAGATCGTCAATGGAGTGTCCATGCTCCGGGCACGCCAAGGCCAACGAATACTCCAGCAGCTCGCCCTCGGTCCCCTCGGGAGCATCACGATCGGGCAGCATGTACACGTTTACATTGCCGTGAGCCAGCGCGGTCGCATGCTCAACAGACTCGGCGATACGGCCCAGAGAATTCTCACGGATCACGATGCGATCGACCACGACCTCGATATCGTGCTTGAATTTCTTATCCAGATCGATCGGATCGTCGAGCGAGCGCACTTCACCGTCGACACGCACGCGGCTAAAGCCCTCGGCGCGAAGGTCCTCAAACAGTTTGGTGTACTCGCCTTTTCGCCCGCGCACCACCGGTGCCAGCACAAACGCGCGGCGGCCCTCCCCCGCCGCCAAGACCTTGTCGGCAACCTGGTCGGTCGTCTGGCGCTCAATGACGCGGCCGCATTCGGGACAGTGCGGGGTGCCCACACGGGCGAACAGCAGGCGCAGATAGTCATAAATCTCGGTTACGGTGCCAACCGTCGAGCGAGGGTTTTTAGACGTCGTCTTTTGGTCGATCGACACCGCCGGCGAAAGGCCGTCGATTGAATCCAAGTCGGGTTTGTCCATCTGGCCCAAGAACTGGCGCGCATAGCTCGAAAGACTCTCGACGTATCGACGCTGGCCCTCGGCATAGATAGTGTCAAATGCCAGCGAACTCTTGCCCGAGCCAGAAAGACCGGTAATGACCACGAGTTGGTCACGCGGAATGGAAACATCGATATCACGGAGGTTGTGCTCACGAGCGCCGCGAATAACGATAGAAGAATCAGACATGGAAGCTCCTTGCCTCCTATTGCATCGAATCATACTGTCGATGAGTTTAGCGCACTCGACGCGCACAGATGTTCGTAATACAAGATTCGCAGACCTTTAGCTTTGCGTATCGGGCGCTTTGTTTCTCGAAATGCCGTGGAAAGGTTGCAGTAATCTAATACTGAACTTAATTTGCCGTAACAGAGGAACGTCCATGACCGAAGATATCCCCCTTGAAATCACTTCGAGCGACATGGCCAATCTGCCCATATTCATCGCCGTCCTTATCGTGGCCATCGTCGTGGTGCGCGTATATTTTTCAATCAAACACAATGAAAAGCCGCCCATTGCCCGCGTCTTTTGGTGCGCGACGCTCCTCATCCCGCTCGGCATGGTAGCTGCATGGATTACGAATCAATTGCTCGTAAATGAGGACAATTCCCTATGGGTCCTTTCTTATTCGGCGCTCGGTGCTACCGCCGTCACACTTCTTGTCGAGCCCTTGGTTTCGGGACTTATCGACCAAACCGATCTTGCGACGGGAACGGTTGCCTGTATTTGCCGTGACATCCTTGTCATCGCCGCTGTTTCAGCGCTCTCGTTCGTTTCACTCGAAATTGCCTGTAACGAAACGTTCTATCGCATTCCCGCCAACTCATTCGGGTTTTCCGTCGGGCTGCTCGCGACGGTTCTGCTCTCCCTTTATTTGCTGGGACAGCGTCATGGAGGCGTCATGGCCCTCGTGCCCGTCGCCTGTTGCATCCTTGGCATTACCGAGCACTTCGTCATAACGTTTAAAGGCGAGGCCATCCTGCCAAGCGATATCTTGGCCCTTGGCACCGCAATGGAAGTGAGCGAGGGATACGAGTTTACCTTTACCGCCGGAATCGTAACCTCTCTAGCCCTGCTGGAGATTTCCCTGGGGCTTCTTTCGCTTATCCGACCGCGAAAGCTCCGTACGCCCACCCATGTCTTCCCCGCAATCGCCGCTAACCTCTGCGCTTTTCTGCTAGTGACCGTTGTGGGGCTCTCGGGCTTTTCCAGCATCGACTTGGAGCAGGCGCTGAATTTTGGATTTGACCGTTGGCAGCCCATCACCACGTATGCGTCTCAGGGTTTTATCACTTCGTTCACCGAAATGGTCAACGAGTTGCCCATTGAGAAGCCCGAAGACTATACGCCCGATGAGGCGCAGAGCATCGAGCAGGAGCTCGCCGCCACCTACGACAGCACGTATGGCTCGAGCGAGCAGCGCGCGGCGGCCGTTGCCCAGTTCAATGAAATCAAGCCGACGATTGTTGCCGTCATGAATGAGAGTTTTAGCGACCTTTCGTGCTTTGAGCAGCTCCAGGCGGCCGGGTACACCGGCCCCGCATTCTACAACTCGCTTCCCGACACACTTGTTCGCGGCACCATGCTCGCTTCGGTCGCCGGTGGCGGAACGGCGAACTCCGAATTCGAATTTTTGACCGGAGCGACAACGGCCTTTGTCGGATTAGGCAAAATCCCCTATCAGCTATATCAGATGAATGGCGTCAACAGCCTGGCAAAGGACCTTAAGGAGCTTGGGTATACCGCTACCGCTATGCACCCGCAAAACCCCGTCAACTACCATCGAGATAAAATCTATCAGCAGCTGGGCTTTGGAGACTTTCTTTCAATCGGCGATTTCGAAGGTGCGCCCTGTTACCATGCCGGCGTATGCGACTACGCCACCTACGACAAGATACTCGACCTGCTTAGAACCGACGAAGCCCCGCAGTTCATCTTTGACGTCACGATGCAAAATCACGGCGGCTACGACTATGGCACCGTTCCCGCCGAGGAGCTGACAAACTATTGGGTCGAGGGAGCCAGCGAGGGCGCCAATAGCGCGCTCAACACCTATCTCACCTGCATCAACGCATCCGACCGGGACCTCGAGTACTTTATCAACGAGCTCCGCAATATCGGCAGACCGGTTGTTCTTGTCTTTTTTGGCGACCATCAGCCGAGCGCCGCAACGACTCTCAACGACGAGCTGTACCCTCAGGAAGATACGGCAAGCCACGCTTTCCGTATCTATCAGTCGACATATTTTGTCTGGGCTAACTATGAAATCGCCGGCAATACCGAGCTCAACGTCTACGACACCGTCGGGGCAAACGAGGTTGCAGCCATTACCCTTAATAAGATCGGCGCCCCGCTCACCGACTATCAAAAGGCTCTGCTTGCAACAAGGTCAGATGTGCCCACCATCAATGTCGCCGGCTACCTTGGTGCCGACGGGCTGCGCTACGACTTGGAATCTGAAGACAGCCCATACGCCTCGACGATCGACAAGCTGCAGCGCATGCAATACCTCGAGTTCGCCAGCAAAGTTCAGTAAGCCCGCCCATTCGCTTGGACCCATCGTATTGCAAGCACGCTCGGCCCAAATGCATCGTAAATGACTCCCGCTCGCAAACGAGGGTACAATGACGCTCGTGTCACATCACGGGGCCCCGGCCCCAACATATACAAAGGAGTCATACATGGGTTGCGAGCACGCACAGGCCGCCGGCGGACAAACGTCGCCGTCGCAATTTGAGGAGAATACGCTGTCCGAGGTCAAACGCGTCATCGCCGTGCTTTCCGGCAAGGGCGGTGTCGGCAAGTCGTTTGTCACCGGTGCCATCGCCACCGAGCTTGCCCGTCACGGCCACAAGGTCGGCGTCCTCGATGCCGACATCACCGGTCCCTCTATCCCCAAGATGTTCGGTATGAGCGGACGCCACGTCCATGCCCTTGGCAACCTTATGCTGCCCGAAATCTCCGAGCATGGCGTCAAGGTCATGAGTTCCAACCTGCTGCTCCAAAACGAGACCGACCCCGTCCTTTGGCGCGGTCCGGTCATCGCAGGCGCCATTAGGCAGTTCTGGAGCGAGACCTCGTGGGGCCCCATCGACTACCTGCTGGTCGACATGCCTCCGGGAACAGGCGACGTCGCGCTCACCGTCTTCCAGTCGCTGCCCGTCGACGGCATCGTCATCGTCACGAGCCCGCAGGATCTGGTCTCGATGATCGTCGCCAAGGCGGTCAACATGGCCGAGAAGATGAACGTCCCCATTCTGGGCATCGTCGAAAACATGAGCTATATTGAGTGTCCCGACTGCGGCAAGAAGATCGAGGTCTTTGGCAAGAGCAAGCTCCCCGAGGTCGCAGAGCGCTATAACCTCGACATCTTGGGCCAGCTTCCCATTAATCCGGCACTCGCCGAGGCCTGCGATAAGGGCGAGGTCGAGACCGCACTGCCCGATGGCATGTTGCCCAAGGCAATCTCTGCCGTCGAGGCCATTACCCCGCACGAGACCGACGAGGCCTAAGTGAACACGAGCGCCTTCTATGACGTCTTGGTAATCGGCGGCGGGGCTTCAGGCCTCGCCGCCGCCATTACGGCCGCACGCGCTGGCAAAAACGTCTGCATCGTTGAGCGCGATGTCGCCTGCGGCCTTAAGCTCCTTGCGACCGGCAACGGCCGCTGCAACCTCTCCAACGAATTGATTGATCCACAGCGGTATAACCACCCCGCATTCGTCGAATCTGTCATGGGCCCCCAACCCGAACAAGAGCTTATGGGTTTCTTCTCCTCGCTGGGCATCATGACAACCTCCGAGGAAGGCCGGCTGTACCCGCGCTCCCTTCGCGCAGAATCGGTGCGCGACGCGCTTCTCAACGTTTGCGACCGCCTAGGTATCACCTTAATCTGCGGAGCCAACGTTACCTCGGCGCACAAAGCTTCCGAAGGTTGGGCACTCCAAATAGACCGTCCAGCGCGGGCGCTCAAGGCAAAAAAGCACGACGACCGAAAATCGGAGCTCCGCTCGCTTCGGAAAGCGCTCGCCGATGTCCCTCGCAAGAACGAGGCCCTGCAGGCACATGCCGTAATTATCGCCACGGGCGGCAACCCCACCGGTATCGCCGATACGTTTCGCCTCCCCCTCACTTCGCTGCGCCCCATCCTCTGCCCCGTATCGGCAACGGTCGTCGGCGATCGGGCGGCACTCAAGACGTTGGATGGCCTGCGCGTCCGCGCCCGCTTGACGCTCGCCCGCAATCATAATGAGCTCTGGCACGAAGACGGTGAAGTCCTGTTTCGAACCTTCGGTATCTCGGGCGTCGCTGTCTTCAACCTCTCCCGTCGTATCCAGCACGGCGATACGATCCTGCTCGACGTTTTCCCCGACCTCTCCAAAGACGAGCTGCTCGATATGCTCAACCGGCGCGTTGAGCTGCTCGGCGGCTTTTCGCCCCGCGATCCCCGTTGGCTCGACGGCATGCTCGCCCCACAACTCTCCCGCGTCGTCTGCACAGCGTTCGAGCAGTGCCATCCAGGCTCCAACGATGTCATCCACCTGGTCTCGATCCTCAAGCACTTTAAGTTGCTCGTCGAAGGAACCGCCGAGGAGCGCTCGGCGCAGGTCACGCGTGGTGGCGTATCTGTCGAGAGCATCTCAACACCCAGTCTACGCGCGCGTAGCGTTGTCGACACCCCGCTTTACGTCTGCGGCGAAGCGCTCGACATCGACGCCGATTGCGGAGGCTTTAACCTTGCGTGGGCATGGCTCTCGGGCATTCGCGCTGCAAGCAGCCTGTAGCCGCGCAGTCTATAATCAAAAACGCATTCGGGCCGTCTGGGATACCGGACGGCCTCTTTCTTGCCTCTAAGGAGACCTCGATGATCGAAATCACCCAAGTCAACGCGTCGCTCGATGAAGCCGGCGATGAAAATGCCTGCCTCATTGTTGGCAAGCGAGTCGCCAAGCGCGTCCTACGTTGCAAGGACTCCGAGATCAAGTCCATCGAGCTCCACCGCAAGTCAATCGACGCTCGCAAAAAACGAGACGTCCATTTTATCCTGAGCTTTCGTGTTGAGCTGACTAGTCCCCACCTCGAGCGAGAAGCGGTCGACAGCGTCGCCGAGCGTGACCGCTCGCGCGTACGCGCGATAGAGGACGATGGGCCCTCATTCCCCTCCCCCGTCTCCGACGCACCTCAAGAATGCCCTGTCGTTGTCGGCGCCGGATGCGCTGGCCTTTTCGCTGCACTCACCCTTGCCGAAGCGGGTCTTAAGCCCTTGCTCATCGAGCGCGGCGACCCAGCATTTCGCCGCTCGCATGCGATCGATCTCTTTCTAAAGGAGCGCATTCTCGACCCCGAGAGCAATATCCAGTTTGGCCTGGGCGGCGCGGGGACCTTCTCGGACGGCAAGCTCAATACGGGAACCAAAAATCCCGCCCATCGCCTTATCCTCGAAACCTTCGTCGAGGCGGGCGCGCCCCGCGATATTCTGTGGGATGCCAAGCCGCACATTGGCTCCGACATCCTTCCCACGGTTGTCACCGCTATATCCCAGCGCATCGAGCAGCTCGGAGGTGTCGTCCGTTATCGAACAAAGCTCGTCGACATTCACATCGACGCGTCTGGCGCCATTACCGGTATTGATGTCCAATCGTCCCAAGACGCCGCTTGCGAGCCAATCGAGACAAAGCACCTCATCCTCGCCTGCGGGCATTCTGCTCGCGATATTTTTGAGCTCCTTAAGGACCACAACGTGGCCCTCGCACAAAAGACCTTTGCCATGGGCGTTCGCATCGAGCATCCGCAGCGCGACATCGACCGAGCCCAATATGGAGCCTTGGCGGGACATCCTGCCCTCGGAGCAGCCCCCTACAAGCTCGTCGCCCATCTTCCCAACGGCCGCAGCGTGTTCTCGTTTTGCATGTG
>CALGZX010000053.1 GCA_937934165.1 uncultured Collinsella sp.
ATCGGCGATCTCCCCATCCTCGTCCAGCTCGTTTACGCACAGCTCGGCCTCCATGACCTTGCTCGTCATGAGCCGTAGGCTCGACGAGAGCTTTTCGGTGAGCCACTGGCCTCGGACGTCCACCGCCTCGAACGCCGCCCTGGCCTCTTCGAGGGTGTCGAACTCCGAGACTTCGCGCGCGCTCTGGTCGTCCCAGTTTCCGCCGTCCCTGCGGGTGACGGTGTACTACTCGACCGTGTACCTCTTGCCCATCCTGACCACGCTCCCTTCCGCTACCACTCGACGATCTGGTCTTTGTATTCTTCAACCCACGTGCCGGCGAAAACGTCGCGCAGGCGGTCGAACCGGATCTCGTCGTATCCGATTCCCTCGCGCTCGCAGTAGGCGTTTACCTCGTCGGCCACGTCCTCGGCCACGTCCTGGTCGAGAGCGTCGCCGTCGTAGTCGAGGTCGGCATCGAGCTCTGCGAGGGCTGCGAGGCGGTGGGAGCCGGTCACGAGGCCCATGTTGCACACGAGGATGGGCGCGCCCTGCCAGCCGTTCGCCTTGATCGACTCGGCAAGATCGGCTACCTTGCCCGCGTCCACCGCGTTGATCCCGGCGTAGCTGGCGATCTCGCTGTACTTCATCTTGCTTTCCTTCCCTCGTCCCTTTCGATGAATCCATTATAGCACACGTTTATTTAAACGTAAAGTAATATCGACTATAAATATACGTAAATATTTGGGCGAAGAAAAAGCCCGCCGAAGCGGGAGCTTATCTACGCGTGTTGGTCTTCGACGCTAATCTGGCATCCAAGCACGATGCACCGATGGTTTCATTCCGCCGCCGCCCTTATGGAGTCCACGAGTTCGTCGAAGGAGCAACCGGCTTCACCCAACAGATCGATGACAGCTCGCGCGGTTTCTCCTTTCTCTCCGCCCTGGATGCTCTCGGGCATGTTGTCGTAGCTTTCCTCTTCCTCGTTCATGATGGTGTAGAGGTCGCCTTGCAGGCTTTCCAGCTTTTGCGCGATCGCTTCGAGTTGGATTCTGCGCGTCTTGTTCATGGTGCTTCCTTTCTGGTTGCCCCGCCGGAGCGGGGCGGTGAATATCTACAAGGTAATGAAGTAGTATTTGCCAAAGAACAACGAACGTGTGTATTGGTTCGAATGTTCGTCCACCCACACTTTTGTGCCATCGCTCATTTCGCCATACACCCTGCACGTCACGTATCGTTTTTTGTCGTATGGGTCAGAGAGTTCGTATTTCCCATTGACGAGCTTCGCAAGTGGAAGTTCTTCGATCCTCGCATACTTCATGATTCTTTCCCCTTAATGCCCCGCCGGAGCGGGGCGGTGGTTGTTAGATGCTCCTGACGTACTCCATACGCCGCGTCCGTTGGTTAGGTCGGTACAACTTGTGCTCGCCGTAATGCGCGAGCCTGAAATATCGTTCCCCATCGACCTCAACGCGCTCGTAAGCGGTTATGTCGGGCCACGCTCCGCAATGGATGATGGTGACCTTTCCATCTTCTCTAAAAACCCTCGTGATTCGCGTATCCATGCTACAATCCTCTCGTTCGCCCGGTGCGCCAGCCGTCCAATCATCAGCGTGCCGGGGGTTCCTGCGCCGCCCCTGCACCTTGCGGGGGCGGCTTCGCTTTTCCTGATTCCCTTATTTACCACTGGCCGTTGAGCTTATCTGCCTCGAACTCTTCGCCGTGCTTGGCTTCGTGGCGGCGGCAGTACTCGTCCCACCACTCCTGATCGGTGTCAAGGTTCATGGCGTGAACCTCTTCGCAAATCTCCGCATCCATGATGTTTGCCGCATCCTCAAGGTTGATTTCCTTGCCGTACTGGTTCGTGATCTTCGTCATTTCCTGCTCCTTCTCTCTCTTGCCGATGAATACATAATACTATGTATTAATACATAAATCTAGGTATATCAGCGACCTCCACATATCCTACATAGAACTATGTATAATGGAACCCGAAGGGAGGCGCCATGATAATCAACGACGCCATAAAGGCCATGAAGGACGCAGAGGGACTTACCAATGCAGAGCTGGCGAGGCGCGCCGGCAAGTCATCGCAGTACACGAACGACATGTACAAAAGGCGCGACCTCGCCATGTCAACCAGCTGCAAGTTCGCCGAGGCGATGGGCTGCGAGGTTGTGCTTCGCAAAGTCGGGGAGCGAGACGGCATAGTGATCACCCCCAAGGACTAGGCGAACCGGCCCAGCTCGTCGCGCTGGTTGTGGCTGCTGTAGCGCGCGTATATGACGGCGCGCAGCCGGTGCTCACTCATTGCCCGTTTCGTCGTCCAGCAGCTTCGACGCCTCGTAGAGCTCGTCTATCACCTCGGCCAGCACGCGAGACATGCCCTTTATGGCGTCATCGTCTCCGCCAGGCGCTATGGCCACGTGGTCGCAGCACCACGAGTTGCGGAGGTTGGCGAAGGGGATCGCATCCTTGCCGGCCTCGGCCTCCCAGAGACGCTTGAGCACGGCCGTGTTCATCGGCAGGCCGTCGCCCCGGTCGGCCATCCACTCGACGCCGGCGGAGAGGCGCTGCTGGGCGAGCTCGTAGTAGAGTGTGCCGTAGGGCTCCGGTATCACCGTCGTTCTCACGCTCTGCGGGTTCTTCAGGTCGCCGTCAGGCATGGGGGCGTCGCCCGACTTCTCCATGCGCCTGACGATGGGCACGACGGCGAGCATGAGCCCGTGGGACTCGACCAGATCCACTTCCTCGGGCCTCACGCCGACCGACTCGCCCGTGCGCGCGCCGCCGAAGCACGCCGCGATGTAAGGAGACTCGACGGGCGAGCCGTGCAGCCGCTCGAGCATCTCCTCCGCGTGTGCGAGGTCGTAGGTGCCGGTTCGCCGCACGGCGGCCTTTCTGGCTGGCATCTCGTAGGGGAGTCGGAACTTGTTGACTTCCGCGAGGTCGTACTGCACGGCGAAATCCAGAACCTTGCGCAGGATGACGATGGCGTGCTGCGCGTTGCCAGCCGAGAGAGTCAGGAACCACTGCTGAACCTTTGCGGGCTCCACGCTGTCCACGGGAACCGATCCCCAGCGGGGCTCCACCACGTTGCGCCAGCAGATGGCGTAGGCCTCGCGCGTGTTGGGCTTCGCACGGCCCTCTGCAACCCTCCGATCCATCCATGGTTCGAACCACATACGGTGGGCATCGCCGATGGTCGGCACGGGCCGATCCTCGGAACGCTCGACCTCGAGGCGGCTCAACTCGAAGCACGCCTCCTTGTAGGTGCCCTCGAAGGTGCGGGAGCGTCGCTTGCGACCCTCGGGAGTGTTCTCCATCCAGCGCAGCACGTGCTTGGTCTTGGTGATGCTTGTGACGGAACCCCATGAGCGTCGCTTGCGCTTTCTGGGCATGGTATAATCTCACCTGCCTTCCGATTATTCGGTTGGTACTCCATAAGCCTCGCGCTAGGGTTGCCGCCCTGTGATGCGCGGGGCTTTCTGTTGTCTTATGCGTGCAGCTGTTCGCGCAGGGCGCTTTGCAGCGTCTGCGAGAAGTTAACGCCCCGCTCGACAGCCAGCGCGTTGAGCCACGCGGGCAGCGTCACGGTGCGGTTCACCGCCTTCGTGGACTGGGCGAGGCGCACGGAGGGCATATAGACGTCCACGAGCGCCGGCCGCTCGTTCTCGGCGACCTCCACGGCATCGAGGCGCGACGGCTCGGGGATGTTCTCGCCGTCCTCCTCCAGGCCGAACATGACGCATCCCAGAAGCTCGCGGGCCGACGCCAGCGCCTCGGCGTCGGTCGCGCCGCTCGTGGCCACGCCCAGATCGGGGAACTCCACGGCGATCTCGTAGCCGGGCTCGTAGGCGAACACGGCGGGGTAGCAGTAGGTGTCGGGTCGTTTCATATCGCGTCCTTTCCTCGCGAGGGGGAGGGGCTACTTGAACCGCAGCCCCGATTGCCTCTCGATGCTCTTGAGCGTCTTCGGCGGTATGTCCCGCGTCGGGTGCTTCACCGTGACGCGCCCCGGTTTGGTAGGGTGCTTGAACTGGTGATGGCTCCCCACCGCGCCCACGAAATACCAGCCGTCGGCCTTGAGCTGCTCGATTACCTCCCTCGACGAATAGCTTTTCATTCCCTGTCCTTTCGACACGAATAGTATAACACGTGTAAATATATGTGTAAATACGGATTACAAATATTTTTACAATTGTTTTCCATCTGTAAGAAGATCACTTTACTCCACGCTCGCTGCGGCGGCCCTGCGCTCATGCTCCGTGAGGCCTTCGATCAACTAAAAAAGTCGCGGCGTTATGCCCCAAGGAATTTCAAGGCGAGCGATGTGAGGTACCCTAACACGCCAGAGACAACCCCGGGGGTGGCTTTCTCCACGCCCTCCATGATCTTCGCGCCGATTTTCGCAAAAGCGCCGCTGTCTTTGGATGCTGCCGTCTTTTTCGCCTCCACCAGCAACGATTGCAACTCGGCCTTCTCCTCGTCGGTGAGGCCGCTATCCCTCTCCACCGATTCAAACACTTGCGAAATCGACATGTGGACCGAGGAAGAAGACTCCGATACGCTTTTCGAAACTTGAGTCACGGTCGTCCTGCTCGACCCAGATTCGACGGACATGCATGCTCCTAGGGCTCCCGCGAGCATACTCCAGTTCCTTTGGTTGGCTGCAATCGATATGTTTCTTCCGAAGATCGGCAACGAGGAAAATCCCCCCATCGCTTCATCTATCAAGGCATCCATCTCGTCCTTCGAGAGATTGCCGGCCGCCGCATCATAGCAGCGTTGTTGGAGTCGTTCTATGTATTCCTTCATGATCGTTCTCCTACTCCATTTCCTTGCTCGCCTGAAACCATACGACAGTGCCGATGAGCTGTACCGTATGCCCGCTGTCGGCCGTGATGATGATGTCCTCGTGTTCCCCATTGAAGCCCTCGGGGGACAACACCATCGTGGATGGGGTGCGCAGCAGACGGCGCATCACCGCGTCGTGCCCGTCGATGGACACCGCCGCTATGGAGCCGTTGGACGGCTCGCGCTCTGGATCGACGAGGATCAGGCACCCCTCCGGATAGACTTTGTCCATGCAGTCGCCCTCGACTTGCAGGAAATACGCGTTCGGGTGAGCATCGAGGATCGTGGCGGGCAGGGCCGCAAGCTCCTTCACCTCCTCCGGCTCGGCGGGCTTCCCCGCATGGACACGACCTCGGATTGGTGCCCATGCGGTCGCGTCGCAAATGGGATGGATTGCGCCCTTGGGGAGTACGTTGGTCCCTCCGTGTTCTTTTGCGGCAAGCCCATAGCTATCAGAGAGCATGTCGTCTTCTTTGAGGCTGAAATGCTCGCAGATTTTCTCTATGGCTTTCTTCCGTGGCTCGTGCTAGTATTCGATTTGTTGAAAGGAGGTTGACTCGGCTATTGATAGCGAAAAGTTTATTGCTGCTAGGAAAGCATCTGGCATGACGCTAGAATCCGCGTCTGAAAAGGCTAAACTTTCAAAGCAATGCTACATCAACAGGGAAAAGCATCCGGAGCAATTCAGGTTATGCGAACTAGCTGGGGTGTCTTCTGTTTAACAGAAAGTAGAGGAAGGAGACTGATCGGCATGGGCGTTGTCATCAGGATTGAATCGATCGATTCCGCCGGTCCCTATTCCAAGACGCGCGCGGTCGAGGTCGGGGTGCCTGCCTCTATGTTTCGCCCGCATCGACGGTATGGATCATGCGGCCTTGTCATCCATGTTCTTTTTCGCAGGGATGCAGGCGGGAGCTGTCATCTGCTCGAAGAAGCTCGCGAGTTAGACGGCGTGACACGAGGAAACGGAGAGGGCGAAATGAAGCTGGTTATTGCTCCACCCGAAGAGCAAGAGAAGTTCCGGGAAGAAATTCGTGAGAGCGTGCGCCGTCACCGCGAGGCAATGCGAGGAGACGCCGAACGCGGTGAGGCGCTTCATGCTCACGAGAACTCCGAGGAACGCTTCGCTCACGAAGTAGGCGCATAAGTGCGATGGGTAAAGGAGTTGCGCAATGGTGTTTTCTTTCAGCAGTGAGAAGCTGATCGAGCGGGGCTACGACCGCCTAAGCGGCATCAGCCTTCCCGGAGGCCGCGCGCTGTGGTATCCGGAATGGCTGTTCGTCAGGATCTCCGTGGCTCTGATTGTCTTGATGGCGATCGTCGGCTCTCTCGGCCTGCTCATGCTCATGATCGGAGCAGCGGACGCGGCGTCTGCTCTCATGGCTGCGGCCGCGGTGTTGGCCATTATCGATCTTGTATGCATCGCCGTCGGGCTGGTGTCCGACTTGCGATAAGGCTGGCCCTGTGCGTTGCCGTCGATTGCGCGCTCACGATTCGCCAATGCGCTCCTAATCGCTGGAGTTGCCGCATTTGCCATGCTGATGAGCTTGGCGTGCATCGGTTCTGGATACCAGGAACTCGCTGCATGGAGCAACGACCCGGTGACCAAGGTAGTTAAGGATCTGGCTGACGCTCTGTAAGTGCCGAGATACCGAACTCCCGATAGGCGCGGAACCGGCAGCACAGGGCTAAGCGCCCGCCGAGCGATTCCCCCTCCTCGCGCACGGAACGTGCTGCCGCTCCCGTGCCTATCGGGAGAGCACCTTGACAACCGAATCGACGCGGCGGTAGATCCCGCACGCGCCCCCGCACACCGAGGCGGGAGAGAGGCCCGCTGCGCAAGCGGGAATGCAACGACGAAGAGGAAGGAGGACGCATGCAGAAAAGCTTTTTGGACATGGCGGAAGCGGTCGGGCTGCCGCGCAAGAATGCCTACAAGATGCGAGAAGTGGCGCTCATCACCGACTATCCGTTGAGCACGCTGTACGAGGAAGCCGCGGCTGACAGGCTCAAGACGTTCATCCCGCCTGGCCGGACGCGTGGCATGCACGTGTCTGTAGAAAGCGCCGAGGAATGGATCGAAATGGGGAGGGGGAAGAGTGCCTGAAGAAAAGGAAAGCGCGCCCACCGTAGAAAGTCAGCGCGCATCCGTCTGTGAAGACGGTGGAAGTATACCACATACCGACTGGGAGCGCATGTGCCGGGGCCTGCCGTGGCTGTTCGCGGCCGCCGGGGCGCTGTGGCTGATATGGGAGGCGATCTTGTGAGAACGTACACGAAGGCAGATATCATGCGGGCTCTCTCGATGGTCGAGGCTCCGGTTACCGACGATCCGAGGGAGGACGATATCGATACGCTCAAGTTCTTCAACGCCGGCGCCAACGTGCTCGCGAGCGTGCTGCTCGACGGGATGGATGCCGAGCGGGCAAAGGGCCTCAAGGCCAGAAAAATGGCCGAGACTTCGTTCGAATCGATTATGAGGATGGCGATGAAGGGAATCGACGCAGAGCGCAAGGGGCTGCTGTGAGGCGCCTCGCCCCGCCGTCGAACCAGACGGCCCTCCCCGGCCTCGGGGGCGAGGGCGAGGAGCTTATGCAGGAGGCTCGGCGCTGGGCCGCGACCCACTACGACGAGTGGCAGTTCTGGTGCGCCACGGCCAAGAGGGACGGCGACGAGACGGGCTATATCAGCTCGGATGCCGTGACCCACATGATGCGCCACCGGTTCCGCGTGGAGGTTAAAAACGCCTACACGCCCGCCTTCGCGCGCATCTTCCTGGAGCAGATGAAGCCCGTGGAGCGCGCGATCTACCGCTCCTGCTTCCGCATGGGCCGCTCGAAGGTGGACGCCTTCACGGAGGTGGAGATATGAGGCAGGAGTTCACCATACCGGGACGCCTCGACGGCCTTAACGAGTACACGGACGCATGCCGGTCTCACTGGTCGAAGGGCAGAGCGATGAAGCGCGAGAACCAAGACGTAGTCCTATGGGCCATAAAGGCCGCGCGTCTCGCCCCCATGGGGCGTGTGAATATCCACTACACGTGGTACGAGAAGCCGGACAAGAAGAACGGCTCCGTTCGAGACAAGGACAACATCAGCAATTTCGGCCGAAAGGTCATCAACGACGCGTTGCAAGAGGCCGGAATCATACCGAACGACGATTGGGCCTACATTGGGAACCTGTCGGAGGATTTCTTTCTCGCATCAGGCGAGCCGCGCATCGTCGTTACATTGGAGGAAGCATGAACGTTAACGAGAAGCTGGCGGTGTTGACCGCCCTGAAGAAGGCGGTGGACGCCCGCCTGAAGGACGTGCGCGCCGAGGCGGACGACTCCATGCGCGAGGCGTACCTGGACGACGGTGTGGAGAAGAAGGCCCTCAAGGTCTCCGGCGAGAAGGTGGGCGAGCTCACCGTTACCTTCGCGTCAGACGGCTACGAGCTGGCGGACAAGAAGGCGTTCGAGTCGTTTGCCCTGGATTACGGGCTCGCAACCGTAAAGCGGACGATCAGGCCCGACATGATGGAGAGCTGTATCAAGGCGCTGGAGGGCGTGTTCGAGCCGGACGTGCTCGCCGAGGCCGTCCAGGAGAGGGTGGAGCTCGCCGACGGCTGGGAGAAGGCCATGGAGCGCGTGGGGGATGTGGTTTGCTACATGGACTCGGGCATGGTCGTCCCGGGCGTCGAGTACCGCCCTAAGCTCGCCAAGGGGACGATGGTGCGAGGGTGCAGGCCCGAAGACGTGGTGCCCAGGCTCCAGGCGATGCCCGGCGGCGTCGAGGCGCTGCTTCTGGGGGACGGTGATGCGGCATGAGGCAGGTGTACGTTGTCATGGGCAGAGGTTACAACTCCAAGCCGATCATGGCCTACGAGAACAGGAACGATGCCGTGCGGGCGGCGTGCGCCGTCCATGATTGCGACGCCGCTTCCGCCGCCGACGAGATCAAGACTGTGCCCCTCGTGTGCGATCTGCCGCAGAAGGTCGATCTCGCCGACATCCAGACCGTCGTTGACATGACCATCAAGGCCGTCGAATCGGCGATGCGGACGTGCTCGGGAGGCGATGCGGCATGACGGAGCTCAACTTCCGCGCGCTCGAAGTCGGCGAGATCGACGTGCGCGTGTCGCGCATCGTGGAGGGGAAGGGCGTGTGGCTGCTGCTCTACAAGGACGCCCGATGCGATATGCGCATCCTCGACGAGGTGGTAGGGCCGGAGAACTGGCAGCGCGAGCACTACGAGGTCAAGGGCAGAATGTTCTGCCGCGTCGGTATATGTATCGACGGGGAGTGGGTGTGGAAGTCCGACTGCGGGGTTGAGTCCAACACCGAGTCGGAGAAAGGCGAGTCGTCGGACAGCTTCAAGCGGGCCTGCTTCTGCTGGGGAATCGGGCGCGAGCTGTACACGGCCCCGGACATATGGGTGCCGACGGGCATCTGCGATATCAAGAAGGGGCGCAACGGCAACCCCGTCTGCTACGACAGGTTCGCCGTCACGCGCATCAAAGTCGAGGACGGGAAGATAACCGACCTCGCCGTCTCGTGCAACGGGAAGGCCGCCTACGACATGCAGAAGCGTATCGGCGCGAAGAAGCCCGACCAGCCGAGGAAAGACCCCGTGAGGGACGCCAAGGCGCGCCTGTGGGCGGCATGCAAGGCATACGCCGAGAAGCACGGGTCTACGCCGGAGAAGATTTCCGACGGGGTGAAGATGCGCTCCGACTACGAGGAGAACGCCGAGTTCTTCAACCTCGTCGCCTCCGAGTTCGAGGCCGAGCTATGAGCGATTTGATAGCAGACCTCGTGCGCGACCGCGACCTGATGAAGAAGGCATCCGAGGAGCTGAAACGCCGCGGAGTTGCGCTTGCCAAGGCCGAGACCGAGTACCAGACGGCCAAGGCCGCCGCGGCGCTGTCCCTCAAGGCAGACGGCTGCAGCGCGACCATGATTGCCATGATCCTCAAGGGCGACGACCGCGTCTCCGTCCCCATGTTCACGCGCGACTGCGCGCAGGTCGAATACGACAGCGCCCGCGAGGCGCTCAACGTCTACAAGCTCGACGCGCGCCTTCTGGAGGCGCAGATCGACAGAGAGTACAGAGGCTAGCTATGAGCATCAACCGAGTTATCATCAGCGGAAACCTGACGCGCGACCCCGAGCTGCGCTCCACGGCGAGCGGACTTCCGGTGCTCGGCTTCGGCGTTGCCGTGAACGACCGCCGCAAGAACCAGCAGACGGGCGAGTGGGAGGACTATCCCAACTTCATCGACTGCACCATGTTCGGCGCCCGTGCCGAGAGCCTCTCGCGCTACCTCGACAAGGGCACGAAGGTGTCCATCGAGGGCAAGCTCCGCTGGAGCCAGTGGGAGCGCGACGGGAGCAAGCGCAGCAAGATCGAGGTTGTCGTGGACGATATCGAGCTCATGTCCGGACGCGGCGGCTCCCCCTCGTGCCCGCCGTCGCCCGCCGTCGCAGAGGCCTCGCAGGCCGTCTACGACGAGGATATCCCGTTCTAAGGGGGGGCAAGATGGGCGAACCGATCAACAAGTTCTCGTTCTTCGCGAGTTTCTACGAGGCGGCGCAGGATTTGGACGACGAGAAGAGGCTGGCTTTCTACGACGCCATAACGTCCTACGCCTTCGCCGGGAAAGAGCCCGATTTCGAGGGCGTTATGAGCACGATCTGGAAACTTGCGAAACCCAACATCGACAGCTCTGTAAACGGGCAGAGGACAGGCGGCAAAGGGGGTCGCCCGAAGAAGGGAAACCC
>CALGZX010000054.1 GCA_937934165.1 uncultured Collinsella sp.
TCACGAGCGGGGGCTCCTATCTTTTTAGTGCCCTCGGATTGGGTCATAGTGTCTGTCGGTACCAAAACATCGGCGTTGCCTTGATTCAAACTTGCCAAAAGGTAGTCATTGGGGACGTTCTTGTTTGACTAGTCGTTTAAGAACGTCCCCAACGACTACATAGCATGAGAGTGGACAATCTCCCGGTTTGAGCCTGCATTTAAGCTCAAAGTGGGAAATTATCCACTCTCGTTTCGTTTGTTGATTTCGATGCCTACATTTGTAGGAACAGTTCGTGGAGGCGGGTGTCTTCATCGAGTTCGGGGTGGAAGGTTACGCCGAGCTGGTTGCCCTGGCGCGCGGCGACGATACGGCCGTCGACTTTCGCTAAGGCCTTTGCGTCGCCGTGGACCTCGACGATGCGGGGCGCGCGGATAAACGTCAGCGGCACTTCACCGTCGATGCCGGCTACCTGTCCCTTGGTTCGAAAGCTGCCGAGCTGCCTGCCGTAGGCATTGCGCTCGACAAGCACATCCATGGTTGCCAAACGGGGCGTGCCCTTATCGTCATGGGCGGCAAGGTCGTGAGCCAGCAGAATCAGGCCGGCGCAGGTGCCCAGGACGGGCATGCCTTCAGCGATACGGGCACGAAGCTCCTCGAGCATGCCCAACTCATCAAGCAGCTTCCCTTGAACGGTAGACTCGCCGCCGGGAAGTACCAGACGGTCAAAGCCCTGCTTCAAATCAGCCGCCTGCCTCAGCTCAATACAGTGTGCGCCCAGCTCGGACAGCCTCGCCTCGTGCTCGGCAAAAGCACCTTGGACCGCCAGCACGGCGACCGTTTGGTCTGCATAATCGCTCATGTGCGATCCTTTCTGCCGGACTAGCGTCCGCGCTCCTCCATGATGATCTCGATCTCGTCGGCGTTGATGCCGACCATGGCCTCGCCCAGGTCCTCCGAAAGCTCGGCAATGAGCTTGGCATCGGTGAAGTTTGCCACGGCCTTGACGATGGCGGCGGCGCGCTTGGCCGGGTCGCCGCTCTTAAAGATGCCCGAGCCCACAAAGACGCCTTCGGCACCCAGCTGCATCATCAGCGCGGCGTCGGCGGGGGTCGCTACGCCGCCGGCGGCAAAGTTCACGACGGGAAGCTTGCCCGTGGCATGGATCTCGCACACCAGCTCGACCGGAACCTGCAGTTGCTTGGCTGCCTCAAAGAGCTCGTCGTCACGCAGGGCAACAACGTCGCGGATCTGCTTTTGAATCTTGCGCATATGGCGCACAGCCTGGACGACGTCGCCCGTGCCCGGCTCGCCCTTGGTGCGGATCATCGTGGCGCCCTCGGCAACACGGCGCAGCGCCTCGCCCAGGTCGCGGGCACCGCAGACAAATGGGACGTCAAACTGGGTCTTGTCGATGTGGTAGACATCGTCGGCAGGGGAGAGAACCTCGGACTCATCGATGTAGTCGATCTCGATGGCCTGCAGGACCTGCGCCTCGACAATGTGACCGATGCGGCACTTGGCCATGACGGGGATGGAGACGGCCTCTTGGATGCCCTTGATCATCTTGGGGTCGCTCATGCGCGACACACCACCTGCGGCGCGGATGTCGGCCGGGATGCGCTCGAGAGCCATAACGGCGCAGGCGCCTGCCTCTTCGGCGATGCGTGCCTGCTCGGGCGTGGTGACGTCCATGATGACGCCGCCTTTGAGCATCTGCGCGAGCTCGCGATTGAGTTTGACGCGATCTGTCTTGCTGGTCTGTTCTGCCATGACTGCTCCCTTGGTTGGCATGTGCATTACTTGACGGAACATCCTATCGGGGAGCTGGGTATGGCGAAATATTCAGTTTCCGAGATTATAATAAGGCCAGACTAATACCAGATTGAATGACTTAATAAGGTCAGGTGATAGGCTCATGCTTGACTACAATTTGGAAAAACGCGGCGGAGCATCGCTCTATGAGTATGTTTACCAGCAAATTCGAGATGATATCGTTGCTGGACGCATTGCGGCGGGGGAGCATCTTCCGTCTAAGCGTGCCTTTGCCAGTCATCTGGGAATCAGTGTCATTACCATCGAGAATGCATATAGCCAGTTACTTGCCGAGGGCTATATTTGCTCAAAGCCGCGTCGTGGCTACTACGCTTGTGAGCTTCCGGATGCACCGGTTTTGCCTTTGGCTGAGACAGAGCTTGATCGAGATTCCGCTCCTGCGGGTCTTAACGCACATGATGTTGATGGACGGGTCGAGCAATTCGACGCACTTTCTCCTTCCACTTTGGAGGCGGCGCGGCTTTGGCAAAGCGCACTGCGGGCGACGCTGGCATCCGAAGACGAACGCGAGATCTTTTCGCCCGCGCCAGCACAGGGCACCGCTCGGCTACGACGCGCAATTGCTCATCATCTGCGCGGGACAAGGGGTATGAATGTCGACCCCAACAACATTGTTATCGGCGCGGGCGCCCAGCTGCTCGATACCATGTTGGTTCAGCTGCTTGGAGCCGACAAGGTGTATGCCGTTGAGGATCCGGGCTATTTGCGCCTGACGCGCATCTATCAGGCTATGGGCTGCAAAGTACGACATATCCCGTTGGATGATGAGGGCGTGGACTTGAGCACTCTGCAGAAAAGCGGGACCGATGTTCTTCACCTGATGCCATCCCATCAGTATCCGACCGGTCTTGTGACGAGCATTGCGCGTCGCTATGCGCTTCTGAGCTGGGCCGCCGAGCAGCCGGGCCGGTATCTCATCGAAGATGACTTTGATTGCGAGTTTCGCCTTGCTGGTAAGCCGATTCCCGCGCTCGCGTCGATCGATGCCGCCCAGTCGGTTATCTACACCAACACGTTTTCGAAGAGCCTGTCGTCGGCGTTGCGTTTGGCGTACATGGTGCTGCCCGATGAGCTAATGGAGCGGTTTAGGCACAACCTTGGTTTTTACGCCTCATCGGTGAGCTCTGTTGACCAGGTCGCTTTGGCTCGTTTGCTGGAATCGGGTGATTACGAGCGACACGTGAACCGCGTGCGCGTGCGCGCTCGCGAGGCGCGCGATGGCCTGGCGGCGCTTGTACGGAAAGCGTTCCCGGCAGGGGAGGTCTCGATTGAGCATGCAGACGCGGGCCTTTACTGCACCGTGGCTGCAGAGCGCGGAGCGGGTGGAAGCTCTTTTGTGCGGGCCCTCACGCGCTCGGGTATCCCGTTCGTCGATGTCAGTGACTGCTATTGGTGTGCCGATGGCGCATCTGTCCCTGAAAACTCAAGTCAAATTCTTGTTCAGTATGACGATTTGAGTCCAAAAGTGCTTAATACCTTGGAATTGCAGCTAATGGGAGCACTCTGCAACCTAAGTGAGTAGACTTTTGGCACTTTGGCGACCAGGCAGTTTTGTAACAAGCTATCTACCTGTGGTTTTGAAAAGCAGGATGACCGGCCTACTCGGGATGTTCAAAAAAGTCTACTCACTTGCCGCGCAAAGCTTCTGCATGCGAAAAAATGGGGTTTTCAACAGAACTTTGTCCAGCTCTCGGCAAGCTTTTGGTCAGTTGGGGAGGGCTGTTGAAAACTTGACAGTCCGTTCGGTGCCATTTTTGGTGCGTTCGCGCCAATGCGAGACAAGCTGGGTTGAAAGTCGTGTTTTCCTGTGCCTATGAAGGATTTACTTTGTGACATATCGGCTTTTAGGTATTTGCGTTTGCCTCCTCAGGTCCGCGCTTTGTGTCCGCCGCTTCCACGGCCGGAAGAAGATCGGCAGCGATATGATCTCGCCCGTAACCCGACGGCTGCGGTTGTGCTCGGCTTTCCGTTGTATACATTGGTTCGGATGAGAAGCAAACGGACATGCTCTGCCAGCATTAGGCAGCGGCTGTTCCTGGGCGAGCTCCCCAGGGAATCCGTGCTGGAAACGGAGCATGGATTTTTGATTACGTCTCCTCTACTGACGGCATTTATCATGTCGCGGCATCTGACGGATCTTCAGCTTCTTTTTGTGTTGGCGGAGATGTGTGGCTTGTTTGCGGTGTGCGCTCTGCCGGTGGCACTTGAGGCGGAGCTTACGCGTGCAATTGATTCGGGCGCGATTTCGACAACGTTCGGTTGGGTGCGCTGCCCGTCCGAGGACGGCGCCGCTTCAAATTTATGGCGTCGAGACGCTTTGGTTTTGGGCGGAGACCTTGACCGTTTTTGTTCAGATGTTTGCGGGATGCGTTACGGCAATAGATTTATGGCGGTATCGCAACTTGTTCCATTGGGTGCCGCGTCGCCTTTTGAGGTCGAGGCATATTTGTTGCTTGGACTGCCACGAGCCCTGGGAGGTGAAGGTTTTTGCGGCATAGAGCTCAATGTCGAAGTGACGTTAAGCACAAGTGCTCGAGCGATTGTGGGAAAGTCCCGTGTATATATCGACCTATTACTTTCTTCGCCGGACGGCAGGCGACAGGTGGCCATTGAATGTCAGGGAAAGGCCTCGCACGGACGCGCAGGGGATGGCTTGCGTGACGCTGACCGCATGACGGCGCTTCAGGCCATGGGCTACGATGTACTTCTCCTGACACACAGACAGATATCCGATGAGGATAGATTCCACGCGATCGTTAAGGCCGTGTGCAGGATGCTCGATGCTGAATATCGTGATAAAAGCTCGGATGAGCAAAGGGCCGAGGCATTACTCCGGTCTGAACTATTCGTTGACTGGACAAAATTGGGAGTAATCGACGGAAAGATGCCCGTTAGACGCAAAACAGCTCAATCGTGGACGGCTGCGGTTCTAAGTGAGTAGACTTTTGGCGCTTTGGCGACCAAGCCGTTTTGCAACAAGTCATTTACCTGCGGCTTTATAAAGCAATATGGGTGGTGTGCTCGGCAAGTTCCAAAAAGTCTACTCACTTAGTTTTTGACGAGAAGCCGATGCCTAAGGCGGTCCTATTTCAGGGCGTTAACAAGTTCGTGAGGCACGAAAAAGGCCCGGACCAATACGGTCCGGGCCTCATCGAGCTAGAGGTTATGTCTCAAGCGGTTGGCTTAGCCAAAGTAGCGCTTAAGCAGGCCGGCAAAAGCTTTGCCGTGGCGGGCCTCGTCACGAGCCATCTCGTGGACGGTGTCGTGGATGGCGTCCAGATTGTACTTCTTGGCCAGCT
>CALGZX010000055.1 GCA_937934165.1 uncultured Collinsella sp.
CTCGCTCTTGCGGGCGATCTTGTCGATCTCGTCCACGTAGATAATGCCAACCTGAGCGCGCTCAATGTCGCCATCGGCAGCATTGATAAGCTTGAGCAGGATGTTCTCCACGTCCTCACCCACGTAACCTGCCTCGGTAAGCGCGGTGGCGTCGGCGATGGCAAACGGCACCTCGAGGATGCGCGCGAGCGTCTGGGCGAGCAGGGTCTTGCCGGTACCGGTGGGACCGAGCAGCAAGATGTTGGACTTGGCGAGCTCTACCTCGTCCATATCGTCGTCGAACTGCGAGCCCATGTCGTCGTCAAAGGCAGACACCGCGGCGCCGCCCTCGATCACGCGACGATAGTGGTTGTACACGGCCACCGACATGGCGCGCTTAGCGTCTTCCTGGCCCATTACATAGGCCGAGAGCTCGTCATAGATCTCGTGCGGCGTCGGCACGTGCGTGATGACCTGGCGGTCGTCCTCGAGCTCAAAGCCCTCGGTCTCGGGGTCTACGGCGGGCTGGGATGCTGCCTGGCCGTGGTCGTTGAGGAAGCCCGGCAGCTTGCCGTTGCGGGCGGCGTCCATAAAGTCCGAAGCCAGCGACTCCTCCAAAATCTCGGAGCAGGCGGCGACGCACTCGTCACAGATAAAGATGTTGGTCGGACCCTTTACGAGGCGACGGACCTGCCCCTGCTCTTTTCCGCAGAAGGAGCAGCGGATGGGGTTGCCGTTCTCGTCAAAGTTGTCCTGCATGTTTCCTGCCATCCTAGGCGTCCTTCGCGGCGAGATCGCGCGAGGTGACGATACGGTCGATCAGACCGTAGTCGAGGGCCTCGGCAGCGGTCAGGTAGTTGTCGCGCTCGGTGTCGGCCTGGACCTTCTCGATCGGCTGGCCCGAGGCATCGGACAGGATCTGGTTGAGCTCGCGGCGAGTCTTCTTGATCTCCTCGGCAACGATCTCGATCTCGGTCTGCTGACCCTGGGCACCGCCGCTGGGCTGGTGAATCATGACCTTGGAGTGCGGCAGGCAGAAGCGCTTGCCCTTGGCGCCGGCCGAAAGCAGCACAGCGGCCATGGACGCGGCCATACCGACGCAGATGGTGGAGACCTGCGGCTTGATGAAGTTCATGGTGTCCAGAATCGCCAGGCCGGAGTAGACCTCGCCACCGGGTGAATTGATGTAGAGCGAGATATCCTTCTCGGCATCCTGGCTCTCAAGATGCAGCAGCTGGGCAACGACCAGGTTGGCGCTGACGGAGTTGATCTCCTCGCCCAAGAAGATGATGCGGTCGTTGAGCAGGCGCGAATAGATATCGTAGCTGCGCTCGCCGCGCGGCGTCTGCTCGATAACGTATGGCACGAGGGCGGAATCGAACTTAGCGATCATACGCATCTCCATTTCTCTCTTGCGGACCAAATTGGTTCTAGATAAACGTACGGTGCCCGCATGCTATGCATTGGCTGGCACCGTACGAAGCAACCGGATAACCGGTGTATAACTTTACCCCATCACGGGCGCACCCATGCGCTCGCGGGCAAGGTGGCGAGAATTACTCGGCGTCCTTGGCGGTCTCGTCGACCTCGGTCACCTTGGCGTTCTCGACCAGGTGGTCGACGGCCTTGGAGCGACGGATGGACTCGCGGACGGCAGGCATGCGGCCATCGGCAATGAACTCGGCCTTGGAAGCCTCGACGTCCTTGACGCCGGCCTTCTCGAACTCGGCGTTGATGTCGTCCTCGGTAACCTCAATCTTGAGCTCACGGGCGAGGGCGTCCAGAGCCAGGGACTCACGGGCAACGTCGTTGGCCTGCTTGTGCAGGTCGCCGATGAACTGCTCCATGGTCAGACCGGAAGCGGGCAGCCAGGTGTCCAGAGTCATGCCGCGGGCAGCGAGATTGGACAGGAAGTTCTGGCCAAGCTCCTCAAAGACGGACTGCTCGTAGTCGGCGTCCATCTCGTCGAGCTGCAGACGCTCGGCGAGAGCGGAGACGCAACGGTTCTCCTTCTCGGCCGGCAGGCGGGAAGCCTTGTCCTGCTCGATCTCGATCTTGATGGCGTCGCGCATAGCGTCGATGCTGTCGAAGCCAAAGTCGGACTTGACGAGCTCGTCGGTGAGCTCGGGGGTGTTGCGGACCTTGATGCCCTTGACGGTGACCTCGACGGTGTGGGTCTCGGCCTCCTCGCCCTCCTCGACCTCGTCGGTCCCGGTGACGGTCTTGACGTCGTCAACGTTAGCGCCGATCAGGGCCTCGTTGAACTCCTTGGGGTTGCTGTCGCTACCGGCGATGAGCATACGGCCCTCGGCGGCAAAGTTGTCGGCGTTCTCGACGGCCTTGAGGTCGACAGTGACGTAATCCTCGGCCTCGACGGCGCGACCCTCGACGTCCTCGAAGGTGGCACGGTAGTTGAGGAGCATCTCGACCTGGTTGTTAATCTCAGACTCGGTGACCTCCGCAGGGGGCATCTCGATCTCGACAGCGTCGAAGGAGGAGAGTTCAGCGGCGGGACGCAGGGAGAACTCGACGGTGTAGGTGTAGTCCTCGTGATCCTTGGCGAGGTCGAGCTCCTTGTAGTCACCGTTCTTGGTGGGGACGATGTCCAGCTCGTTGAGGACGGCGGGCTCGTTGGCGGCGATCAGGTCGTTGGTGGCCTGAGCGAGGGTAGCCTCGGCGCCAAGAGCGGAGTCGATGACCGGACGGGGGGCCTTGCCGGCACGGAAGCCCGGGAAGCGGTACTTCTTGGCGGTGTCCTTGTAGGCCTTCTTGATCGCGGCGTCGACGTCGGCGGCCGGGATGGTGACCGTAGCGGTGAGCTTGGCGTCCTTGACGTCAGAAGCGGTGATGTTCAACACGTTCCTCCTCATACTGCCCAGCTTATCTGAGGTGCTGGTACCTTTATGCAACAAAGTGTCGCGACGACCGAGGCCGACGCAGATGCGTTGGTGCGGGCGAAAGGACTCGAACCTTCACGGGAATCCCACCAGAACCTAAATCTGGCGCGTCTACCAATTCCGCCACGCCCGCATGAGCGCACAGACTAGGAATGATAGCAGATACGAACGGCAAGCGCACGCACACCTTTTACAAGCTCACGACCTCACCACGAGTACGCATCGGATCCCCCGCCGCCCCATCGAAGTTGCGGTGGAATAGGGACTGTTTGGGGCTCCAGTCCTCCAAAACAGTCCCTATTCCACCGCAACTTCGGTAGGACTCGGCAGCCTGGCGATGCTGGCCATGCGCCGGAAAGCGTGTCCCGGTTTGGGGCCTCGGAATGGGATGCAATTTCCGCTATAGCCATCAACCGGAAACTGCAACCCGTTTTGAGCCCCTATTCCGGGATGCACTTTCCGCCAAGGCCCTCAAACGGAAACTGCAGCCCACAATTCAGTTGAAAAGTGGGCTGCAGTTTCCCCGGGCTAGGCAATGAGCGGGTACAGCGCCTCCTCGCCTACTCCCCCAGCAGGGCCTTCTCGGGCGTGATCGGCAGCGAGCGAACCTGGTGGCCGGTGGCGTGCGCCACGGCCGAGGCGACGGCGGCGAGCGGCGTGTTGATGACGACCTCGCCGATCGACTTGGCACCAAACGGACCCGTCGGCTCGTAGCTCGGCTCAAAGGCCACGCGAATGCTGCCGATATCCAGGCGCGTGGGCAGCTTGTAGCTCATAAAGTTGCCGGTGCGCAGGCGACCGCGGTCGTCGTGCTCGACGATCTCGTAGAGCGCGTGGCCGATACCCTGGGCAATGCCGCCCTCGGCCTGGACGCGCGCGAGTGCCTCGTTGATCACGGTGCCGCAGTCCACAGCCGCCGCGTAGTCCACCACGGTCACCTTGCCGGTGGCCTTATCGACCTCGACCTCGGCAATGCCGGCCATAAACGGCGGAGGCGAAACGGGCAGGCAGGCAGAGGCATGCGAGGTGAGCGCGTCACCGCCCGCGATGTTCTTGACGCACAGATTGGCAAAGTCGCGCAGCGTGAGGTAGCGGTTCTGCTCGCGCGCGGCACGCTCGTCGGACAGGCGCACGTACTGGCCATCGAAGACCACGTCGGCAGCGTCCACGTCCCACATCTGGGCGGCCTTGGCGCAGATCTTCTCGCGCAGCTCGGTCGCGGCGTTCTTGGCTGCCAGGCCCGTCACGTACGTGCCCGAGCTCGCGTACGAGCCGGCGTCGAACGGCGACACGTCGGTGTCTACGCCGCGCACCACGATCAGCGAACTCTCCACGCCCAGCTCCTCGGCGGCAATCTGCGGCAGGATCGTGTCGACGCCCATGCCGTTATCGGTGGCGCCGGTGCCGATGGTAATGAAGCCGTCTTCCTCCAGGCGCATGTCGATGCCGGCGATATCCACGTTGGAAATGCCCGAGCCCTGCATGGTGAGCGCACAGCCCAGAGCACGCACACGGTCGCCCAGGTCGACGGCCAGCGGCTTGTCGCGCCAGCCGATCATGTCCATCGCGCGCAGCAGGCAGCGGTCGAGCGCGCAGGCGTTGAGCTTCTCGTTGTAGTACTGCGGCATGATCTCGCCCTCGCGCACGATGTTCTTAAGGCGCAGGTCGGCGGGGTCCATATGCAGCATGTCGGCGAGCTCGTTGACGGCACTCTCCACGGCAAACTGGCCCTGGGTGGCACCGTAGCCGCGATACGCGCCGCCGCGG
>CALGZX010000056.1 GCA_937934165.1 uncultured Collinsella sp.
TCGCGCCCTTGAAGTTGAACGTCAGATTGTCCAAATGCGGCCCGCGCAGCGTCGAGCAGTTACGGCGTTTGGTAAAACGCCGTAACTAACGTGCTCCGTACTGCTCGTAGTAGGCGTCGATGGCGGTCTTGAGCTCGTCGTCGATGACAACCTTGCCGTCGATCTCGTGGTTGTAGAGGGTCTCGACGACCTCGGCCATGGAGACGATGCTCGCGACGGGGAAACCGTACTTGGCCTCGATCTCCTTCTGCGCGGTGGTCACGCCACCCTTGCCGACCTCCATGCGGTTGAGGGACACGATGAGGCCCTTGATCTCGACATCGGCAGCAGCCTTGACCTTAGGATAGGTCTCGTCGATGGACTTACCGCTGGTGGTGACGTCCTCGACCATGACCACGCGGTCGCCGTCCTGGGGCTCATAGCCCAGCAGGTTGCCCTTGTCGGCGCCGTGGTCCTTGGCCTCCTTGCGGTCGCAGCAGTACTTGACCTCCTTGCCGTACAGCTCGTGGTAGGCAATCGCAGTCACGACTGCCAGCGGAATACCCTTGTAGGCCGGTCCAAACAGCACGTCAAAGTCGTCGCCAAAGTTATCGTGGATGGCCTGGGCATAATACTCGCCCAGCTTCTTGAGCTGATAGCCCGTCACGTAAGCGCCGGCGTTCATAAAGAACGGGGACTGACGGCCGCTCTTGAGCGTAAAGCTGCCGAACTTAAGAACGTCGGACTCGACCATGAACTTGATGAACTCTTGCTTGTAAGCCTCCATGCGGGCTCCTCTCGTAATCGCGTACGTGCTCTTCAGTTTAGCGCAGGCGAGGCGTCGATGTGGGCGTGCTTTGGGGCCACGGCATTCTGTAAAGGCTTTGTCAGGGGGAATGGTTTTCCGAACAATGGGGTTGACATGGCAAACCCCCTCATCAAGAATACGGGCGGATTAAAAAGGGGTACGAGATACCCAAAGCGCGCTGCGCTCAGCCTTTAGGAGGTGTGCCATGGAAGGCAGTCCTAGTCGAAAAACCCGCATGTCGCCCTCGGCACGCCGCGAGGACTCCGCACACGCATAAACGCCACCGGCAGATCGCCAAAACCACCACAAAGGCGCGCTGCACCCTTTGTGGGCTCAAGAGCTTGACGTGAGCGACATCTAGGTTTTTTGAAGCAAATACGACACGTACGCTAACTCCCCTCAACAAGGAGGACCCTATGCTGATGCTCAAAACCGTCACGGTACTCGAAGCCATCTCCAAGCGCCGCCGCACGGCGCGCCCTGCCGCTCATACCGGCCTGTCCAAGAACACCATATTCGCCGCCACCCATAGTGCCGAGGACGCCCTCGTACTGATTGACGCCACGGCAAACGGCCTCACCGTCGAGCAGGCAACTGAGCGCCTGAACGCCGTCGGCCCCAACACCATCGAGGCAACGACCAAAACGCTCGCCCGCCGCATCGCCGACGCGTTCATCGATCCCTTCGCCGGCATCCTCGCCGCGCTCGCACTGGTCTCGCTCTACATCGACGTGCTCGCCGCACCCGAGCCGCAGCGCGACCCCTCCACGGTCATCGTCATCGGCACCATGCTGCTGGTATCGGGCGGCATGAAGTTTATCCAGGAAGCCCGCAGCGGCAATGCGGCCGAGGCCCTCAAGGACCTGGTCTCCAACACTTGCACCGCCCTGCGCGACGGCGAGCGCATCGAGATCCCCTTCGACGAGCTCGTCCCCGGCGATGTAATCCGTCTCTCTGCCGGCGATATGGTGCCGGCAGATGCCCGCATCATCACCGCGCGCGACCTGTTTGTGATCGAGTCCGCACTCACCGGCGAGAGCGAGGCCGTCGAGAAGACCACCGCCGTCACCGTCGTCGAGGGCGCCGACGGCTCCGCACTGCCACTCTCTGCCTGCAAGAACATCGTCTTTACCGGCACCTCCGTGCAAAACGGCGCCGCCATGGCGCTTGTCGTTGCCACCGGCTCGGACACCTACCTGGGCGGCATCGCCAAGATGCTCAACGGGCGCGGCGAAAAGAGCGCGTTTGACCGCGGCGTCTCGAGCGTCTCCATGTTGCTGGTGCGCCTGATGCTCGTTATGGCGCCGGCCGTCTTTGCCATCAACGCCGCCACCAAGGGCAACGTCATCGACGCGCTGCTGTTCGCCACGAGCGTGGCCGTGGGCATCACGCCGCAGATGCTTCCCGTCATCGTGACCACGAGCCTGTCGCAGGGCGCCAAGGACCTCGCCCGTCGCCAGGTTATCGTCAAGGAGCTGCCGGCGATTCAAAACCTCGGAGCGATGGACGTCCTGTGCTGCGACAAGACCGGCACCCTCACCGAAGACCGCATCGTGCTCGAGCGCTACCTCAACACCGATGGCAACGAGGACGCGCGCGTGCTGCGCCATGCGTTTTTGAACAGCTTCTTCCAGACCGGCCTCAAAAATCTTATCGACCTGGCCGTAATCGACCGTGCCGATGTGACGCCCTCGACCGTCGCACCCGATTCCATGCTGGGCCAGAGCCTGCGCGACCGCTACACCAAGGTCGACGAGGTTCCCTTCGATTTCTCGCGCCGTCGCCTGAGCGTAGTTGTCGCCGACGCCCAAGGCAAAACCCAGATGGTTACCAAGGGCGCTGCCGAGGAAATGCTCGAGATCTGCTCCTTTGTCGAGATCGATGGCATCGCTCAGCCGCTCACCGACGAGAAGCTCGCCCAGATTCGCAAGCAGATCGCCGGACTTAACGCCGAGGGCCTACGCGTAATTGCCGTGGCGCAGAAGACCAATCCGCGCTGCGTGGGCGAGTTTGGCATCGCCGACGAGTGCGACATGGTGCTGATGGGCTTTTTGGCCTTCCTCGATCCGCCCAAAGCAAGTGCCGCGGGCGCCGTCGCCACCCTCGAGGCCAAGGGCGTGGCGGTCAAGGTCCTAACCGGCGACAACGACCGCGTCGCCGCCACCGTCTGCGAGCAGATTGGTATCGATGCGAGCAACGTCTTGCTCGGCTCCGAGATCGATGCGCTCGATGACGCCGAACTTGCCAAGCGCGCCGAGAAAACCCACCTCTTCGCCAAGCTCTCGCCGCTGCAGAAGGCGCGCCTGGTACGTGTCATGCGCGAGATGCTCGGCCACACCGTGGGCTTTATGGGCGACGGCATCAACGACGCCGCCGCCATGCGTGCGAGCGATTGCGGCATCTCGGTCGATTCGGCCGTCGATATTGCCAAGGAATCCGCCGATATCATCTTGCTTCAGAAGGACCTGGGCGTGCTCGAGCGCGGCATCATCGAAGGCCGCCGCACTTACGGCAACCTGCTCAAGTACCTCAAGACCACGGTGAGCTCCAACTTTGGCAATGTGCTGTCCGTGACCGTCGCGAGCCTGTTCTTGCCGTTTTTGCCCATGAGCGCCCTGCAGCTGGTACTGCTGTCGCTGGTCTACGAGATCGTGTGCATCGCACTGCCGTGGGACACCGTCGATGACGCCTGGACTGCCCGCCCGCGTGCCTGGGACGCCGCGTCCATCAAGGGCTTTATGCTCGAGCTGGGCCCCGTGAGCTCGCTGTTTGACATCGTGACCTTCGCCGCGCTCTTCTTTGTCGTGTGCCCCGCCGCCGTGGACGCAAGCTGGTCCGAGCTTGCCACCGCGGGCGACGTCGCGGGTATGGCGACCTTTGCTGCGCTCTTCCAGAGCGGCTGGTTTGTCGAGTCCATGTGGTCGCAGACACTCGTGGTCCACATGTTGCGCTCCCCGCATCTGCCGAGCCCGCGCGACCACGCCGCGCCCGCATTGTGCGTTCTTACCGTGCTGGGCCTGGCGCTCGTCACCTGGCTGCCGGCAAGCCCCATCGCCGATGCGCTCGGCCTCATGCCGCTGCCCACGAGCTTTTTTGGGCTGCTCATTGGCATCGTTACCGCCTATATCGCGCTCACCCAGCTGGCGAAGCGCCGCTACATTGCCCGCCACGGCGAGCTGCTGTAGCAAGTAGACGGAAAACACCCTGCCAGCTGCCGTTGCCACTACCACAGCTGCCAACGCCGCTGCCGTTGCCTCTGCCGCCGCCGCAGTCTATCCCCCCAGCAGTTGCGGTGAAATAGTTCCTGTTTAAAGCCCCGTGACTTTAATTTAGGGACTATTCCACCGCAACTTATTGGGAGATTAGCTAGTCCTTGGGTGTCCAGGACCAGAAGAAGTTGATAAGGGCCACACGCGAGGCGGTACCGGTCTTCTTGTTGATCGAGGAAATGTGACGATAGAGCGTGGAGCGCGAAAGGAAGAGCGTTGTGGCGATGTCCTGAACGCTCTGGTCCGAAACGACCAAGACCTCAAGAATATCGCGCTCGCGCTCTGTAAGCCCAAAGGTGGCGACGAAGGCATCGAGGCGTTCATCGGACGCGAGCTCCGCTGCCTCCACGGGCTCGGGGTCGGAGCATGTGGGCGCAAGATCCCCACCAAGATCGTCGGTGGCAAGCGGCAGTCCGTCCCGCATCGCGGCATCATCGGCTCGTTGCCCCAAATGCCCCAGCAGCGTAATAGCAATGCCCACAAACATCACGAGCGCCGCACCGACCGCAGCCAGCACATTTTGACTCGAGATAATCGCCACTGCCGGCGCCGTCACGAACATCGAGCACACGTTGTTGACGACGCGACCCATGCACGGCCAAAAATATGACCAGCGCGCATAGAGCGAGACGGCGGCATATTTTGTGGTAAAGAACACCACGAAAAAGCCCAAGCCCAGATAAAAGATGATCGTGGCAGCAAGCTCGTTGCCGCCATTGCCATCGACGATGAGCACAAAGAACGAAAGCGTGGACAGTATGGCGGCACATGTCATGCCGATATTCATATACGAGCGGCCGTGCAGGTCAAATAGTGCGCCAGCGACCAACGAGCTCACGACAAGCAGCAGGCGCGGCCAATCGCCCAAATCGACGGCTCCGACAGCATGCAGGGTCGTGAAGCCCGCGTTGAGAGCGGCGAATACGCTGGAAAGATACGCCGTCGCCACGGTCAGGCGAACTACGGCGCGACGGAATGCCGCCTTTGCCTCGGGATCGTCATGCCACTTGGCGCCATATTCCAGAGCATCTACCGAAAGCCCGGCAGCACTGGGTTCAAAGTTGGGATCGGACTCGTCGCGCAGCTTGGCGCGTCGGGCACCGTGGAGCAACGCCACCTGCGCGATCGCACAGACGACCAGAACAGCCTGCTGAGGAATGCCGACAGGCACCACCATGTGGTTGAGAACCTGCACCAGAACGCCCATGGCGTAAGAAAGTGCGGCGGCGCGCGCCAAGCAGGGCGTTCGCGCAAAGCGCCTCGCAAAATTTGCATGAGCAGTCGATCCGCAGTAGCCCAGCGCGCAGCACGCCACCAAACCGCCGGTAATTACCACCTCAACCTGAACCGCCATAATCAACAGCAGCAATGCCGCCACCAGCAAAACGCCCGTGACGTCACTCGTCGCGTCAATGGCATGGGGACGGCGATAGTACAGAATGGGACGCACAAAAAAGCCAATCACGCTCGCGCCGATGACAAGGCTCTCATAAATAACGACCTCGTTCGGAGACACGAACTCGGCCATGCGCACATCAAAAAGATACTCGCACGCCAAAAACGTGAAGAAGAACAGCACCAGGCATATAATCTCCCGAATGCCCCGACGCAAATATGCGGTTGTGTCTCCCATGCCCCTCATGGTTAACCCCCAGCCGCTCAATTGTCTGGAAATCTATTTTAATAAAGAACCAGTCTCAATATCGAAGCCAGGCTTGAAATGCTGCAAATTTGACCCCAGCCGTTCACGTCACACCGCGGTTTTGAGCCTCATGGACCAGAAGGGGCACGCGCGGCCTCTAGCTCGGCAAGGAGTGTCTCCAACTGCCACTCATTTAAGTACGTCCCCAATGAGTGCCCAATGACTACCCGCGGCAAGGAGTGTCCCTATGTGTCGGATGAAAAATGGGCCATGTGTCCCAGCTGTGGAGACTCCTTGAGCCGTCTGGGTATCGCGAAGGATCGCGCACTCCCCCATCATCAAAAGTGACACACGCTACCAGTTGATGGGAGGCAGCCATGGGCTTCTTTGACAAGATGTTCGAGAAGAAAGAGTGCGCGATTTGCGGTACCGAGCTGGGACTTCTAGGTAAGACAAAAATCAATGAAGGCTACCTGTGCAAAGAGTGCGCCGGCAAGCTCTCCCCCTACTTTCACGGCTATCGCTCCAGCACCGCGGACGACATCCGTGAGCAACTCGCCTACCGCGAGGCCAACGCCGAGCGCCTGTCTTCGTTCAACCCCACGCGCACGCTTTCTGCCGGGCGCACCAATATTATGCTCGATGAGGACGCGGGCCTGCTGATCATCACTTCGCAGAGCCGCTGGCGCGACGCCAATCCCGACATCATCGAGTTCTCGCAGGTACTCGGCTGCGATATGGATATCGACGAGCATCGCACCGAGATCTATCGCGAGACCAAGGACGGCGAGCGCGAGAGCTACAACCCGCCGCGCTACGACCTAGATTACGACTTTAATCTGACCATCCACGTCAACACGCCGTACTTCACCGAGATCAACCTGCGCGTGAACGACTCCACCATCGATCAGCGCGGCTCCATCGAATATCGCGAGGCCAAGCGCCAGGCAACCGAAGTCCGCGATGCGCTGGTGCAGCTGCGTCAGAAGACACGCGACAGCGTCGTGGCCGCCAAGGCCCCCAAGACCGCGGTGACCTGCCCCTTCTGCGGAGCCACCACCATTCCCGATGCCAGTGGGCGCTGCGAATACTGCGGCGGCGCCATCGGCGCATAGCCCCCGGCAGCGAAAGGACCGATCATGGCCTTCGAGAGCGTTAACTATCAGTGCCCTGCCTGCGGTGGCCCCTTGCATTTTGCAAGCGCCGAGCAAAAGCTCGTCTGCGACTACTGTGACTCGCGCTTTGAAGTCGAAGAAGTCGAGGCCCTCTATCGCGAGCGCCAGGACAAGGCCGACGCCAAAGCCGATGCGGCAGCCGCAACGCCCAAGCCCGTCGCCGACGACGCGGTGCAGGAGCTCGCCCAAAACGCCGGCTACATCTGCTCGTCGTGCGGCGCCGAACTGATCTCGGACGGCACCGTCGCCGTCACCACCTGCCCGTACTGCGGTAACTCCGCCGTGGCACCTGGCCAGCTCTCGGGCGACTTCTCACCCGACCTGGTGATTCCGTTTAAGCTCGGGCGCGACGATGTCATGGCCGCGCTCAAAGAGCACTACAAGGGCAAGATTCTGCTGCCCAAGAGCTTTGTCACCGACAACCACATCGACGAGGTCCAAGGCGTCTACGTGCCGTTTTGGCTCTACGGTGCCCGCGTGGACGGCGAAGTGTACTTTGACGCGACCAACGAGACCGTAACCGAGGAACCCGATCGCACCGTCACGACCACCGACCACTACGACGCCTACCGTAAAGGCAATATCTCGTTTGAGCGCGTGCCCGTCGACGGATCGTCCAAGATGCCCGACGGCCACATGGACGCCATCGAGCCGTTTGACTACGACGCGCTGCGCCCGTTTTCGGTCGCGTATATGCCCGGCTACATCGCCAACCGCTATGACGAGGATTGCGAAACCTGCAAGGCGCGCGCCGAGCGCCGCATGGAGGAGAGCACGATCTCGGCCCTGCGCGAGACCGTCGTCGACGAATATGACGACGCCACGGTCGAAAGCAAGCAGCTCGACTACACCTGGGAAGACAGCGACTACGCCCTGTTCCCCGTGTGGATGCTTTCCACCTCGTGGAACGGCAAGGGTTATCTGTTTGCCATGAACGGCCAGACCGGTCGCATGGTCGGCGAGCTCCCCTGCTCCAAGCCCAAGCTCGCCATCGCCTCGGTGCTGTTCTTTGTGATCGGGTTTGTCCTCTCCCAGATCCTCTTCATGGGTGAGAACGCCTTCAATCCGGACTACCTCACCTTTGATGTCGAGGGCACCCTCATCAACATCGTCGCGCCGCTGATCATCGTAATCATCGCGGACGTACTGCTGGTAGGCCAGCTCAAGACAGCCAACGAGGCCACCCACGCCGATTGCTACTGCGGGGACCTCGATCTGACCGAGAAGCACGATACCTTCAGCCACACCGAGACCACCGTTGTCATGAAGGACAACAAGGACGATTAGCCATTCTGACCAATACCACCCGGCCTTTGACGAGAAAGGAAGATCACCATGGGACTCTTGAAAGCTGGATTGGGTGCTGCCGGCGGCGTCATGGCCGACCAGTGGAAGGAATTTATCTATTGCGAATCGATGCCCGCTGATGTCTTGGCCTGCAAGGGCAGCAAGCGCACCGGCGGCCGCAGCTCCAACACGCGCGGCGAGGACAACGTCATCTCCAACGGCTCCGTCATCGCCGTCAACGACGGCCAGGGCATGCTCGTGGTGCAAAACGGCAAAATCATCGAGGTTGCGCTGGAGCCTGGCGAGTTTGTCTTTGACACCGGCAGCGAGCCGAGCGTCTTTAGCGGCAATCTGGGCGACTCCATCAAGGAAACCTTTGCCAATATCGGCAGCCGCTTTACCTTTGGCGGCGACGCGGGCAAAGACCAGCGCGTCTACTTCATCAACACCAAGGAGATCATCGGCAACAAGTACGGCACCGCCTCTCCCGTGCCCTTCCGCGTGGTCGATAACAACATTGGCCTGGATGTCGACATTTCCGTGCGCTGCAACGGCGAGTATTCGTACCGTATCACCAACCCGCTGCTGTTCTACACCAACGTGTGCGGCAACGTGACCGATAGCTACACGCGCGATAAGATCGACAGCCAGCTTAAGTCCGAGCTGCTCACCGCTCTGCAGCCCGCCTTTGCCAAGATCTCGGAGATGGGCATCCGCTACAGTGCCATCCCCGGCCACACCACCGAGCTCGCGCGCGCACTCAACGAAGTCCTCTCGGCCGATTGGCGCGACCTGCGCGGTGTCGAGATCGTGAGCTTTGGCGTCAACTCCATCGCCGCCTCGCAAGAAGACGAGCAGATGATCAAGGACCTGCAGAAAGCCGCGGTCATGCGCGATCCCACCATGGCGGCCGCCAACATCGCCAGCGCCCAGAGCGACGCGATGCGCGCCGCGGCGGCCAACCCCAACGGCGCGATGGCCGGCTTTATGGGCATGGGCATGGCGGGCGGCATGGGCGGCATGAACGCCAGCCAGCTGTTCGCCGCCGGCCAGGCACAGCAGCAGGCCGCCCCGCAGCCAGCTCCGGCACCCGCCCCCGCACCGGCTCCTGCCGCTGCCCCCGCGGCCGGTGCATGGACTTGCAGCTGCGGTGCCACCAACACCGGCAAGTTCTGCTCCGAGTGCGGTAGTCCCGCACCCGCCCCGGCACCGGCCAAGTGGTTCTGCCCCAACTGCGGCAGCGAAAACGGCGGCAAGTTCTGCAGCAACTGCGGAACACCCCGGCCCTAGCCCCTCTATCTGGTAATTGACGGGGGATCCGCCACCCCCGCATTTGCTTCTATGGGTTTCGTTCGATAAAGGAGGACACCATGAAGACAACGTTCAAAAAGTCCGTACTCGCATTTCTGACATGCGTCCTAGCGCTTGCCTTTGCCCTGACGGGCTGCAGCGGCGGCGGCAAGGACCCCAAGGCCAACTTCGTCGGCAGCTGGGAACTCTCGGGTGGAACCTTGGATGGCGAAGAGCTCACCGATGAGTACATGGATATGCTCAAGGAGTGGGGCCTCAACTGTATCCTGATCCTCGACGAAGACGGCACGGGCGTCCTCGACATGTTCCTTGAGGTCGCCGACCTGAAATGGGGGGCCAAGGACGCCACCACCGTAACGATTACCGCCGAAGATGAGTCGCACGATCTGAAGCTCAAGGACGACAAGCTCGTCCTCGAGGTGGAAGGCGACAAGCTTATCTTTACGAAGTCCGACAAGGATCTGTCCGGTACGGTGAAGAAGGATCGCGAGAACGCCGAGAAGGAAGAAGAGATCGATGAGGCCGTCGAAGACGACGACGTCCAGAGCATCGAAATCTCCCCCGCCGTCACCGTCGCCGATGACGACCTGTGCACCATCACCATCACCGAGAAGTTCAAGGACGACTGGGGCGACATCGGCTTTGTCGTCAACATCACCAACAAGAGCGACAAGGACCTGACCTTCTACGCCCCCACCGGCAAGACCAACGTCAACGGCACCATGAAGGAAGCCTGGTTCTCGGCTCACCTGATGCCCGGCACCAACGCCACCGAGGAATTCACGTTCTCGAGCGGCGAGCTTGACAGCCTTGACGACCTCGTCAATACGACCATCGGCATCGACGCCTACCTGACCGATTCCTACGAGGACATCGCCTCCTACAGCGCAACTATCGCGTAACGGCAGACCACGACAGCCGCGGATTGGCGGACACATCCGCGCACACCAGGCGGGGCCGCAGGAGTTGATCCTGCGGCTCCGCCGCTTTATGCCGATGCGTAACGAGCGCTAGCGCTCCATGTTGGGAACGATGCTGCCCTCCGTTACTGCGCGCACGGCCAGGCGCATGATGTTGTCGTAGCCGGTCTTGTTGAGAATCTCCGAGATGCGGCGTTTGATGGTGCCCTCGCTCATAAACAGCTCGGCCGCGATCTCGCGACGGCTCTTACCCTCGCAGGCAAGGCGCAAGATCGACAGCTCGACATCGTCGAGGGCCGCCGTGCCCGAGAAGATGCTCTCGGGCGGCTTGGGAAACGTGCAGTAACCCGCCAGCGTGGAACGCATCACGGCGAATAGCTCATCGATACCGACGTTCTTGTACACAAAGCTGTCGACGCCCGCCTCGCGCGCCTGGTCCACAAAGGTGATTTCGGGCATACCCGTCATGATAATGACGCGGCACTCGGGCAGTTGTTCTTTGATGCGCGCCGCCGCCACGATGCCGTTGGAATCGTGCTCGGTGCACACGTCCATCAGTATCATGTCCGGGCGCTCCTTGAGCGCGACACCCAAGGCCTCGGAAGCATCGGCAATGGCGGAAACAACGGTCATATCGGGCTGGTCGCCAACGGAGCGCGCCAGGCTCTCGCGCAGGATGGCCTGGTCTTCGACTATAAGGACGCGAATCATGAACTTCTCCTTTGGACCGTGGCGTTGGAGGCGAGCGGGATGGACACCGCAAGCGTGAAGGGCGGGGCGGTGTGGACTTCCAGGCTGCCGCCCAGATTCTGTGCGACATGCCTCATACCTGGGATACCCGTTCCCTCGCGATACGATACGGGTGCAGGCGCGCCGTCGTTAGAAACGGTCATCCGCGCAACAGCACCGTCTTCCGACGTCTCCTGCCACAGACGCACGTGGACCCGATGCGCCTGTGCATGCTTGGTGGCATTGGTCGAGGCCTCGCGGATAATCTGCAAAAATGCGGCGGCGACACGCGCGTCGCTTGGCAGCTCGCCCTCCACATCGATCTGCACGCTCACCAGGCCAAAGGCATGGACGATATCGCCCAATTGCTCTGCCGGTTCGGTGTCGCCCCCGCTGCGCAAATCGGCAGCGATTGAGCGCAGCAGCGGGTCGATCTGCTCGAGTGACTCGTCATCCAGGCGCCCTTCCTCCAGATAACGATGGAGAATGGACAGGCGCTGCCCGATCACGTCGTGCACGCGAGCGCGCATACGCAGATAGGCCGCATTGTCAGCAACTTTTTTGACTTCTTCGATCTGGGCTTGGAGCTCTTGGCCCGCAAGCTCAAGCAGGTGGTTGGCTTGCGCTAGGCGATCATGGGCATGCGCATACTCTGTTACATCCAGACCGATAATGCGCTCGAAGAGGCAGCCCGAAACCATAACGTCATCGTGCACAAACAAGCGAATCTCGGCGGGAGAAACCTCGACCACCGCCCGCGCCTCACCAAAGCGGTCCAGATTAATCCGCACGCGGTTCTGGCTGCTTTCGGGCATTTGCATGCTGAGTTTGCGCAGGTCGTTCCATGTACCGCTCATATCGCCTAGGTCGGTGGGCATATGAAGCTCCACCAGATTTTTTCGCATGCAGCGGTTCATGAGCAGCGGACGGCCCCTCGGGTCCAGATACAGGATGCCCACGGGAATCACGTTGATGGTTTCGATCGTCGAGAACGCGGTGATATCCTCCTGGCGGTTGCGGACATCCATCAAGAGCGCCGCAATGGAGCGGAACAGGAAGAACGCTCCCTCTGCGATAAGGACAACGGTCCACGCCGAGCCCATGGCAAGCACCACCGGCGGTGTCACGGCGGCAACGAGCAACAGTTCGGCCAGCATGACGGGGCGACGATAGTGCACCATAAGCACCATGCCGTAGGCAAAGATCACGGCATTGAGCCACAACGCTCCGCCCATTGCCCTGGCGCAAACGTCAAGCGGCGCCACCAGATATGAGCCAGACGACGCGAACAAGATGAGCGCCGAAATAATTAGGTGAAGCACAAGGCTCGCCTCGTAGGCACAAATCACCTTACGGTTATAGGACGAGCGGCGCGATGCGATGAGCGGGACGTGGATCGTCTGCAGACACGCAGCCAGGGCAAAGACAACATCGAGCGCAACGATTTGGGGAAGAATGAGCGAAATCTGCATCGTCACTCACCCGCCCTCGGCATCAAGACGATCATGCGCAGCTGGCCGGGCTCGCCCTCAAGGCGGTATGCCACGTTGCGCCCTTGCAGAGCGCTTTCGAGCTCTTGCGCAGCGGGCGTCTGCGAAAGATCTGCATCATCGTTGGAAAAAAGCGCGGCACGCAGCTCGACACTGCATCGGTCATGATCGCCCAAGTGATACATAAGCGCCGGATGGTCGGTGGTGTAGGCAAAAAACGCAAAGTCATACACGCAGTCGTACAGGGCGCTTACCGTACTGGCGTGCATCGGGCGCCGTATGGCGATAATCGAGGCGCAATCGATATCGATGGTGCGCAGGTCGCTTGCGAGCTCGTTGGCAATGAGCTGAATGCGGTCGCGATCAAAACCGCTCTCCCCGTGCTGTGCCAACGTGAGCGACCCCTTGCGCTTGCAATAGGCGACGAGCATCTTGGCGCGCTGCAGCATGCGGTAACGCTCGTGCGAAGACGATTCATCGGTCAACGGCGGTAGCGAGCTCAGCAGGTCGTACATCCCTTCGAGCGCGCGGGCAAGCGCCTGGTCCACGTCTTGGGCCAGCAAGGTCTCGGCCTCTTGGTCTGCCAGGTGCGTCTTAAGGTCGTAGTCGGCGGCGAGCAGCTCGTTTTGACGCTGCAGCTCCATGCGACGATGTGCCAGTTCACGGTTAAGCTCGTTGAAATCCGACACGTCTTGGGCAAGCAGGGCCGATCCGCCCAGCAGTGGAAAGGCACGGTACATCACATCGGGATCGGACGCCACGGCAAAGGCATGGGCGCGGCCGTGCGCCTGGGTCCGCAACTCCTCGCGCACGCCTACCGGCATTGGCTTTGACACTGGCGTGGCATAGACTTCCTGCAGGTCGCGCGTTAGAACTTTGAGGTCAAGCGGCAAGGTGTCGAAAATGCCGGCGATGTCGTGATATGACGGAATGACACCGCAATCGAGACAGATTTCCATCGCCGCCACGCACAAAACGCAATAGACGAGCGAGAAGTTGAGCCTCCATGCCCAGGGCACACGCAACGCATATGAGATGGCAAAGAACGCGCCGCCCAGCAGCACGAGCGCCGCCGTGCCCGAGAAACGTTGGATGCGAAAGGACGAGGACCGGCCCACCAGGATAAAAAAGGCCACAAAGTTAAAGGCCGTCCACACGAGGACGGCAAAATAACCCCAGCCGTACGTGTAATCGTTGCTCCAGGTGTCGCTTGTACGGTCAAAGTGGAAGACCTGCTGGTGAAAATCGTTGGTGAGCACAAATCCGATAAGCAGGATAGCCATAATCCACAGCGCAGCGCAGTAGCGGCGACCCAGGCGGTGTTGCTCCAGGCCCGCAAGGCGCAGACCACACAACTGGTAGAGCAGCGGAATGAGCGTCATGGGCACGTAGTACAGGTACCACAGCACGGTGGCATAGAACGGCGTGAACGACTTGTACTTGAGAATGACTTCGATCATCCACAGGGCGCAGATGGTGGCGATGGCAACAAGACGGCGGCGCAACACATAGTCCAAACAGCGCAGATAGACCGATACGCCCCAGATCGAAAATGCAATTGCGGCAACAAGCAACGGCAGAGAGCTCGAATGGACGAGCGCATCCACGACCTCTTCGGACACCTCGCTATAGGCGGGCACGGCGTTAGAAAGTTTGGGGTCGAAGGCGAACAGCGCCGGCAAGACTGCCAAAAGCATGAGGAACATCGCGGTGATGACACCGGCGATAGCAAAGACGCGGTGGCGGTACACCTGATGTGTTATGCCAACAAGGAATCGCGGCATGGCGAAGAGCCTGCCGCCCCTGGGATCCGCCACGGGTGCGGATCGGGCGGCCGCGTTGCCGATATGTCGCTCGCGGGTACCCATAGTGCTTTTAGTGTACCGACAGATGGGTCGAAAAAGCGGGCCGCATGTCCCAAAATCCGCAGACGGCAAGGCGCCCGGCAGCCTCCCCCGTCTGGCACTTCCCGATATCCGCCCGCCCCAAACCACCGCAAAGGAGACAGGCACCTTTGTGGTGGTTTGGGGCGATGCGCTAGTCCACGGTGATGTCGATATTTTTGCCGATGAGACCTACGTAGCCGCCCTCGGCAGCCTTGGGGCTGTCGGCGTGGCAGAGAACCCACTTGTCGGCCTTCCAGTAGCAGTAGCTGTCACCGGCGGTAGGCATGTCGGCCGCGACCTCGGGGCGCGGGCCGTTGGTGCCGGCGGGCAGCGCCACCATCACCTGGAAGCCACCGTCGTCGACCATGCACGGCGTGTAGTGGAGCGTGGTGTTGAAGACTTCGACGACCGTACCCGCCGGCACGCGAAACGCCTTAACGCACGCGGTGTCGAGCTTGCCGTCCTCGATCTCCCAGCGATGCGCCACGAGCAGGATAAAGTCGCGAGCGCCCAGGTTGAATTCGCTCGCGCGGTGATATTCCAGGCAGTTGAGTCGTGTATTGTGGCCGTTGCACCAGCCGAGCTGGAAGGGACGGCCACCAAACATGAGAAAGCCAAGCTTGTCGGCATCCTTGACGTCCTCGAGCTCCGGCGCACTTGCAACGTACTTGCTGCCCTCGGGAATGGGCGTGGCAGAGAGCACCTCGAGCACGGGCGACGTAAGCTCGGACGGAACGTTATCCCAAACGTTGCCATAGGATTTGAACTCGGGATCGTTGACAGAGTAGATATGCATGTTCACTCCTGTTCGTAAATGTGCCTATACGAACATTCTAGAACAAACATGAGCGATTTTGAACGCTCGTCCCGACCAATCAACAAAAAGGCGCCCCCGCATAAGCGAAGGCGCCCAATGCGCGCGTTTTGGGCGATAAAGCCCTTATGCCTGCTGATAGTGCAGGTGCTTCTCGTCGATATCGGCCAGGTCGCGGTCGAGGTAACGGCGCGCGAGCCAGTTAGCCATGGGAAGGTTCTGGTCCAGGTAGTTGCCGCACTCCTCGGGAGCGGCACCGGGGACATCGCCCTCAAAGTCGGCGACAAACTCGAACAGCTCACGCACGAGCGGCAGGATCTCCTCGCTCGTCACCTCGCCAAACACAACGAGGTAAAAGCCCGTGCGGCAGCCCATGGGGCCAAAGTAGACAATGCGGCCCGACCACTCGGCATGATTGCGCAAGAACGTTGCACCCAGGTGCTCGATGGTGTGGCACTCGGCGGTGTTCATGACCGGCTCCTTGTTGGGCGTGGTCAGGCGCAGGTCAAAGGTGGTGACGGCGGCGCCGGTCGCCGGATCGCGGTCGATGCGGCTCACATACACGCCGGGCTCAAGCAGCAGATGGTCAACGGAAAAGCTCGCAATGCGCTCCATGGCAGATCCTCTCGGTAGTCAATTTGGGACGGGCTCTTTTAGCTGGTTCGAATGGTCGCACCAATCATACCAGTCAAAAAAGCCCCGTCCCAAAAAGACAACTTAGCCCAAGACGCGGGCCATGCGTGCCTTAAACTCCACGAGGAAGCGCGGAGCATCCACGGTCAGTGCCACAAGCGCGCTCTTGTCCGGATCGGACAAGCGGCGCTCATCGCAGATGGTGCGGCCGCGGTACTCGCCCAGCAGATCAACACGCAGGTTGCAGCCGAGCGCACCTACGAGCGTGGGGTCGATCGCCACGGCAACGGCCAGCGGATCGTGCAGCGCACAACCACCCAGGTAGGGTGCGTTCATCTCGTACGAGCCAATGTAGTGCTCGACCATGCTCGCAAATGCGCAGCCCGCCATGGTGCCCGAGCCCGTCCAGCCGGCAATGTCGCGGCGTGTGAGCACCACGCGATGCGTCACGTCCAGACCCACCATGGTGAGCTTACGGCCCGAGCGCAGCACCGCGTCGGCTGCCTCGGGGTCGCTCGCCATGTTGGCCTCGGCGCCCGCGCTCACGTTACCGGGCACGGTAAGGGCGCCGCCCATCACGACCACGCGGCCGATGGACATCATCGCCGCCGCATCGCGCTCCAGGGCGAGCGCCAGGTTGGAGAGCGGGCCAGTCGCTACGTAGACCAGATCGGGACCATAGGTGCGCGCGGCATCGATCAGATAATCGACCGCAGCGTTGCCGTCGGCCGAGGTCGCCCCCACCGGCTCGTAGGGCGACGCGGGCACGCTCGCGCCGCCGATGCCGTTCTTGCCGTGAATGAGCGCGGTGGACGCCGGCGGCGTATAGGGCTCAGTCGCTTGCAGAGGACGGTCGGCACCCAGGTACACCGGAACCTCGGGGCGACCCAGCAGATCGAGCACCGCCAGGCAATTGTGCGCCGATTGCTCGACGCGCACGTTGCCAAAGCACGTGGTGATGCCCACGAGCTCCACCTCGGGGCTCGCGATGGCATAGGCCAGCGCCATCGCATCGTCCACACCCATATCCAGATCAAGGATCAGCTTCTTGATTGCCATTGTTCTACTCCGCTTCTCCGTCTTTATCGTTTAACCAAACCAATGTTCAACTTCGGCGCGCGTGGGAATCGATTGCTGAGCGCCCAGGCGCGACACCGTCACTGCCGAGGCGCGAGCACCCGCGGCCATGCACTCAAAGAGCGGCAAGCCCTCTAGGCGAGCCGCCGCCAACGCGCCGATAAACGTATCGCCGGCGGCCGTGGTATCGACTACCGTACTCGAAAGTGCCGGCATGCGCAGCAGCTCACCGCCATCGCCGAGCGTAACCGAGCCGGCACCGCCCAACGTGATGACCGAAGCTCCGGCACCCTTGTCGAGCAGCGCATTGAGCGCGGTGACGCAACTCGCGTCATCCGTGGGCAGAATGCCCGTCAGCACCTGGCACTCGGTCTCGTTGGGACAGACCAGGTCGACCGCAGGCCAGACCTCCGCAGGCAGCTCGCAGGCGGGCGCTGGATTAAAGACCGTATAGAACCCCAGCTCGTGAGCGCAAACAAGCGCCTCGGCCGTCGCCGCAAGGTCACATTCGCCCTGGGCGATAAAGACGCTTCCGGCAGCCGGGGCAATCTCGCTGGCGTCGCCGTCGAGCTCATGGGCCACCAGACGCCTCAGCGCGCAGGCAACGTCCGCGCCCGCAAGCGCATGGTTGGCGCCCGGTGACAGTATGATGCGGTTGTCGCCCTCGCAGCGAATGATGGTCGCCGTTCCCGTCTCCACGTCATCGCGATGCACTACAAAGTCACAGTCCACGCCGGCGTCTTGGAGCCCCGCCACGAGCGACGCGCCGAACGCGTCGCGACCGACCGCGCCGATCATGTGCGTGCACGCGCCCATACGCGCGGCAGCTACGGCCTGATTGGCGCCCTTGCCGCCGGCGTTGGTGATAAACCCGCTGCCGCCGACGGTCTCGCCCGCACGCGGTATGCGCTCGCACGCCACCGAAAGGTCCATGTTCATGCTGCCGAACACCGCAACGATGCCGCGATCCGCCATGGAAACCTCCTCATCTGCGGGCCTTATGCCCACCGTCGGCCGTCGATCGTGCACTCTCGCACCCCCTATAACTTTAGTTCACTTTGATGTGGACGCGCGCTTGAGCTTGCGCCAGCAGCAAGCATTCACAGGAGCAGGCCGCTACAATGAATACGTGCTGATTATTCTCGTCATTGGATGATGTTTTATGGAACAACTCTCGCAATCGGGCTCGCGCGGTCGACGCCGCACGGGCAACGAGCCGGCACCGCACGAACGCGTGAAGGGTGAACGCCGTGCCAACGAACCGCGACGCACCGCGAGCCCCCATCGTGCTTCTGCTAACAACGCGGGCCGCGCCAACACTCCCGCCGCGGAGCAGACGCCTGCTCGTCCCAAGTCCCGCTACATCCCTGCACTCGACGGTCTGCGTACGCTCGCCGTCGTCGCGGTGGTGCTCTATCACCTTAACCTCACGTGGGCTCAGGGCGGCCTGCTTGGCGTCACGATCTTCTTTGTGCTTTCGGGCTATCTGATCACGCGCTTGCTGCTCAACGAAGTCGCTAAGACCGGACGCGTCGACCTCAAGAGCTTCTGGATTCGCCGCATCCGTCGCCTGGTCCCCGCCGTGGTGACCGTCCTGGTGGTGACCTGTGCGCTGTGCACTATCTTTAACCACGTGATGCTCACCAAGATGCGCCCCGACATCCTGCCGTCACTGCTGTTCTTCAACAACTGGTGGCAGATTGCCCAAAACGTCTCGTACTTCAATGCTCTGGGCGACCCCTCGCCGCTCACGCACTTTTGGTCGCTTGCCATCGAGGAACAGTTCTACCTGATTTGGCCGCCACTGCTGTTTGCCATGGTATCCATGCATGTGAGCAAGCCCAACACGCGCCGCGTGGTTCTGGGCCTTGCCATGGTATCTGCCCTAGCCATGATGGTGCTTTACAACCCTGCCGCCGACCCTAGCCGCGTGTACTACGGCACCGACACCCGTGTGTTCTCGCTGCTGCTGGGTGCCTGGATGGCCTTTATCCCCGATCGCGACCTGGCGCCGGTGCGCCTCGCTCGTCGTTTGGGGCTCAATCGCCTAGCTGGCGCCGCCAAGCACGGCAAGAACGCCGAGGGCAAGCCTGGCGAGAAGGCCGACGAAGCAGCCGAGACCGCACCGGCACAGCCGAGCGTCCTCGTGCGTTTTTGGTCCTCGCCCGCATCCATCGATGTGTTGGGCGTCGTGGGTCTGGTTGGCCTTGCCGCCATGGTCGCGCTCACCAACGGCTACACCGCCTTCCAGTATCGCGGAGGCACGCTGCTGTGCTCGATCCTCACGCTCATGGTCATCGCGGCCTGCGTGCAGCCCCAGGGAATGGTTGCCCGCGCGCTGTCCGCCGAGCCGCTCGTATGGGTTGGCAAGCGCTCGTACAGCATCTACCTGTGGCACTATCCCCTGCTGTTGCTTATGAACCCGGTCGCCAACATCAACGATACACCGTGGTGGCAGTACATTTTGCAGGTGCTGTTGGTGGTCGCCGTGGCCGAATGCTCATATCGCTTTATCGAGACGCCGTTTAGAAAGGGCGCCTTTGGGCGCACCGTATCCGAGTTCCGCGACGGCACCGCCACGCCCGCCAACTGGGTGCGCGCGCACGTCCCTGCCTGCGCAGCCTGCGCTGTCGTGTTGGTCGTTGCACTGGGCGGCCTGATCTTTGTGCCCGAGACGTCTGCGCTGAGCGGCGAGGGCGCCGAAGTTCTGAACAAGGAAGCCAAGAACGCCGCACCCACCGACCAGCAGGCGGCCGACGACACCGACAAGGACAACGACGGCTTCCCCGACGGCTCCTACGACCTGTTGATGATCGGTGACTCCGTGTCGCTGCGCGCCGTTGATTCCTTTGACGGCGTGTTCCCGCACAGCCATATCGATGCCGAAAAGGGCCGCCAGTTCGATGCGGGCCGTGCGACATTTGAGGGCTATCTTCAACAGAACCTTGCCGGCAAGATCGTGGTCTTTGCGCTGGGCACCAACGGCTTGGTAACCGACGACCAAATCGACGCCATCATGGCCGATGCAGGAGATAAGCGTATTGTGGTGTTTGTGAACACGCGCAGCCCGCAGCCGTGGGTTGGCTCTACCAACCAGGCCATCGCCAACGCCGCTACGCGCTACAAGAACGTACGCGTTATCGACTGGTACGGATACAGTGCCAACCGCAACGACCTGTTCGATGGCGATGGCACGCATCTATCGACCACTGGCGTGACTGAGTACCTCAACTTGATCCACGATGCCGTCAAGAAGGACCTGCCCGTACACCCCGAGGATCACGTCAACGATCCGCAGCCGGCAGCCGTCAAGTCTGCCACCGACGCACTCGTCAATGCGCTCGCTCTCAAGCCGCACAAGCTGGGCACCGACAAGTAACCTGCAGCGCAAACTTCCCACATCCGGAGGGGGTGTCTGCCACGGCAGACACCCCCTCCGGCAGTTAGGGACACTCCTGGCGCAGCCAATGAAGACCTCTACGGATGAATTCCAGGCCGCTCCGTCGCTCCAGACATCGTTTCCGCGCCTCGTGCCTGCCCCAAACAATCAAAACAAGCCCTTTTCGCCGCACCCTCAAAGGTCTGTGGGCAAAAAAGGGCAAATATGAGTACTGTTACCATTTTAGTAGCAGGCAAAACCACCCAAAATGACGTCCGAGCGACCCCTACAACCCCCTAAAGCAGCCAACCTGACTGGTTAAGGCGTATTGGAGCCAATTTTAATGAACATACTAAAGGCTATGTTCATTATCTTTTAGGATGTAAATGCTATTCACTTAGCAACAGTACTCATATTTGGCATTTTTTGTCCATTGCTATATAACTAACACCCTATAGCAGACAAAAAACAGGCCGCAGCCCATCGCTGCGGCCTGTTCGGAAGCAAAAGTGGGCGTTAAGCGCTGTAGCCCATCGCTTGCAGCACAAACATGACGACTGTCAGCACCGTAATCACGGCGATAGTCGCCCAAGTGAGCACGTTCCACACGCGGCCATTGCGGTTGGCACCCATGATGTGACGGTCGGCGGCGATAACCACCTGAAACACCAGAACCACGGGCAGTAGCACGCCATTGATGACCTGCGAGGTCATCATAATCTGGAACAGATCGACGCCGGGCATAAGCACCAGCACGGCAGAGATACCGATGATGGCCGTAATGATGCCGCGGTAAACCGGGGCCTCGTCCCAGCTGCGGTCGGCACCGCGCTCCCAGCCAAATGCCTCGCAGATAGCGCTCGACGTAACGCCCGGCAGCACGCAGGCGGCCAAGAAGCTCGCCGCGACCAGGCCCGAGGCAAACAGTACCGTGGACCACTGACCCGCAATAGGCTCCAGCGCGCGGGCAGCATCGGCGGCATCGCTAATCTGAATACCCGCCGGGAACAACACCGTACCGGTCGTGATGATAATAAAGCCGGCAATGATATCGGCGGCAAGCGAGCCGCTCACAGTATCGATGCGCTGCAGCACGATATCGTCCTCGCCCGCGTTCTTATCGACCACGTTGTTCTGCGCCAAGAAAATCATCCACGGCGCGATGGTGGTACCGATCGTTGCGACCACGAGCGACACGTAGCTGGGGTCATTTTGAATGTTAGGCACGACCAGGTCGACCGCGACCTCACCCCAGTTGGGGCCAGCCATAAACGCGGCGACAATATAGGTCACGAACACGCAGCTCACCAGCAGCAGAATCTTCTCGATGCGCTGGAAACTACCCGACATGGTAAGCATCCACACCAGCAGCGCTACCAACGGCACCGAGATGCTCGCCGGCACGCCAAAGAGAGCAAGGCCGCTGGCAATACCCGCAAACTCCGAAATGGTCACAGCCGTGTTGGCGATCAACAGCGCCGCCATAGCAAGTACACTCTTGCGCACGCCAAAGCGCTCGCGAATGAGCGATGCCAGGCCCTTGCCCGTGACGCAGCCGCAGCGCGCCGCGGTCTCCTGCGTCACGATGAGCAGCACAGTCATGACGGGAAGCATCCAGAGCATCTTGTAGCCATAGCTGGCGCCCGCGCTGGAATACGTTGCAATGCCGCCGGCGTCATTGCCCGAAAGCGCCGCCAGCAGACCGGGACCCATAGCGCCAAAGATGGCCGCGATGGTCAACTTTTGCTTGGTGCCCGACTTTTGCTTGGTATTTTGCACGCGACCACCTAACCCATGACCGACATGGTGAGCAGCACCGCAGCGGCGCAGTACGCTATGCACGAGATCATGACGGCAATAACGTTCATGGCGGTGCCCGACGTGTTGAGGTCATGCTCGTCACGCCAGAACAGCACCATCAGGTAAATCACGGCGCTCATGTTGCCAACCAGGCAAATGATGGCAGCGATATTAAAGCAGCCGGTAAAGAGCTGCTCCTCAAACATGGGCGCATCGGGAAACGCGGCGGTGCGCACCAGCTGGGCGCACAGATAGGTCACGAGTGACAGAATCAGGCCCATGCCCGTGCTCTGGAAGAAGAACCCCAGATATGGCTTGGGCTCGTCGTCGTGACCGTCATACTCCAAGAAGTAGTTCTTGACGAACGACACCATGCGCGAGGCAGCAAGCAGCACGAGCGGCATGGCGCACATGGGGAACACCACCAGATGCGCGGAGCCGAGCGCCGCCCCCAGCACCGTTGCCATGATGCACGAGGCAATGCCCCACACGACAACCCAGTACTGGCGATGCACGAACCAGCTGAGCACGTTCGTCGAGTCGTCCGACGCGCTATCGCCCGAGCCGACACCGGCGATCTGCAGGTCCTCCTGATGCTCCTCGGCGATAACGTCCATGGCGTCGTCGAAGGTCACGATGCCCAGGATATGACGGTTCTCGTCGCAGACAGGGATAGCAACCAGGTCGTACTTGGTCATCTCGTCCGTCACGTCTTCCTGGTCCTCGTCGGGCGACACGTAGACCAGGTCGCGATAGGCGAGCTGGCCCAGCGTGGCATCGCGGTCGGCCACGATCAGCGTGCGCAGCGAGAGCACGCCGGTGAGCATGCCGCTCGGATCCTCGGTATAGACGTAATAGACGCTCTCAAAGTCCTCATCGAGTTTGCGAATCGCCTCGATGGCATCGCCGACCGTCGCCGTGGCGGGCAGCGAGACAAACTCCGAGGTCATGATGCGGCCGGCGGTGTTGTCCTCGTAGCCCAGCAGATTACGAATCGCCTTCTCCTCCTTGACGCCCATCAGGCGCAGGAGCTTCTCGGCCTTCTCATAATCGAGCTCGTCGATCAGGTCGGCAGCATCGTCCGGGTCCATCATGGCCAGCATCGACGATGCGTCGGTATCGGACAGGCCCTCGAGCATCTCGGTCATGAGCTCGTCGTCATCGAACTCCGAGATGGCCTCGGCGGCCTGTGCCGTATCGAGCTGCGCGAACACCTGCGCGCGCAGGCGCGGGTCGAGCTGCTCGATGATGTCGGCAATGTCGGCAGGATGCAGCTCGCCAAGCGTCTTGTGCGACACCGAGAGCTGGATGTTCTTAGTCGAGCGATCGAGCAGGTCCATGTAAGACCAGGCGATAATGTCCTCGCTGAGCGGCTTGCCCAGGTGCTTCATAAAGCCCTCGACGACATGCTCGAGTGTGGGGCTGATCGCGCGCAGCAGACCGCGGGCGCCAACTTCGGCACCCAGCAGGCGCAGCTGATTTTCGCCCGACATGGAAAACTTGATGTCGTTTACGCGCACGACCTTCATGCCTTGCGTGTCGACGATCTGCTTATTGAGAACGTCACGCGCCAGCAACAGCTCGGTCGGCTGCAGGTACGAAAAACGGATTTCAGTGGCCGACGTCTTAAGGTGTACACCCGTCTCGTCGATACGGTCGACCCATTTGCGCCAGCTGATCATAAACGGCGTCTTGCCGGGACCGCGGAACGCGAGCGACGTCACGTGCGGAAAAACTTCGCCGGTTGCAATGCCAAAATCGTTAACCACGCCGAGCTTTTCGCCGTCGACGTCCAAGACCGGCAATTTGAGCATCTCACTCAGATAATTCAATGGTGCTCCCCATCATTATTCCTGCGGACCGCGCGACCATGCCGGCACGCAATCCGTGGACTTTTAGATATGTATACGCATGCGCGGGCGGCACGCCGCTCGGCGCTCACACCCCGTGCACGCGCAGAAAGCACCTGCATGGGGTCATCGACTGTATGGTCGAGGTTTGGATTTCACCTGTAACCTTTCTCTTGACCCTCATTAACCGCAGTAACTATAGCATCAGCATCGCGCTGCGGCACCGAATTTATGCGCTGCACATTGCAGGCATACCAAACGCTGACGCATCCGTGACATAGTCATTGGGGACGTTCTTAAATGACTACCCAATGACTACTCTGTGGTATCTTCGTCCTCGGCAAGTTGGGGGAACACGGCGTCCTTGGGCATGGTGACCTTCGTCAGCGAGGTGAGCTTTTTGCTCAATGCCGTGTCCGTCTTGACCAGGTCGCTGAGCGTCACGATCTTGTAGCCGTCGGCAATGAGGCCGTCGATAATCTGCGGCAGCGCCTCGAGCGTCTGCTCGGCGCATTCGTCTCTATCGGTGAGCAGTACGATATTGCCCGGCGTCACCGAATCGAGCACCGTCGAGACCTGCTCGTCGACACCGTTGAGCAGCCAGTCGCCCGAGTCAATATTCCACGAGACCACGGCGGAGACCAGGTCCATCGCATCAATCCAGTTTTGCTCGTCAAAGGCAGCGTAGGGAGCACGCAGCAGCATCGTCTTCACGCCGGTCGCCGACTTAATCGCATCGGTGCCTTTCGTGATCTGTTCGCGTACCGCCTCACGGTCCTGACCCTTGAGCGAATCGTCGCTGTAGCTGTTGGATCCGATCTCGCACCCGGCATCGACAATCGCCTTGGCCGTGGCAGGCGAGGCCTCGGCCGCATCGCCCGAAAGGAAGAACGTCGCGGTGACGCCCTTTTCCTTGAGCACCTGCAAGATCTGTTTGGTGGCGCCGCTCGGACCCTCGTCAAACGTCAGCGCCACGTACTTTTTGTTGCCCTTGGGCGCCACGCTGGCGCACGCAACGACGCAATCGGTGGCGGGCACGACCTCGCCGCGGTCCTGCGTCTTGCCCGATTGCTCACCAACCCACACCTCGGAGCGGCCCTGGGCACCCCACGTCTGCACATACTCGATAGCGCCCGTGCCCTCGACCTTGAGCTTGGGCTCGATAACCGTAGCCTGAACCTCGTGCTTCTCGTAGGTGTTACGGCCATCCTTGACCGTCACCTTCTCGCCGCCCTCAAGTTCGCGGCTATCCCATTTGCCCTGCTTCACGCGCTTGCCGTCGACCTTCACCGACAGCTTTTCGCCCCCATGGCGCTTGAGCACGCTGTCATCGACGGCCAGCAGGTCGCCTGCGTCGTAGGTGCCAGTCAAATCCTGTTCGTCGATGAGATTCTGCAGCGTAGAGCCCACGCGCACTGCGGTCTTCTGGCCGTTGAGCTCCACGTCCACGCTGCGGTTGACGTAGCCCACGACGGCAGCGATAAACAGCACGAGTGCGCAACCCACGGCGATGAGCGCATAGGGCAGGCGAGACGAACGACGGGGTGTGCGGCTGTTGCCGATGCGAGCGCTGCGGTCGCTAAAGCCGCGGCTATGGTTGAGATACATCGCGCCGGGCTTACGGTGACGCTTGCGCTGACCGCTGGGCAGCTGCCCCAGGTCGCGGCGCGCCGTCGGACGCGCACCCGAACGCCCGTTTAAGTTGGATCCGTTTTGGCGCATATGCCCTCCCCCATAAACACAGCAAGCCGGAGCAACAGGTCTCCGGCTTGCCTCCCATCATTTGGTACGTCGCTATTTTGTAGCTTTTGACGAGCCTCCGCTCGCCTTTTGGTATTCGTCCTTAAAGGCCTTGAACATGCCGCGCGTCTTGCCGAGCTGCTTGCCCAGTGCGCGACTGCCCTTGTCCACGGCAACCGATCCCTTGTCGTCGAGCATCTTGGCGCCCTTTTTGACCTTGTCGCCCACCACGACGCTGGCCTCGGCGGCCTTGGCAGCCGCACCGCCCGAATACCCGAGCGACTTGACCTCGTCCGAGACGACCATCGCGCCGTTCTCATAGCCGCGCAGCATCGTCGGCGGCACCTGCGTGTCACCAACCAAAACACTCGAAGCAGCACCGGCGGTCACATAGAATGCCTGCACGATGCCCGAACGCGGCTTGAACTCCACATCCGAGCAATAGCCCACGACGTCGCCCGATTCCGTGCGCACGTCCATACCGACCCAGATGATGCAATCGTCCAGGTTGATGTCGAGGCGCTTGGCGGCGGCGGCATCGTACGTGTCCTTGACGTCATCGACCGCAATGGCGCCCTCGTAGACACCAATGGCGTCGAGCGCTACGAATCGGTCGGGACGCTCGATCATGCCCGCGATATCGGACTGGCGGACCATAAAGCCGACCACGCGCGTACCGCCCGGGGTAAAGACCGGAAAGTGAATCTTTCCGAGCTTTTTAGGGCTGCGCGGCGTGCCGTCCTTTTTGGTGCGCTTGTCCTCGGTAGGCTTGCGATAGATCTTGGCGCCGACAAAATCCCCGGCGCGCATTATGCCTCGGTCGAGGGCTCCGCAGCCTCGGTATCAGCCTCGACGGCGTTCTCGACCACGACGTCGGCGGCAGGCGTCACGTTGCCGCCCGAAATGGCGTCGTTGAGCTGCTCGCGCAGCTGGTCCATGCGTTCGCGGGCCAGGTCGACCTTGGCGCGCAGGTCGTCGGTCTTGGCGTCGACCATCGGGCCAAAGTCATTCACCGCAGCACGGGCCTCCTCGGCGCTGTGCTCGTAGGTGTCGCGCATATTGTCCCAGGCGTCGTTGGCGATATCGGCAGCCATGGCGCGGGTCTCGGCGCCCGAGCGCGGGGCCAGAGCAACGCCGACAATAGCGCCGGCAGCGGCACCAAAAAGTGCGCCGGAGACAAAGCTGAAAGTCTTACCCATGATCATTCCTCTCCTGCGGGCACGTCGGTGCCCACCGTTTGAATGCTGTCCATTATACCCGCAGCGCATCACTTGCCGCTCCGCTCATCTGCGTACGGCAAAGGCGCAGGTATGTGATGGTGATAAACGCCTAGGCCTACTCCTGGGGCATAGCCGGCATGGCCACCGTGGCACCCGGGTCCTCGCCGGCGCCGTCCACGAGCGGCAGACCGCCCTCATGCGCAGGTCCTGCCGGAACCGTCGCCGCACCGCCAAAGACGGCAGCGGAGGCCTCGTGGTTCTCGGCAACCGCGCCCTCGGTATCAATCGCCACCTGGGGCTCGTCGTCAAAGTTGGGGACGCCCTGGGGCTCGGTGGGAACGGGCTCGGCGGTCGCATCGGCAACGGGCTCGGCGTCGACCGGCACATCGCCCTCGTCAGCGCCCTCGTCCTCGGCAACATCTTCGCCGTTCGCAGCGGCGACGGCCTCGTGAGGATCCTTGCCCTCGGCCTCGGCGCGCATGCCCAGCACCAGGTTGCGCAGGCCCGCGACCGTGCCTTCCACGTCGGGGGCAGGCTGGTCGGCGTGCAGATAGGCCCAGTCCATCATAAAGGCGGCCGAAGACAGCGCACCGATGGCCAGCGCGTCGTCGGGGCACGAAAGCTCAACCTCAAAGACGCGCTCGTCGTGCTCGCTTACGCGCGTGCGGCCGCACGAGATGCTACCGGCAAGACCGGTCTCGTTCATGAGCTCGACCGTCACATGCTCAAGCAGATGGCAAAGCTCGGTCTGGCCCATGCAGTCCTGGAACTCGCGACCGGAATCACCCAGGCACAGGTGCTTGGCAATCGCCGGCACCAGGTAATACACGCGCGCCGTGGCCTCGATATCCTCCGAGGTCATGAGCGGCATGCCGGGGTTCACCAGCACATGCGCGCAGATCTTGTCCTCGCTGACGGTGACCTTAAGGATGTTAAACAGGCCTGCCATAACTCTCCCCTACTCTTCCTTGTCCTACTCGTCGCCGTCGTGCGGATTCGCGGAACCCGCACCCGACGTCGTCGGCTCGTCTACCGAAGACTCGGAATCCTTCTTATCGGTTTCGGCCGGAGCGATCACGCGAATGAGCGAGATGCGCTGGCCACGCATCGACTGAACTTTAAACTTGTACCCCGCGACCTCAAACACCTCTCCGATGTCGGGCACCGAGTCGCAAAGCTCCAAAATCCAGCCGGCGATGGTCTCATAATCATCGCTTTCCTCGAGCGGCCAACCAAGCTCAATCGCGTCATCGCACGAAAAACGCCCATCAACGAGCCACTCGCGGCGCGAAAGGCGCGTGAGATACTTGTTGTCGGGGTCGAACTCGTCCTCGATCTCGCCGACGATCTCCTCGACGATATCCTCGATGGTGATAATGCCGGCCGTGCCGCCGTACTCGTCCACGACCACCACGATCTGGTCGTGCGAGGTCTGCATCTCGGACAGTAGCGGCAGGATGTCCTTGGTGTCGGGCACAAAGGTGGCGTCGCGCAAAAAGCCGGCGATGGGCTGGTCGCCCTTGCCGTCGAGCGCGGGCTGAATCAGGTCCTTGATGTGCGCGATGCCGGCGACGTTGTCGGGATCCTCGTGATAGACGGGGATGCGGCTAAAGCCGGTCTGGCGCATGGTGGACAGCACGTCGGCGACCGTCTCGTCGTCCTCGCACATGGTGGTGTCCACGCGCGGCACCATGACCTCGCGGGCAACGGTGTCGCCCAGGTCGAAGATCTCGTGGATCATGCGCTTTTCCTCGTCGAGCAGGTCGTCCTGCTCCGAGACCATGTACTTGATCTCTTCTTCCGAGACGTTCTGGCGGTCGTCGGCACTCTTGATGCGCAGGATGCGGGCCAGGCCATCGGAGCAAGCACCGGTCAGCCACACGAGCGGACGGGCGATCTTTTGGAAAAACGACAACGGTCCCACGACCTGCTTGGACACGCCCTCGGCATTGGCCAGGCCGATGCGCTTGGGGACGAGCTCGCCGATCACGATGGACACGAAGGCGACCGCGACGGTGATGATGACCGGCGCCAGGCCGCGCGCGATGGCGGAGAGCGCCGCGATGCCAAAGCTCATGAGCCACGTAGCGAGCGGGTCGGACAGACTCGTCGAGGCGACGGCGGACGAGGCGAAGCCCACGAGCGTGATGGCGACCTGGATGGTGGCGAGCAGCTGGTCGGAGTCGGCAGCCAGCTTAATGGCATGCTCGGCGCGTTTGTCGCCTTCCTCGGCCTCGTGCTCCAGCACGGCGCGCTTGGCCGTGGTGAGCGCCATCTCTGACATAGAGAAGTAACCGTTGATGAGGGTCAAAACGAGGGTGGTGATAAGGGAGATGGTTATGTCCATCGGGAGTTTCTCGAACCTCCAAGATTCGGGACGTCGGATTAAAACGTTGACGGCGGATACGGCAATTGCACCGGCGCCCAAACAAGGACGCGGGCGCGCAGGCGTGGTCGCTAGATTACGAAGAGAATCACCGCCATGAACTGGAAGATGCTGCCGGCGAGCACCCACAGGTGAAACACGCTGTGAAGATAGCGCACGTTTTTGGCGATATAGAACGGCACGCCCGCGGTGTAGCACACGCCGCCGACGGCGAGCAGGGCAAGTGCCACGGGGTTGAGCAGCGCCACAAGTTCGGGCAGCTTAAAGACAACGAGCCAGCCCATCAGCAGGTAGACCAGGCCGCTTACCCAGTGCGGTTGACGCTCGCGCATAAAGCACTCGAGGGCGATGCCGATAATGGCGATGGCCCATACGGCAAAGAACAGCACAGCGCCGCCGTCGTTTGCGAGCGTGATGAGGCAAAACGGCGTATAGCTGCCAGCTATGAGCAGGTAGATGCAGCTGTGGTCGATGACGCGAAACACGCGCTTGGCGCGCGCGGGCTGAATCGCGTGGTAGAGCGTGGAGGCTAGGTATTCGAGGATAATGCTGACGCCATAGACAATCGCCGCGGCCATGTGGGCCGGGCCTCCGCCGCGCAGGGCGGCGAATACGATCAGGAGCACCAGGCCCGCGATACCCAGCAGGCAGCCGACACCATGGGTGACGGAGTTCATGATCTCCTCACCCACCGTGTAGTGTGGAACGGCCGCGGTCTTGGGTCGCGGCTTAGAACTGTCGCTCGAATCGGACATGCCGGTTACATCCTCCAACGTAAAGAGTTCTCAACACTATATCAAAGCGTCTAGGTACGTGCGAAATTTGCATCATACGTGACCACTTGTTTACCCATTCTTTGCTTGTTGACGCATCAACGGCGAACGTCCATAATGCGCTTGCATTAAACGTTGATGTATTAACATCTTATAGGAGAATACCGCATGTCTCAAAACGCACGTTCCCATCGAAAGCTCAAGATAGCCGGCATTGTTGCACTGGTGGCTGTCGTTGCGCTGCTCGGATTTGCCGGCAACTTTCTGTTTGACTTCGCGCTGAATCCCCAAGCGCCGTACACCATGAAGATGATGCAGGATGGCAAGGACGCCGAAAAGGGCGAGCAGATGGACGCCGAGGAGGGCGAGGCACGGGCGTGGTTTAAGGAAAACCGCGAGAGCAGCAGCCTCACCGCGAACGACGGGACCGAGCTTGCCGCCTGGTATTTTGCTGCGTCGGAGAGCGCACACGATTACGCCGTCTGCCTGCATGGATATACCAACGAGCCCATCGGTATGGCCCGATACGTCAAGCGATTCCACGACCGCGGCATGAACGTACTCGCCCCCGCCGCACGCGCCCACGAGCGCTCCGGCGGCGACTATATCGGCATGGGCTGGCCCGAGCGCCTCGACATCGTCGCATGGATCGAGCAAATCGTTCAGGCTGACCCCGAGGCGCGCATCCTGGTCTTTGGCGAGTCGATGGGTGCGGCAACTGCCATGAACGTCGCGGGGGAATCTCTGCCCGCAAACGTGAAATGCATTATCGAGGACTGCGGTTATACAAGTGTTTGGGACGAGTTTTCTCTGCAGCTCAAGGACGTGTTCGGCCTGCCCAGCTTTCCCTTGCTCGATGTAGCAAACTTGGTGTGCAACGTGCGCGCGGGCTACGACTTTCATAAGGCGAGCAGTGTGGAGCAACTCAAACACGCGACGGTTCCCATGCTGTTTATCCACGGCGACCAGGACACCTTTGTACCGTACAGTATGCTCGACCAAAACTACGATGCGTGCGCCAGCAAGGTCAAGCAAAAGCTCACTATCCATGGCGCCACCCACGCCAAGAGCGCGCAGATCGACCCCGAACTCTACTGGAACACGGTCGACAACTTCCTCGACAAGAATTTTTAGGCAAAAGCAACGTCTGGGGTTTTGTTGCCAAAAATCGGTTTGTAGTCGGCGGTATTCGATTTTTCACCGCACTTCTGAAAAGCCGCCCGCAAGCGTTGTGCTCGTGGGCGGCTTTTACTCAACTAACGCCACAAAGGCGCTTGGTTTGTCCAATAGAACGACGCTACTTGACCTCGACGAGCTCATACTCGCTCGTGCCCAGGCCAATCTTCTCGGCGTGCGCGATGCAGGTGCGCCAGTCGGTGTCGGGATGCGTGATGCAGAAGGGGTCCTTGGCCTGTTCGCCCTCCAGATGCTCGTGGTTATGCTCCATCTTGGCCGCGCTATCGGTGAGCTCGGTGTTGGGCAGCGGCTCGGATGCCATGACGGCATCGGCGCAGGCCTGATCGATAGCGACCGGGTCGAAGCTCGCGAACATGCCGATGTCGTTGACGATAGGTGTATCGTTTTCGGGATGGCAATCGCAGTTGGGGCTGATATCCATGGCAAGCGAGATATGGAAGCTCGGGCGGCCGTCGACGACGGCCTTGGTGTACTCGGCGATCTTGCAGTTGAGCACGTCGGCCGCGGCTTCATAGCCGGGCTTGATGGCGTCCTGGTTGCATGCCGCAATGCAGCGTCCGCAGCCCACGCAGCGATCGTGGTCGATGGCGGCCACGTGCACCGTGCGAGTAGCGCCGCCGGCAAGCTCGCGCTCGCGGGTGCCATCGAACGAGATGGCGTTGTGCGCGCAGATCTTTTCGCAGGCACGGCAGCCAATGCAGTGCTCGGTCGCGACGTTCGGCTTGCCGGCGGCATGCTGTTCCATCTTGCCGGCACGACTGCCGCCTCCCATGCCAAGGTTCTTCATGGCGCCGCCAAAGCCGGCCTGCTCATGGCCCTTAAAGTGGGTGAGGCTGATCACGATATCGGCATCCATGAGTGCCTGGCCGATCTTTGCCTCGCGCACGTACTCACCGCCCTCGACCGGGACGAGCGCCTCATCGGTGCCTTTGAGGCCGTCGGCGATGATGACCTGGCAGCCCGTGGCATACGGGGTAAAACCGTTCTGATAGGCGGTGTCGATGTGCTCGAGCGCGTTTTTGCGGCTACCGACATAGAGCGTGTTGCAGTCGGTGAGGAAGGGCTTGCCGCCCAGCTCCTTGACGACATCCGCGACGGCGCGGGCGTAGTTGGGGCGCAAAAAGCTCAGGTTGCCCAGCTCGCCAAAGTGAATCTTGATAGCGACGAACTTGTTCTCGAAGTCGATCTGCTCAATGCCGGCGCGGCGAATGAGGCGTTTGAGCTTGTCGAGCTGGCTCTCGCGAGCATGCGTGCGTAGGTTGGTGAAGTACACCTTGGCGGGTGCTGCGGGTGCAGTTGCGGTCATAGATCTATCCCCTCGGTCTATATGGCGTTACAGACATAGAGGATGGTACCAGTTAAAGCAGAGTTAAAGTCAAGTACGGAACCTAGTCATTGGGGACGTTCTTAAACGACTACTCTTGGACTTTGAGCGCCTCGGCCAGGCCCACACGTTTGATGGAACGCATGTGCAGCAGCGCCACGACCAGGTAGGTCGCAAAGCCGATTCCTGCGCACGCCGCCATGGACCAAGCGGGCACGTAGATCTCGATATTGCCGTTATAGGCGAGCAGCATCGAGCGGAAGATGGCCGTGAGCGAGCCAATAATGACCGGCAGGCTCAGCACGAGTGACGCCGCAACGCACAACGTGATCGAGCGGATGTACAGATGCGAAATCTCGCTATCGCGATAGCCAAAGACTTTCATGTAGCTGATCGAACGGGCGCTGTGGTCGATCACAGCCTTGGTCAGCAGGTACATAAACAGCAAGAAGATGAACACCGCAAGCCCAACCATCATTCCGATCATTTTGCTCATCATGCCGATGAATTGGTCGCCCACGGCGCGCATGTCGTCGGGCGTGGTGTCGCCGGCAAAGTAACGAGCATCGAGGTCGAGCTTCTCGTTGCTCACATAGCCGTTAAAGTAGGCGGCGTCGTTGTCGAACAGCTCATTAAAGTCGTCGATACTCATATAGATATTCATGTCCGACTTGGAGCCCCAGGCACAGTCCTTGCCCGCGTACTCAAGGGAATAATACTCACCCTCGTACTTGTCGCTGAGCGTGACCTTCTGGCCCTCGCTCCAGCCAAACTTGTCGAGCAAGCCACCGCCAAAGACAACGCGTCCGTTGCCGACGTCCAGCCCTTTCCAGTAGCGCGAATCGGGCGAGATGCCGTAGATGGAAATCGTCTCCTCGCCATTTCCGCCACCGCGGTCGTATTGCAGCTGGTAGACGGCGTATTTCTCAGCCTGTGCGATTGCGCCCGCGCCGTTATCGGTCGTATTGACCGGGTGGATATCGTCGTTGTCGGTGTCAATCTTAGAGGCCTTGCCGATCAGGTCGATAGCCTCATCGCGGTCGCAGCCGAGAGCATCGGCAAGGTCATCGAGGCGCGCATAAAGCGCATCCTTCTTGTCCTGGACCTTGGCGAGCGCGTCCTGCGCTGCGGCCAGGCTCTCGGCAGACGGAGATGCGGTCGCGGCATCGGCTGCCGCCTGCGCCGCATCGGCCGCGTCGTCAAGCTCGTCATCGGCATCTTGGGCGGCAGAAAGCAGTGCGCCGTCAACCGACTGCAAGCGCTCGAGTGCCGACCACTGTTCGCGCTCCTCGGCGGTGCCCTCGAGCTCCAGCGGAGCCTTGAGCGTGTACTGGTGCTCGGCGACCAGGCTTGTCTCGAGGTTGTCGGCGTAGTGCGTCATCGTGGGCAGAATCGCCAGGCCAAAGAGCAGCAGCAGCGAGGCAAACGCAATGCCCACGAAGAGCGTGGCGAAGTTGCCCAGGTTGCGCAGGAAGATACGCAGGCGGAAGCGCGAGACAAAGCCCATTCGCTCCGGCAGCCGCAGGCCGCGCTTGGTGCCAGACTTGCCGCTCGCCTCGTGGCGAAGAAACTGCAACGGCGTCTTGCCCATTTTGCGAAGCAGGCCCACCAGCGTGATGAGAATGAGCGCGGCGGCGGGAACCACGGCGCACTTCACAAAGATCTCCCAGCTCCAGTACACCTGGAAGGGCGGCAGGCTGTACGAGTCGTAATAGAGGCTGCGCATGGGCTCGGTAAAGAACACGACGCCGAGCGCAGTGCCCAAAAGCGCCGCGACCACGCCCGCGATGGCGGGAAGCGCAAGGTAGTGCAGCACGATCTCGCGTCGACGATAGCCGCTGGCAAGCAGCGTGCCGATGATGGCGCTCTCCTCCTCGATGGTGGCGTCGGTAAGGACCACAAAGACGAACGCCATGATCACGATGATGATGTCGAGCAGCGTCATCCACATCATGGAGTCGCCGTCTACGTCGTCGCGCGCGTAGCCAATGCCCTGGTTGGAATCGGCATCGATCAGGTCGTCGACGCACGCATCGGCATCGGTCAGCGCCTCGACCATATCCTGCTCGGCATCGATGCGGTCTGCAGTGGAGAGATCGCGATCGGCAAAGGTGAAGGAGTAGGTGTAGTCAGGCGCGCCGCCGGCATCCTCGAGCGCGGCAAAGCCGGCGTCGGTGACCTCGGCAACACCATAGGTGATGGTGTTCACCGTAAAGTCCGAATTGTTGAGGAACAGCGCCTGGCTATCGGGCTGGGTCATGATGCCGCAGATGGTGTAGGTGCGGCCCTCAAGCTCGACCTTATCGCCCACGGCGAGGTCGTTGTTGGTGGCGAAGACACGGTCGATTGCCACCTCATCGTCCGCCTTGGGTTCCCTGCCCTCACAGTAGGACGCGATATCGACCTTGGTGCGGTGCGCATAGGTGCGCAGCGTGCGCTTGGTGCCGTCGTCGCCGGCGGTCTTTTTGATGATGGCGTCGATGGAGAAATTCTTGTAGAGCGTGACGCCGCCGACATCGCCGGCCGCGTCCTCGGCAGCCTTGAGCTGGTCTTTGGTGGCCTCGAAGGAGGTGGTCACGCGGCCGCCCTCGATCGTGTACGCATCGCGCATGTCATCGATAAGGCAACCGATGGAGTGGGCCGCGAGCAAAAAGCCCGAGGTGAGGGCGATGCTTCCGCACATAAGAAGAAAGATGCCCAGGTACTTGCCGATATTGCGGCGCAGCTCGCGCGGGAGACGTTTTGCGAGAGGTGTCATGGCGCCGCCTACCAATCGAGCTCGGCGGCCGCGACGGGCGACTCGTTGAGCTCATCCTCGACGATGCGTCCGTCGCGCAGGCGCAGCACGCGGTTGGCCATGCGGGCGATGGCGGCGTTGTGCGTGACGATGATGATGGTGCAGCCGTACTCGTGATTGACATCCTCCATGAGCTGCAGGATTTCCTTGGACGTCTTGTAGTCGAGCGCGCCCGTGGGCTCGTCGCACAGCAACAGACCCGGGTTCTTGACGAGCGCACGGCCGATGGCGCAGCGCTGCTGTTGGCCGCCCGAAACCTGACGCGGGAACTTGTTGCGGTGCTCGTAGAGGCCCAGCGAACGCAGCAGGTCGTCGACATTGAGCGGGTTTTTGGACAGGTGCGCCGTGACCTCGATGTTTTCCTTGATGGTGAGGTCGGGCACCAGGTTGTAGAACTGAAAGACAAAGCCCAGCTCGCGGCGGCGGTACTCACCCAGGTCGGCGGGCTTGAGCACCGTGAGGTCGCAGCCGTCCACCATGATGGAGCCGGCGTCGGCATCCTCCAGGCCACCGATCAGGTTAAGAAACGTGGACTTGCCCGAGCCCGAGGGCCCCAGCATGACGCAGATCTCGCCGCGATTGATGGACGTGTCGATGCCGTCGAGCACCGTCAGGCGCGCATCACCGTCGCCGTAGTGCTTTTTGAGATCCTTAACCTGGACATAGGCTTCCTGCGTTGCCATGGTATCCCCCGTTGTTAGCCTCGTACTACTTTATGAGCGTAATAGTAAACCATGGCGAACTATTTTGGAGCGAGGCCTGGATTTTATTTCAGACTAGTCATTGGGGACGTTCTTAAATGACTAGCTGTTAGGGACACTCTTTCGCCACCCGGCAGTTGGGGACGTTCCTTTCCTACCGGCAGTTGGGGACAGTCTTTGCCAACCCAGCCGGCAAAACAGCCGATCGGCAAAGACTGTCCCCAATGACTAGTCGTTTAAGTCTGTCCCCAATGACCACTCTTGGTCGTTTAAGTCTGTCCCCAATGAGTACCCGATGACTAGGTGACTAGGCGCGGGATTTGGCGCGTGAGAGGGCCAGGCCTACGGCGGCAATGGCGGCGGCGAAGAGCACGGTGACGCCCAGGTCGCAGGCGATGTCGCCCAACACGGTGGACGTCAGATCCGAAGCGAGCGCCTTGCCAATCGCGTCGTTCACCCAATACGTCGGCACAAAGTGCGCCACCGTCTGCACGGCCGAGCCCATCAGCGACAGCGGCATCCAAGCGCCGCCCAAAAACGTCATGAGCATGCCGAGCAGGTTGCCCACACCGTTAAGCAGCTCCTCGCGCGCACCCAGGCTCGATAGCGCAAAGCCAACGGCCAGAGGCGTGCACGCCAGGGCAAACGTCGCCGCCAGCGCCAGACACACGCGACCCACGCCGACCTCGGCGACCGCGCCGGCAAAGCCCACGACGCCCATCATGCTCGACACAAACCAGATGCAGACGGTGATCACGGCGGCGGCCGCAAACACGGCAAGCGAGCGCCGGCGCTCAGAGATTGGGCCGGCATCCATACGACGTACGCGCTCGGGCTCGTTCATGCCCGAGAACACCAACCCCACCGATACGATGACCGACGAGATAATCGCGTAGGCGCCAAAGTTGAAATACGACTCGAGCGTAGCAGCGGCTGTCGAGTCGACCTTGACCTGCTCAATCTCGACCTCCGCGCGCTTCGCGGCAGCATGCTCGGCAGCCTTGGCAACGTCGCCGTTGGAGGCAGTGGGCTCAAGTGCCGCCGCAGCACCCGCGAGCGAGATCCAGCGCGAGGCCTCGGCAGACGAAAGCGCTGCCGCCATGGTGCCGGCACCGTAGGTCACATCGAGCTTGGGCAGGGACTCCCCCGCTCGGGCGGCTGCGATCAGGTCATCCTCAAACCCCTCCGGGATAAAGAACACGCAGTCGGCGCTGCCCTTGGCGCTGTTGCTCTTTGAGAGCGCGTCCGCGAGGTCGTAGGTATCGTCGCCGACGCCCGTGACCAGCTCAAAGCGCGAACCCAGATGCTTGGTAAGCGCACGCGAAAGGTCGCTGTCGTCGCGGTCGACCACGATCACGTTGGTGTCGTAGGGCTTGTACTCGGTGAGCTGCGACGAGTTCCAGCTCACCGATGCCGCGATAAACACGCCCAACAGCGAAATAAACACCGTGTAGATGAGCAGATAGAGCGGGTGTGTGAGCGCCATGCGAAGCGCAGTCTTAAAGGTGCTCATAGCGGCTCCTTCCAAAGATCAGCGTGGCGGCGGCAACGAACAGCAGCGCCATAAGGACCAGCGCGCCGGCGCGAACGGCAAAGGGACCCAGGTCCTCAAAGAAATACAGGCGGTTGAACATGTCACAGACAAGCTTGACGGGGTTGAGCCAGCACTCGGCCGGGCAGGCGCGGGCGACGTCGTCGGCAAGCGCCATCGCCGGCTCGCCGTAGAGGCCGGCGAACAGGGCGCACGTGGTGGCAAAGCCCGTGAGGATGCCCGACTTGGACGCCTTGCCGCCCTTAACGGGAAGCGTGCCCACAAAGAGTCCCAAGCCCGTGGCGGCAAGCGCGGAAGCGGCGCCGCCCATCAAACACAGCCCCTCACGCCCGCCAAAGTCGACGCCCACGACCAAGCGCACGTAGCCGATCGCGATCGTCATCGAGGCAAAGGAAACCAGCCAAGAGCCCACAAAGATACCGGCCAGCGATGCCGTCTTGGAAAGGCCGCCCACGCAGCGACGTGCGCCAAGGCCGGACAGATTGGGTTGCAAATCGACGACGCTCAAGGCGGCAAACTCAGCAGACATCATCGCAACCAGGCCAAAGAGCGCGTAGTAGTAGATGACCGTGCTATCGGGCGTGGCACGCGTCAGGCTCACGCGGCGGGTTCCACCCTCGAGCGACAGGGCGCGCGCGACCGCCGCCGAATCGGCAAGGGCAGCCGGGTTGTCTTGGGCAATCTGGGACATGAGCTCGGCATTTTGTGTATACGAGCTTGCCACCGTCTCCAGAATACTGCGGTCGGTGAGCACCGACGACGCACGCGAGCTGTCATAGCTCGAAAGCAACGTGAGTTTGGGCGTGCCCGCGTCGTCAACCGTATAGATGCCCGCGACCTCGCCGGCCTTGAGTGCACGGTTCGCAGCAGCCGCGTCGTCGCACTCGTGAATCTTGAGCAGCTGGTCGTCGCCCTCCTTGGCAAGTGACGTCGCCACATCCTTAAAGGTCGAAGCGTCCCAGGCCCCGTCCGCCACGATGGCAACCGGCACCGGGTCGATCTTGCCGTCGGAGCTGAGATTCGCAAACATAAACATGAACATCGTGGAAAGCGCGATGGGAAAGAGGGCGCCCCAGACCCATGTGCTCGGCCGACGCAGCAGCGTCTTGACCGCAATGATAATGGTGTTGAACATGGCTGCCCCCTAGTCGCGCAGCTCGCGGCCGGTGATCTCGAGGAACACGTCGTTGAGGGTCGGAGGCTCGGAAAAGATGCGGCCAAGCGGCACGTCGTACGAACGCAGCGCGTCGAGGATGTCGGTCAGGTTATGTGGGCTCGCCTCGCACGAAAACGTGAGCTGCCCCGCGGTTGCCGCAAGGTCCAGAACGTGCGGCAGGCTCGCAACGGCACCGAGCGCCGCGCTCGAAACCTCACCGACCTCAATTACGATCTTCTCGCCCATCTGAATCATGCGCTTGAGCTCGTCGTTGGTGCCCTGCGCCAGCACGCGCCCTCCATCCATGATCATGATGCGGCTGCAAATCTGCTCGACTTCCTCCATGTAATGGCTGGTATACACCACCGTGGCGCCCTCGTCGCGCAGGCGGCAGATGCCCTCCAGGATGGCGTTGCGGCTCTGCGGGTCGACCGCCACCGTGGGCTCGTCAAAGAAGATGAGCTCGGGCTTGTGCGCGATACCGCAGGCGATGTTGAGGCGACGCGCCAGGCCGCCCGAGAGCTTGCCGGGGCGAAACTTGGTAAAGTCGCCCAGCCCGACAAAGTCGATCGCCTCGTCCACCAGCGCGCGGCGGCGCTTGCGGTCGTTGACGTAAAGGCTGCAGAAATAGTCGATGTTCTCGCGCACCGTAAGCTCGTCAAACACCGCCACCTGCTGCGGCACCACACCGATGCGGCGCTTGAGGTCGTAGCGGGCGGGCGTCATGGGCTCGCCGAACAGCTCGATGGTGCCTTTGTCGTAGGCGAGCAGCTGCAGAATGCAGTTGATGGACGTGGTCTTGCCCGAGCCGTTGGGGCCCAGCAGGCCAAAGATCTCGCCGGGGGCGATGCTCAGGCTAAAGTGGTCGAGCGCGATAAGGTCGTCGTAGCGCTTGACGAGGTTTTCGACGTGGACGATGTCTGTCATGAGGCGGCCCTTCTGTTGATTGCGGCCCGGTACGATTGCATCATCGCAGGAGCGAGCGGCGCGCACCAGTGAGCTTTGTCACGAGTGCGGAGCTTGGCCGTGCGGCCTGCCGACGTCCCCGCTTTGCCGCGTGGGAGGAATGTCACGGTTGCGCAGGCGGTCCCTCCACCACGCGCGGCTTCGCGTACAATACCCGTATGAACAGGCTTTTCGACAAATCGATCGTGCTGGCGTGCTGTATTGCGGCCGCCATGGGTCTTGCTGTGGACGCTCGCCTGGTCGCGGCGTTTTGCCTTGGCGTTATTGCCACCTCGCTGGCCGAGGTCGTACAGGGAAACCGCGCCCGCCGTGTGAGCGAGGCCGCGAGCTACGCCTGCATCATCGCGGCTGTCTTCGTGCCGCCGTTTGTGCCGTTTGCGCCTCTCGCTCTCTATGACATCGCGCGACGCGTTCGCCGTGAACGAATCTGGCCCGCGCTGGCGATTGGCGCCGTGTTTGTCTGCGCGCTTGTCGCGGACCTTCGTGGTGGCGTGCTCACCACCCGAACGCTGCTGTTAACCGCCATCCTTTCGGTTGCCGCCATCTTGCTATCGCTACGCACCGCCCAGTTGGAGCGCGAGCAGCGGCGCATGCGCCGCACCCGCGACGAGCTGCAGGAACGAGCCCTCGCGCTCGAGGCGCGCAACCGCGATCTTGCCGATCGCCAGGACTACGAAGTCGAGCTCGCGACGCTCGCCGAACGCGCCCGCATCGCGCGCGAGATCCACGATAACGTCGGGCACCAGCTCACGCGCGCCTCACTGCAGGCCGAAGCCCTACGCGTGGTCCACGCCGACGAGCCTGGCGTCGCCGCCGATTTCGCCGACGTTAAACGCACGGTTGACGAGGCGCTCCAGCTTGTGCGCACCAGCGTCCACGCGCTCAACGACAACGCCGTCGACCTTTCCGTGCAGCTCGAACGCATTGTCGAAGGCACACGCTCGGACGGCGGCCCGCAGATTGAGCTTGAAGTTATGGCCGAACATGCGCCCGCAAACGTTGCCAACTGCTTTGCAGCGGTCCTGCGCGAAGCGCTCTCCAATACCATGCGCCACGCTTGCGCCCAGACCGTCACCGTACGGTGCATGGAGCATCCGTCGTTTTACCAGCTCATTGTTACCGACGATGGCGTGGGTGAGGTCCAAGCAAGCGGCCGCGGCACCGCGGAGGGCATGGGGCTCGCCTCCATGCGCGAGCGCATCGAGGCGCTTGGCGGCACCTTCACCGCCGGCCCGCGTGCCGGCGCCGGCGGCTGGCGTGTGTTTGCCACCGTTCCCAAACAGCAAGGAGATGAGGGCCGATGAGGCTCATCGTTGTCGACGACGACCGCTTGGTGGTCGATTCACTCAAGATTATCTTGGGCGCCCAGCCGCAGATCGAAGTGGTGGGCACCGGTGCCAACGGCAACGATGCGGTGGCGCTCTACGCCGAGCACGCACCCGATATTGCGCTGCTCGACATCCAGATGCCGGGACGCGACGGCCTTTCGGCCGCGCGCGAGATCCTTGAGCACGACCCTGCGGCGCGCGTGGTGTTTCTGACGACATTCTCGGATGACGAATACATTGTGTCGGCGCTCAAACTGGGCGCGCGCGGCTACTTGATTAAAACCGACGCCGCTGCCATCCCTCCCGCGTTGACGCAGGTCATGGATGGCAAACGCGTGCTCGAGGGCAAGGCGATCGAGGATATCAACTTTGATGGGGCGGGCGTCGAGGCCGGCACGACCCGCCGGCCCGCGGCCTTTGTCAGCCTGACCGACCGCGAGTTCGAAGTCGCCGAGCTCATCGCCCGCGGCCTCGACAACAAGGAGATTGCCGCCACCGCCTATATGGGCGAAGGCACCGTACGCAACCACATCAGCTCGATCCTTGCCAAAATGGGCCTACGCAACCGCACCCAAATCGCCATCGCCTATCTGCGAGGCTAGCCGCTGGCTGCCGCCAATTTGATGCCATTTCAAAACTATGCCGGTTTACTACGATGAACCGCATATCTCCGACCACGGCAAATTGCGCACTTACAAAACCGCAGGTAGAACACTTGCGATATTTGCAAAAATGCGGGTGTGGTCAGGAATCTCGGATTCATCGTAGTAAACCGGCATAGTTTTGTTCGGGCGGCCCTGCACGAGTGTCTCCGCCAGCCTCGTGGGACCAAAATGAGCCGTTTTCCTCCGTCCCCAATGGATCAGCCGAAACCGCCCGCCACGAAATCGGCCCATCTACTACGTTTGACTCGATACCCCTGACCATACCTTCGTTTTGAACAAAACCGCAGGCGTTCTACCTGCGGTTTTGTTTTTGCGCTTTTCGGCATGGTTGGGGGTAAGGGGCTAAACGTAGTAGATGGGCCGGTTTCGTGGCGCGCCCTCCTCCCCAACGCACAAAAGTGCCACCACGGAGGAGGGAGATGCCTCCGTGGCGGCTGGGGGTAGGAGTAGGTCGGGATTTAGCCCTGCCGGCCGCCCGGGGCCTTTTGGCCCCGGGCGCTGTCGACGTGCCTAGCGCTTACGGATACCCCAGACCAGGGCTCCGACGCCGACCATGGCGATGACAAATGTCATAGGCAGAGCGGCGGCCTGCTGGTCACCCGTGGTGGGCAGGAAACCCTTGACCGTCTTGACGATGTTCGTCACGGTCTTGGGCGTGCCGGGATCGGGCGTCGGCACGGGCGTCTCGGGCTTCTTGTACGCGTTGTTGAACACGATACCCTCGACGCTCTTGTCGCCCTTGGTAAAGGCGACGTTCGCCTTGAGGTTGCCCTCGCCGTCGTCGACCACGTTGACGGTCGCGGTAAAGACGGACTTGTCGTAGGTTATACCGGCCTCGTCGCCCTTGACCTCGCTGATGGTGTAGACGTACGTACCGGACTCGCTGTACTCGAACTTGTCGAAGTTGATCTTACCGTCGGCATCGTTGGTGACGGTGGACTCGATGCCCTCGCCAACGAGCTTAAAGCTAAACTCGTCCTTCTTGAGCTCGCGCCCCTCGAGCACCTTGATGGCGCCGATGGAAACCTGCGTAGGCATGGCGTGATACTTGTTGGTAAAGCCAGCCGACTCGGTGGTTCCCTCGAGCTTGTGCGTCACGGTCAGCGTGCCATCGCCGTTGTCGGAGACGGTGGTCACGACGGTGTAGGTCGTGCCGTCATAGGTGACGCCCTTGTACAGGCCGAGCGCGTTGGGGCAAGCCTCGCGCAGTGTGTACGTGTGCGTACCGGGCGCCTCGTAGCGGATCGGGCTCAGCGTAACGTTGCCGTTGGCGTCGTTGGTGCCGCTGGCGACAACCACACCGTCCTCGAGCAGCTCAAACGTGAACTCGCCTGCTGCAAGGTCGCGTCCAGTCAGGCGCTTGACTGTCTTGACCTGATCGGTCACCACGGAATCAGTAGGAGTCACGCTATAGGTGTTGGTGAATGTGAAGGCCGCACCGTCGTCGCCTTCGCGCTTGACGCTCAGATGCCCGGCACCGTCGTCAGACACGGTGTAGGAAACCTTGCGCGTGGCGTTGGTGTCATTGGTCACGCCAGGGGCACTACCGGACTCGGTCACCGTGTAAGTAAAGGTGTGCGAGCGCGGAGCGGTGGGGGCTGCGGGCTCGGGCTCGTCGCTGGGCTCGTCGGCGTTGGCATCGGTGTCGGCCTCTTCAGCCTCTGCCTCGTCGGCCTCGGCTTCGTCAGCTTCGTCTGCCTCGGCCTTATCGGTCGCATCGTCCGTCACGCCCAGAGCGCGGTTGAGGTCCTCGAGCGTAAAGTGGATCTTGCCAAAGTCCACGTTGCCAGCCGCGTCGTTGGTTGCGGTCGTGCGCTCGGGCATCGGGGCACCAGCCTCGTCGGCGGTCACGGTAAAGGTGAACTTGCCCGTGATGTCAGCCGGAGTCAGGCCCTCGGCAGCTTGGAGCTTCTTAGTGCCGGTGAGCGCGGCATCGACGGCTTCGGCGCCGTAGACGTTCTCGAACAAGGGCTCGACGCCGCCGTAGTCGACCGTTGCCGTCAGGGTACCGTCACCGTTGTCGACGACGATAACCTTAAAGCCAAAGCTCCACGTTGTAGCGGAAACGCCATTCGGCAGCCCGAATAAATCTTCGTAGGCCGTGTAGTTAATGGTCCAGGCAAGCTTACCGTCCTTATCGGTACGATAAGCAAGCCCAGCAGCCTCAAGATTAGCAAGCATCTTGGTGTCGTAGTGCAGCGTATCAAAGCTCACGTGCCCGCCGATATTGGGCTTGAGGTTTTCGTATGCCACAAGCTCACCCTGATAGGCGATGCCGAACCAGAACTCGCCGTCGGCCATCGGGCGACCGGTCAGAGTCTTGGTGGCAACGACCTGAGCAGCGGTGCCACCAGGCGTGTTGGTCGTAGCGCTGTAACTGTTGTGGAACGGCACCAGGGCCTTCTCGACCTTGTTCTCGCCACTCTTGTGGACCGTCTCATGCGTGCCCTCGGGACCACCGGAAACGGTCGTCGTAGCAGTGAGCGTACCGGCGGTGTCGTCGGCGATGGCGATCGTCACCGTGCGTACGGCGTCATCGTAGGTGTAACCGGGCTGGCCGTCGTTCTTTTCGGCCACGGTGTACTTGAAGGTCTTGCCGGCGTCAGCCTGCGTAAATTTAACCTCATGACCAGCCAGAATGTCGATCAGTCCGACCGTTGCCTCTGCCGCTTCGGGGGACTTGAAGCTGTTGGCCCCGGGCAGCAGACCGAGCGCGCGAGCCGAGGCGTCGTCAGCAGGTGTCACGGTAAAGGTGAACTGGCCCTCGGTCATGGAACGGCCGTCCAGATACTTGCTGAGCCACAGACCGCCGGCCGCGGTGTAGTTAAGCTCAGTGCGGTACGTGTTGGTAAAGCGTCCGTTTTCCTTCTTGGTGACGTTGGCGGTCAGGTTGCCATCGCCGTCCTCGGTCACGGTTACTTCGGCGGTCGCGACGTGGGAGTCATACGTCATGCCGATCGTATTACCCGCGTTCTCGCGGATCTCGTACTTGTAGGTTCCGGCAGCCGTGTAGCGAATCTTGCCGAACTTGATGGCAGCGATGCCGTCCTCCGCGTCCCCCTTGCTCACGGTTACGGTTGCGGGATCGGGTAGCGGGGCGCCATCGGGGGCGGTAATGGTAAAGCTGAACTCGTCCCCATCCGTCCACTCGCGACCGTCGATGGCCTTGCTCAGGTCAAAGTCGAGCTCTGCATCGGTCGGGGTCACGCTGTAAGTGTTCTTGAAGGTCGCAGCCGTGGCGTCCTTCAGGACATGCTCAGCCTTGAGCGTGCCATCGCCCTTGTCGGTAATGGTGGTCTCGATGGTGTACTTGGCGTCGCCGTACGTGATGCCCTTGCTGATGGTTCCGCCGTTGACCTCGCGCAGCGTGTAGGTGTGCTCGCCGGCCTCGGTGTACTTCACGGCGCTCATCGTGATGTTGCCCTCGGCGTCGTTGATGCCGGTGGCAACGACCTTGTTGCCCTCGACCAGCTCAAAGGAGAACTCGCCGGCAGCAAGCTCACGCCCGGTCAGAACCTTGTTCGCGGTAATCTGGTCGGTGACGCTCGTCTCGACAGGCGTCACGTTATAGGTATTGGTGAACGTAAATGCCACATCGCCGTCCGGCCTGTGGGATACTTTCAGATTGCCCTTGCCGTCATCAGTCACGGTGAAGGAAACCTCGCGCGACAGCTTGGCGTCGTTGGTCACGCCAGCGACCTCGCCGGACTCGGTCACGGTGTAGGTAAAGGTGTGCTCGCGCTTCTCGGGCTTCTCGCCCAGAGCCTTGTTAAGGTCGTCGAGCGTAAAGGTGATCTTGCCAAAGTCGACCTTGCCCTTGGCATGATTGGTCACGCTCGCGTTCGCGGGCATGGGTGCACCATCTTCACCGGTCACGGTAAAGGTGAACTTGCCGGCAATGTCAGCCGGGGTCAAGCCGTCGGCGACCTGCAGGTTCTTCTTGCCCACAAGTGATACCTCGGCAGCATTCGTGGTGTAGACGTTCTTGAACTCGATGCTCTTGACGTCCTTGGCGTCCTTCAGCTCGTGCGTGGCAACCAGCTGGCCCTTGCCGTTATCGGCGATGGTCGTCACGATGGTGTAGACCGCGTCATCGTAGTCAATACCGCCGGCGTTGCCCTTAACCTCATGCAGCTTGTAGGTGTGCTGGCCGATCTCGGTGTACTTGATGGCACTGAACGTCACCATGCCGTCGGCGGCGTTCTTAACGGTCTCGATAAGCTCAGAGTCCTCACCCTTAATCTCGCGCAGCTCAAAGTTGAACTCACCGGCCGTAAGGTCGCGCCCGGTCAGAGACTTGGTCACGTCAATCTTGTCGGTAACGCTGGACTCAACAGGCTCCGCAGTGTAGACGTTCTTGAACTCGGTCTCGTCGTCTTCGCTCCAAGTCACCTTCACAGCGGCGCTGAGCTCGCCCCTCTTGTTGGGCGTTACCGTCACGGTGACCTCCGCGACGTTCTTGCTGTAGGCAATGCCGTCAACCGTGGTCCCGGCGTTCTTTTCGCTGACCCTGTAGACGTACGTGCCAGGCTCGGTGTATTTGATCGTGCCGAAGTCGATGACAGCCTTACCCTTGTCGTCCAGATCGTCCTTGGTCACAGACGCGGTCACGGGCGCTGTCGCGGACTCGGGTATCGGGGCACCGTTCTCGGACGTCAGCCCAAACTCAAACGTGTCCTCCTTCGTCCAGTCGCGGCCCTCGAGCACCTTGGTCAGACCAAAGCTAGCCTTGGTGTCCACCGTTGCCGGCGTCACGTTAAAGCTGATCTTGCCGTTGTTGCCCAGGTAGGAATTGACATGCGTCGCGGTCGCCTTGGCGGACACGTTGTTCCACTTGGGGTTGAGAACGTCGGTCGCGGTACCAGTGTTGTTGCCGCCCACGCTCTTCTTGGTGGTATGGAGTTCGTCGATAAAGGCCAGACGCGCGGTTCCCACGCTAAACGAAAGGTTGCCGTCCTCGTCGGCAACAATAGCGCCGTCAAACTTCGCAGCGTCGCCGCCGATAAACTCGATGACGGCAGAGGCGGGCTTGGCCTCGCCGTTTTCGCCCTGCTCCTCAAACTCATCCTTGTAGTAATAGGTGCCGGTTTCTGCCAGTGAATTCTTTGCAGGCTGTGTGCAGTCCTTGTCCGTGTAAATGGGAGTCTGCTTCTGGAAGTAGTAGTAGCGGTTGGTGTCGGCCGGCTCAAAGGTCGCAACCGTATCGCCCAACGCACCACCGCTCCACTTGTTCGCAAAGAAGTTCACGGTCTTGGTGCCGTCAACGACGGTCGTATTATGCTCGATGTAATCCTTGAGCCCCGCTACCTTCTCGGGCGTAAACAGGTTGTCGAGTGCGACCTTCTTCACGCTCGAGGCATACTTCACCTGGATGGGCTTAACGGTATCGACCGAAAGCTTGCCGTCTACGGTCTTAAAGTGACTCAGCGGAATCAACGACGCGGGAATGTTGACCGTTACGATATCGCCCTTCTGGGGATTGTCGTCGCCGGCACGCTGCGCGGTAATGAGCAGGTCTTTTGCCTTGCCATCGAACTCGTACGTATCGGTCTTGGTTTCTTTGTTGACCGTCTTGCTCGGATTGGTAAACGGCGTGCCGTTGATGACGACCTCGGTGAAGCTGTCGACCTGCATAAAGTCGCCCAGCTCGTCGGTAAACGTGATGTAGCCGGACTTGGTCTCGTCGTAGCCCTTATGGATTTCGGTCGGATAAGGCGCCTCCGATGTGATGGCCTGCGAGATGTCGTCGAAAACCTTCTTGAGCTCTTCGGCATTGGTCGCCGACTTGTAGTAGTCGGCGTTTTCCGCGCGTGCACCATGAGTATCCCATGCCGTGGCATTGGGGTAGTTGCTCGAAACGGCCTGCATGAACTTGTTCTCTTTTTGGCTTTTTCCCGAATCCTGGATACCAGCGCTGGGATCCGCGCCATCAAAGATGCCGATAGTATAAACGGTGGCCTTGCTGTCCTTCATGTTCTTGGCAGCCGCCACGGCAGCGTTAGCAACCGTAGGATCAAACTTGTCAATTTTCGTTGGCGTGCCGTCGGTAAAGAACACAACAATCTTCTTGGCGTCCGCGCGACCAGAAGTGATACCCTCTGCCAGCTGCAGACCATTGTCGGCGCGCGTTGCACCAGCGGGTGTAATCTGGGCAATCCTATGCTTAAGAGCTTTCACGTTGCCGCCGGAGCAATCGGTCAGGTCTTTCATAACCTGTGTGTAATTGTAGGTGTATCCTCCGTCACGATACGTCTCGTTGCCGATATTGTTGGACGTCTTGCCCGCAAACTTAACGATAGCAACCTTATGCTGCCTATCCACGCCCTCGATGCCCTCGTTTTGTTTGGCAATGGCGTCGATGAAGCTGCTGGCAGCGCTCTCCAGCGCATCGATGCGCCTGGTGGGATCTCCACCGCCCATCTCATGATCCATCGAGCCAGAGGCATCCAGCACCATCACGATGTCGAGCGGCGTGGTAACCGTCACGGTTGAATTAGACGTCGAGGACATCGCCGAAAGCGTGGTCAAAAAGTCCGACTCTTCGTTTTCCTCGGTTGCCTTGACCGTCTTGTCGGTCCAGATTCGACCGACGTTTTGGGTCGTTACCTTATTGCCACCGTGGCCTGCCGCCCAGATTTCCCAGCGACCGCTGGTGTCGGGGTCGGCGACCTTTCCGGTCATTATCGGTCCGTCCATTCCTGTGCTGGACCTGGCGTTGGCCTCGGGCAGCATGGCGAATGCTGCGGCTGGCAACACAAGCACTACGGCCAGTATCACCGCCAAGAGACCCCTCGTGTACTTACCCATCGTGTCTCCCTTCTCGCGGTCTCAGACCTTGCATCAGCCTAAAGTTACGAAATGAGACACAATTAGGGCAGGTGACACACGTTCCAGATTTGATTTTGGGCGTGAGACAAATGTCTCACCAAAGTTGAGACACGAGAGTTTTCGCAGGAAAACGGATGCGACTCGGAGCCAACAGGTCAAAATGATCCGTTTTCCTCCGTCCCCGGGGGATCAGTTGGTAACACTCGCCACGAAATCGGGCCATCTACTACGTTTGACTCGATACCCCCGACCATAGCCGCTTTTCATGAAAAACCGCAAGCGTTCTACCTGCGGTTTTCATTTCGCATTACTTGACGTGGTCGAGGGCTGCCGCCTAAACGTAGTAGATAGGCCCATTTCGTGGCAGACGGGTCACGCGGCAGCCCTCGTGAGGCAAAAATGATCCGTTTCCCTCTGTCCACGGGAGATCAAGGGCTGCTACGGATATGGTGCTATTTCAAAACTATGCCGGATTACGGGGCTAAAGTCGGAGTCCTCATCCATACAGCCTTTTTTTGAAAAACGGCAAGCAGTCTACCTGCGGTTTTGTTTTTGGGATTTTCTGTATGGTCGGAGGTTCGCTATCCAGCCCCGTAATCCGGCATAGTTTTGTTCGCGACGGCACAACCGCGCGTTTAAGCGCGGGGCCGGTGGGGCATTTTTGCCCCACCGGCCCCTATTCCAGCGCTATTCCGGCTTGGTTTCTACTGTGGGAGTCTTGTCCGCTGCGACTGGGGTGCGGGCGGTGTCCATAGTCAGGCAGTGCTTGGGGCAGCTCTCGATGCACTCACCGCACACCACGCAGGCATACGGGTCGATCGACCACGTTCCACCCTTGCGATCGACCGCAAGCGCGCCCGCCGGGCAGCGGCGCGCGCACATGCCGCAGCAGATGCACACGCCCATGTCGTTGACGATATGTCCGCGCAGGCGCTCGGGCGCCGCGAGCTCCTCCTGCGGATAGCACACCGTTACCGGCTGCTTGACCATAGAGCCCAAGGCCGTCTTGGCAAATGTCAGCAAACTCATGCCGCGCCTACCTTTCCGTGCAGCTAATGCAGGGATCAATGGTCAGGATAATCATGGGCACGTTGGCAATGAGCACGCCCTGCAGCGCATGCGTCAGACCTGCCAGGTTTTGCGACGTCGGCGTGCGCACGCGAAAACGGTCCAGATTCTTGGTGCCACTGCCGCGCACATAGTAATACGCCTCGCCGCGCGGCTGCTCAATCACAACCTCGCCGCGCGCGCCGTCGGCCGGCGTAAGCTTGGTGCGCCCGCCGATACCGTCGTGTGGGATCTTGTCCACAAGCTCCTTAATGATGTCCATGGCCTGCGTGACCTCGGCACAACGCACCTGGCAGCGAGCATAGCAGTCTCCATCGGTGGCAACGATGGGCTCAAACGCAGCCAGGTCCGCATAGGCACCGTCGCCAAACATGCGCACGTCGTAGTCCACGCCCGAGGCGCGACCGAACGGGCCGACCATCGAAAGCTCCAGCGCATCCTTCTTGCTGATCACGCCCACGCCATGCAAGCGCTCGCCGCAGCTGTCGTCGTCCAAAAACGTATGCACCAGGGCCTCGTAGTCGGGGCGCATGGCGTCAAGCGTCTGGACAATGCCGGCCAGCTCGGAGTCCTCAATGTCGTGCTTAAGGCCGCCGATCTCGTTAATCGAAAGGATCACGCGACCACCGCAGGTGCTCTCAAAGATCTTGAGTATCTGCTCGCGCAGGGTCCACGAACGATAGAACAGCGCCTCGAAGCCAAAGGCATCGGCGAGCAGGCCCAACCACAGCAGGTGCGAGTGAATGCGCGAAAGCTCATGCAAAATGGTGCGGATATACTGCACGCGACCGGGCACCTCGATGTCGAGCATGCGCTCGCAGGCGCTGGCATAGCCGCAGCTATGACCCACGGCGCAGATGCCGCAGATGCGCTCGGCGATGTAGCCAAACTGATGCATGTCGCGCTTTTCGGTGAGTTTCTCGAGCCCGCGGTGCACAAAGCCGATCTGTGGAATTGCCTCGATGACGCGGTCGTCCTCGATCACCAGGTCCAGATGAAGCGGCTCGGGCAGCACCGGGTGCTGCGGGCCAAACGGAATAACGGAGCGATGTGCCATGGACCTTACGCCTCCTTTTTCTGCTTGTCGCGGGCGGCCTTGGCGGCAAGCGCCGCGCGGACCTTGGCCGCTTTCTCGGGATCCATGGCAGCGAGCTTTGCCTCCATCTCGGCGGCCTTGAGCGCGGCCTTCGCAGCAGCTTCATCATGCTGAGCATCGGAGCCGGCAGCCGCAGCGGGCTGGATGGCAGCAACGCCCGCAGCATCGTCGGAACCTGCAGCGCCCTCCCCCGCAGCAGCAGCGGCAGCGGCCTTCTCGGCTGCGGCCTTGCGCGCCTTGGCCTCGGCGGCGGCGCGGACCTTCATGGCCTTCTCGCGCGCGGCTTTCACCTCGGGCGTGATCACACTCATGGGCTCGGCGGTCGAGACCTGGTAGAAAAAGCCATTAAAGTCGACCTGCATGTCGGTGATGGCAAGACCAAACAGGTCATGCGCCTCGTTCTCAAACGGGAACACCGCCGGATAATACGAGCTGATGGACGGAATCTCCTGGTACCGGTCGATGCCCTCGACTACCAGGTTCTCAATCGCATAGCTGCCGCCCTGCGCGATATGCTCCTGAGCAGCACGGACGTTGATAAACGTATAGACCAGGCGATACGATCCGTCGTCCACACAGCGCTCGGCATGCATCTGCACAAAGCGCGCGCCGGCACCCTTGAGCGCCTGCACATGCGCCAGGAGCTCATCGATCCCGACGGTGGTATAGATTGCCTTTTGCATTACTCGGCCTCCTTTGCAGCGGCGGGCGCACCGTCAGCCGTGTCTGCGTCGACACCGGCCCCGGCACCCGCAGCAGCCACAAACCCGTCCTCGCCCAGCTCAACGCCACCGTCCCAGGTTGCGGCACCGCCCACGGTAAGCGGATCGCCGCCGGCGCGCATCACGGCCTCCTTCTGGTCCAGAATGCCGCACGCCTCTACAATGGCATCGATCACGGTCTCGGGGCGAATGGCGCACCCGGGCGCGTACACGTCCACGGGAATCGCGCGGTCTACGCCACCGATCACGTTGTAGGCATCGCGGAACACGCCGCCCGAACACGCGCAAATGCCGCATGCCACCACGCACTTGGGCTCGAGCATCTGGTTGTAGATCTGGCGCACGACGGGCAGGTTCTGCGCGTTGACCGACCCCGTCACCAAAAAGATATCCGCATGCTTAGGGTTGCCGGTGTTGACCACACCAAAACGCTCCGCATCAAACAATGGGGTGAGCGAGGCCAGCACCTCGATATCGCATCCATTGCAGCTCGAGCCGTCGTAATGAATAACCCACGGCGAGCGCGACATTTTATGATCCATGAATGCCGCCTCCTAAATAAACACGTCGACGAGGATGGGCATAAGGTTGAGCAGGCCAAACACCAGCGCCACGCCCCAGCCGAGCTTAAAGCAGCTGCGCCAGGTGCTACGGGCGAAGGTGTTGTCGATCAGTACCTCGACAAAATACGTCGCGACCATCACGACCAGGGCAACCACCCAACTCACCGGGTTGTCCCAAACAAAGAACATGCCCACCCACATCAAAAACAGCACGGTCTCGCACCAGTGCATAAGGGTCATCTTGGCCAGCGTGCCGCCGCTCATCTCGGTGGCGACACCCTGGACAATCTCCTGATGCGCGTGATGCGAGTACGAAAGGTCAAACGGCGACTTGCGCAGCTTGATGGTAAGCACCGCGAGCAGCGCGAGGAAAATGGGCGCGCTGTACACGATGATGGGGGCCGACTGCCCCGTCACGGCAATGGAATCGAAGCTATCGGTGGCAAGGTACAAGCCCACGCTCATCAGCAGAACGGCGGGCTCGTAACTCATGACCTGCAGCAACTCGCGGTCGGCGCCAACCTGGGCAAACGGGCTTTGTGTCGAGGCGGACGCCAGCACCACAAAGATCGCGGCGAGCGTCACCATAAAAGCGCACAGCAGCGTATTGGAGCCCGACACAAAGATGCCGCCGCCCACCACGGTAAAGATGAGCGCGCACGCCATGTAGGTATCGTCCATGGTGTTTACGCTGGCAGGGGCCTTGCGCAGCAGCTTGGCAACGTCGTAGAAGGGCTGCAGCAAGCGCGGGCCCACGCGGCCCTGCATACGGGCGGACAGCTTGCGATCGATGCCGTCGATCAGGCCGCCCACAAGCGGCGCAATCAAGGCAAACGCCACGGTGCCTATAAAGATGCCCACGACACCCGAACCTTCAAAATACTTGCCGCGCAGCACCGAGGGCGCACTCATGGCAAGCCGCTCGGGCCCAATCCACGCGCAACACAGCAGTGCAAACAGAATGATGCCGCAGCACACGACGCTACCAGCGGGGCCGATACGCTTCTCGCCAAGGGCGTCCTCCGAGTACCAATTGCGCTTTTCGGCCTTCACCTCGCGTCCCATCGAGCCGCGGAAATGGCGATATTTGTCGGTTCCCACACCCGAAAGATATACGTTTACGTGCGGCTTGTTGCTCACGCGGAATGAAGTCAGCAGCACCACGGCGATAAAAGCCACGATAACCACCATCAGATACATGGCATCCTTGCCAATAACGTACGGCACGCGGCCAAACACCATGGCCAAGTAAGGCGACACCAGACCGCTCGAGATAATCGGGAACGCCACGCAGCACAGAATCAGCAGCGCAGCGATGGTGTTGAGGGCCATCCATTCGGTCTTATGGACATTGACCTCGACGTTTTGAGCCGTGGGGTCGACGCCCGAAAGCTTGGCAAGCCACTTGCCCCAGAAGAAGAACGTCGCGGCCGAGCCAAAGGCAAGCACCATGATCATGAGCACGTTGCCGGTCTGCGCAAACGCCACCAGGGCGCCCCACTTGGACACGAGCATGCCAAACGGGGCAACAAACATGCCCATGATGCCCAGCATCATCAGACGCGTCAGGTGCGGCATGCGGCTGAACATACCGTCCATGTCCTCGATATTGCGGCTGCCGATATGATGCTCGGCCGTGCCCACGCACAGGAACAGCAGCGACTTTGCCACCGTGTGGAACAGGATTAGGAAGATGGCCGCCCATACGGCCTCGGGCGCGCCGACACCCAAGCAGGCACTGATGAGGCCCAAGTTGGAAATGGTGGAGTACGCGAGCACGCGTTTGGCGTTGCTCTGTGAGATGGCCATGAGGGCGGCGAGCAAAAACGTGATGGCACCCACACTCGTAACCATAAAGCCGGTCACGGGATAGATGGCATAGAGCGGGCTCAGCTTGACCATCAGGAACACGCCGGCTTTGACCATGGTCGACGAGTGCAGCAGGGCGCTCGTGGGCGTGGGGGCAACCATGGCGCCGAGCAGCCAAGTGTGGAACGGCATCTGCGCGGCCTTGGTAAGGGCGGCGAGCGATAGCAGGATGACCGGCATCACCAGCAGCGCGGATTGCGCGGTTCCGGCGCCGGAAAGCCCGATCATGCCCGAGATGGTCAGCGGCATGCCGTTAACGTGCAGGTACATGAGTCCAGCCAAAAACGCGATGCCACCCAGCATGTTGAGGATGATCTGGGTGAAGGCGTTTTTGATGGCCTCGGGCGTGCGCGTGTAGCCAATCATAAGGAACGAGCACACGGTGGTGATTTCCCAGCCACAGAACAGCCACTCCAGGTTGTCACTCGTCACGATGACGAACATGGCCGAGAGGAACAGGAACATAAGCGCCAGGAACTGCGGGCGACGGTCGGGCGCGGTCTGCCCGCGCAGCGCAGCCTCATGCTCGTCGTGGGCCTGGAAGTCCTTCATGTAGCCCAGGGCATACACGCAGATTAGGCTGCCGACGATGCCGACGGCGAGGACCATAATCACACTCATGTAGTCTAGGTAGAGCGGCGTCGCCGTGACGGCCTCGGTCGCGGGCAGCGTCATGGCTGCAAAGGCGAGCGAGCCCACCAGCTGGACTATGCCGAGCACCGTGGTAAGCGCGTTCCTATATTTGTACGCGTTGTACAGGATGACGACGCACAGAACGACGTCGATGACGGAGCTGATAATCGAGAGCACGTGCGAGGTGCCGGGGGCAACCTCAAAGCTCTGCGGACCCATGCCAAAAAACATAACGGCGACTACAACTGTCACCGCCATAATAATGCCGGAGCCTATGAGCCCCACCGCATCGCGGGCGCGGTCACCGCGCGCGAACAGCATGCCCAGCGCCGGTACCAGCGGAAACAGGGTAAGGAAATACAGTAGCGACATACCATCACTCCCCCATGCAAAAACGCTGCAATTGTTTAACGTTATAGCTCAGTTGAGGAGTAGCGGCGGCGGGTTTTCGGTCAACTGGGGAGTTTTAGGCGTACGGGGTAAGGGCACGTCCGCATTGGAGCAGAGGGGTGACGTTCCCTTACCGCGGCGACAGGCGCGCGGGCTACTGCGCGCGGTTTATTGGCCGCATTGGAGGATATCCCGATAGGCTCACGGCGGTCCAAAAAGATGGTGCGGCAAGAAAAATGCGCCCCTGTGGGCGCACCATCCCGTTCGCTATTCCGCCTTTTTAACGCGCGGCTTGCGACCGCGCGGCTTATCGACCAGCGCGGACTCACCGCTCTCGCGGTACTGGCGGCACCAGGCCTTGACCGAAGACTCGCTGGGAATCTTGTGCTTGATCATGGCCTCGCGAACCGTCAGGCCGTTTTCCAGACGGTCCTTAACCACGGCGAGCTTTACGTCGTACGAATAGGTGTGATGGCGAGCGCCCGCATTGAGCACGGCGTCGGCACCGCCCACGGCGTATGCGCGGGCCCACTGACGAGCCGTGGCCTGGGGAATGCCAAGCTTTGCGGCGAGGGCGCGGTGACCGACCCCCTCTTGGAGGATCTCGACGGCGCGCTGCCTAACCTCGGGCGCATGCGTGCGAGTCCTAGTTGCTTCCGACATACCTGCCACTTCTACTTCTTAGCCTTAAACGTTAAATTGCTTTCTTACGTGCGAGTTAGATAATAGCATTTTACTGTTTGTTCAAAGCAGTTAATTAAAATAGACGCGGCGTTATCTGGGCATTTGACACCAATTTACGACATTTCTTTATCGATTATTTACGCTGGTAGCCAGCTCGCAGCCAATCGTCATTCGCTTGTCAACATAATTGGCGTCTCTTCATGTCCTTTGCTATAGCGGATATGATTATTAACCCCTCCCCCAATAATTTTGAGTGATCTGCAAGGCAGCAGACGTCCTCACTCCTCATGATTACCGCGCATTGCCATCCACCGGAGCAAAACAAAAAGGGCGGGACCTGCTGCGCTTGCAGACCCCGCCCCGGTTGACACCCGATGGGACGCAGCCGGTCGAGACAGATCCGTGCTACCGCCCCGCCCGGCCGCGATGTTCAGCTACAGCTCGTTGGCCGCGTGATATGCCGTGCGGATGGCGCTCGCGATGTCGGCGGTGCGCTCGCCCGAGCAGTCGCCCACGCAGGTCACGGGCACCGTCACGCCTTCCAGGTCAAATGCGTTGGCCTTGGAGCCCACGGCCATCACCACGTAATCGCAGGCGATCTTCACCGGCTCCTCGGCGCCGTCCTCGGTGGTACGAACGGCCTCCACGCCCTCGTCGGTAATGGCGGTCAGACGGGTCTTAACATGCTGCTCCACGTTGTGCTCTGCGAAGTCGCTCATGATCAGCGGCAGAATGGTCTCGGACTCGCCTGCGGCAATCTTGTCGAGCATCTCGACGATCGCCACCTCGCAGCCGTGCTGCAGCAGGTACTCGGCAGTCTCGGTACCCACCAGGCCACCGCCAATGACGGCGACGCGGCCGCTGAGCTCCACCTTGCCGGCCAGCACGTCCCAGCTCGAGACGACCTTCTCCGAGTCGGCACCCGGAACGGGGATGACCACGTCGTGTGCGCCCACGGCCACAATCGCGGCGTCGGCGGCGTTGAGGTCCTCGGCGGTAGCGACGTGGCTGAGCTCAACCTTCACGCCCAGGCCAGGCAGAATCTTCTCGTAGTACTCGACCGAGCGCATGATCTCGTCCTTGCGCGGAGGCGCAGCCGCCAGCACGATCTGGCCGCCCAGATGGTCGCTCGCCTCGTAGACGGTCACATCGTAGCCGCGCTTGGCCGCCACGCGCGCGGCCTCCAGGCCGGCAATGCCGCCGCCCACCACGGCAATCTTCTTGTCGCCCTCGCCCGGCTTGATGGCGATGGTCGCCTCGTCGCCGTTCTCGGCATTGAGCACGCACGAGATGTGCTTGCGGTTTTGAATCGCGTCGACGCAGCCCTTGTTGCAGTTGAGGCACTCGCGGATGGGCTCACCCGTGGCGGCCTTCAGCGCAATGTCGGGGTCGCACATGAGCGAGCGGCCGTACGCGATGATATCGGCCGCGCCGTCCTCAAGAATCTTCTCGCCGGCCTCGACCGAAACCACGCGTCCGACGGTTGCCACCGGCACGGAGACCAGGGCCTTGACGCGCTCGGCCACAGGCAGCGTCCAGTTGTAGGGCATGGCGCCCATGGGCGGAATGGTGTCGCCCATGTTGCCGGTGTGGTTTGCCTGCGCGACCTGGATCATGTCGATGCCGGCGCTCTCGAGCAGCTTGGCAAACTCGCAGGCCTCGTCGGGCAGCAGGCCGCCCTTGCCGCGCGGCGTGCCGTCGGGGTTCTCCATGATCACGGGGAGCTTGTACTCCACCATCAGCTGCGGCGCGGCTTCCTTAATGGCGGCGACGACCTCCAGCGCGTAGCGAACGCGGTTCTCGAACGAACCACCGTACTCGTCGGTGCGCTTGTTGAGGATCGCAGAGCACAGCGAACCCACCAGACGGTCGCCGTGGACCTCGATGGCGTCGATGCCGGCCTGCTGCGCGCGGGCGGCCGAGGCGGCAATAGCCTCCTTGATCTGGGTAAGTTGCTCCGCGGTTGCCTCGTTCACAAAGTGCTGCATATCGTGGTGCAGCTTGGCGTATGCCTGCTTGCGGATCTCGTTGGACTCGGCCATCTTGGCGGCAAAGGTCTCCTCGTCGCCGGCGGCCTTGGCCTCCTGCGCGGCCTTGGCGGCGGCCATGGATCCCATGACCATGCGGCCGACACCGGGCACGTCGTACTCGGGGTGGAACAGCTGCAGCGCGACCTTGGCACCGTGCTTGTGGACGGCGTCGGTCAGCGCCTTAAACGTGGGGATCTGGGCGTCGGTCGCCAGCTTGGGCGTGGGGCTCGCGGTCATGACGGGAGCGACGTCGCCGATGACGATGTAGCTCACGCCGCCACGGGCCAGGCGCTCGTAAAAAGCCAGGCTGCGCTCGCCAATGGAACCGTCGCGCTCCTCGTAGCCGGTGGTCAGCGGCGGGAACATAATGCGGTTCTTGAGCTCAAGGGGACCAACCGTAATGGGCTGGAGCAGCTTGGATGCAGGTGCGGTCATGGACATTCCTCTCTTGTAGGCGCGGCGGCGATGGTGCCGCGTAGTTGTCTAGAGGATATGGCATGGGAGCACGGCGGCGCAACGGAAATCGGCGAATATCAGGTGGCGGCAGGTAGATGGGGGTGGGCGGGGCGGCCCGTCGGTTTGTCTCAATCTGTAACAGTTACTCGGCAAAACTGGGTCTTACTGTTACAGATCGAGACAAACCAAACCCGCCTGCTAGAAAATCTCAATCTATAACAACAACTCGGCAAAATCCGTCCCTCGTGTTACAGATTTAGACAAACACGACCCAACCCACCGGTATATCTCGATCTGTAACACCTAGCCGCCCAAATCGGGTCTAGATGTTACAGATCGAGATTTTGTTTGAGAGGCCGAGAATTGGACCGAAAACACGGTCCCGAAATAACAAAAAAGCTCGCCGGCTAGGCCGACGAGCTGCAAGTTCTTGGTCGCGGGGGCAGGATTTGAACCTACGACCTCCGGGTTATGAGCCCGGCGAGCTACCAGACTGCTCCACCCCGCAATGTCTGGGCGCCTCATGTGCGCAAGAAAGAATATTACGCGGGAGTTCGGTAAACGGCAAGGAAAATCTCGTAGAGCATAATTCCTTCATATTTAAAACCCCTCAGCCCCTATCACCGTAAACGAATCGCGGCCGAGCGCCGTCGACGGCGCGTATACAATGGTGCGCGTCCTTTTATGCCAACACCGGGAGTAGACATGCTGCTCGCTATCGATATGGGAAACACGCAGACGGCCATGGGCCTGTTTGACGGAGACGAGCTGGTGCAGTCGTGGCGCATGCCCACCGACCGCTCTTATACCGCCGACGAGATCCATGTGCGCCTGATGGGTTTCTTTAAGATGTACGGCCTTTCGCTCGACGCGGTCGACGCGATCGCCTTTGCGGGCGTGGTGCCGCAGCTCTCGCGCGAATGGCACGCCGTGGCCGACCGCATTGCCGCAGATGCCATCGTCATCGGACCGCAGACGGCCGCGGTGACCAAGCTGCGCGCGGCGCGTCCCCAGGCCGTAGGTGCCGACCGCGTCGCTAACGCCGTTGCGGCCGAAACTTTCTACGGCGCGCCGGCAATCGTGGTGGACTTTGGCACCGCGACCAATATCGACGTCATCGATGAGGACGGTTATTACATTGGTGGAGCGATTGCGCCGGGCATCCGCATTTCGATGGACGCGCTCGCCGCCCGAGCCGCCAAGCTCGCCAGCGTGCCGCTCGAGGCGCCCGAGCACGCCATCGGCCGCGATACCGAGGAGTGCATCAAGGTCGGCGCCGTGATGGGCGCCGCCGCCATGGCCGAGGGCCTGGTCGCGCGCATGAAGCGCGAGCTGGGCCGCGAGGATGCCACCGTTATCGCCACGGGCGGTCTCGCCGGCATCGTCGCCGATTCGACCGATGCCTTCGACGTAGTCGACGGACAGCTCACCATCAAGGGTATCTGCGAAATCTACCGCCGCATGCAGGAGCTGGGATAGAGCAGGGGCTTAAGTCGAGCACGGGCGCGAGCGGCGAACTAAGCAATGCATTGGTCCTATTCCTCAAAATCGAAAATTTTTCAGTTTTGAGGAATAGGCTTTCCGCTACGCCTCGCCGCACAACCACCTCGCCAGGTCCACGATCTGCACTCCGTCGCGATCCGTGGCCTCGTGATGCGTGCGGGCGAGAATCATCTTGGGATACGCATCGCCAATGCTCAGCAGTGGCGAAATCTCGCGTTCAAATGTCTTATCCGAGCTGATGTCGTCGCTCACCTGAATGTAGAGTTTCTCGCTCCGCTTGATTGCTACAAAGTCTATTTCCTTTTTATAGAGCACGCCGACGTATACCTCGTATCCGCGACGCAGCAGCTCGATTGCCACCATGTTCTCGTATACGCGTCCCCAATCCATATCACGTGTACCAAGAAGCGCATATTTAAACGCATGGTCCGCCAGATAGTACTTCTCGCCGCTCTTAAGGTATTTTTTGCCGCGAATGTCGTACCGACGAACTTTATAGAAGGCAAACGCATCGCACAGGTACCCCATGTACGTGCCGACCGTCTTGTTCGTAATCTTTAGCCCATCCGCATTTAATGCATCAGTAATGTTGCGTGCCGACGCAATGTTGGAAACGTTGTCCATCATGTAATCGGCAATGCGCAGCAGCGCCGATTCGTTTCTCACGTTATGCCGCTGCACGATATCTCTCACAATGAGCGTCTTGAAGACGTTGGAGAGATATTGATAGCGCTGCTCCTGCAGTGGATAAGGGTAAGAGCCGGACATACCGCCGGTTCTCGCGTACTCATCGAAGTCGCGGTCGACCTCGCCCTCGTCGCCATAGAGACGATACTCCTCAAACGAGAATGGGAAAACCTCGATCTCGAACGTACGCCCCGTAAAGAGCGTCGACAGATCGCTCGACAGCAAAAAGGCATTCGATCCGGTGATGAAGATGTCGTACTGCTCGGATGCGTGAAGGCTGTTGATCGCACGTTCAAAGCCGTCGCACATCTGAACCTCATCGATAAGCAGGAAGTTTTGCTTGCCGGGCACTCGATGATCTTTTACATAGGCGAGCAACGCGTGATACTCGAGCAGGTTCTCGAACTTATCGAGGTTGTAGTTGATATGGATGACATTCGAATTGGACAGATTTGCCTCCACGTAATCGCGGAGGGCCTCGAGCAATTTTGATTTACCGCTACGACGGATGCCCGTGATGACCTTGATGTCCGGCACGCCAATAAGACTCGTCAACGTGTCCATATATGACGTTCTATTGATGAGTTTCATCGGGGCCTCCTCGCGGTCTTTTATCGCTATTCCTCAAAACTGAAAAAATTTCAGTTTTGAGGAATAGGCTCTATAGCGAATATACCTCGAGAAAGACCGAGCTGCCTTAATCCTATTCCTCAAAAACGAAAATTTTTCAGTTTTGAGGAATAGGGCGCTGGCAACCCATTCCCCAGATAGGCGAAACCCTCCCCGGCGCAGGCCGAGGAGGGTCTTGTTGTCATCGTTGTCTTTGAGCGCTGGTGCCTCGCGCTACAGCCCGCGAATTCGTACGGCCTCGGGCGGAAACTCCTGCTCGCCGGCATCGGTCTTGATGGTCGCGCGGCCCCAGATGTCCAGGCCCGCAAACACGCCCACCGCGAGCGGCAGACCGTTGGGCGACACCGCCGCGACCTGACGACCCAACAGTGGCACCATGTCGAAGTACTCGCCCAGCACCGGAGCCAGCGGGCCCGCGGCGCCCTGCGGCGTGTTGGCGGCAACCGCCCAGGCGCCCACGCGGGTCAACACGGCGGCGACCAGCTCCTCAACCAGCGCTTCGTCGGCCATATTCACGCCAAGCTCACCCAGCGCCGCACACTCAATATCAACCGTCACCGCGGCAAACATGCCCGCAGCACCGGCACCGCCGTTCACGGCAACACGCGCGAGCGACGTCTCGAACGCGGGCGCACCGCACACGATGTTGCTCGGCCACTCAATGCCCACCTTGCCGGCAAGGCCCAGGCCCGGCGTCGATGCCGTGCCCACAAGCGCATCCATCATGCCCATCGCAGCCACAAACGGCAGGCCGTGGAAGGCATGCATGTTCACATCCGGACGCACGACCAGCGAAAACGCCAGCGAAGCGTTGCCCGCGCTCCAAGCGCACCAGCCCGCGGACGCACCCTCGCGGCCCGCGTCGCGCGCCGCGTCGAGCTCGGTGCCAGCGGCAACAGCATTCATCTCGATCATCTACATACGCCCCAATTCGCCCACGATATGGCCCACGCGGTCCTCGGGCTCCTTGACCTCGACGCCGTTGTAGCGGAAGAACCGCGCCGGGTCGTGCATCAGGTCCTCGAGCGGCACCAGCACAAAATCGCGTTCGCCGATCAGCGGATGCGGCAGGCGCAGCTTTTTGCCGCCGTGGGTCTCGCCGTCCATCCACAGCAGGTCCAGGTCGATGGTGCGCGGACCGTTGGCCTTGGCCTTTTTGGAGCGGTCGCGTCCCAGCTCGGCCTCGATCTTCATGAGCTCGTCGAGCAGCACCAGCGGCGCAAGCTCGGTCTTGATCTCGATGACGGCGTTGGCAAACGCGTCCTGGCGCGTCTCGTAGGCAGGCTCGCTCTCGTAAATCTTGGAGGAGTTAGACACGCAGGTGAGTGGAATCTCGGCGATCATGTCGCGTGCGGCGCGGATGTTGTCGCAGCGATGCCCCAGGTTGGAGCCAACGGCCACAAACGCGCGGCGCGGCTGCGGCTTGGCAACCGCCCAGTAGCCGTTCAGGAACTGCGCAAAACCCGCGGCGTCGTGCACGCGCACGATGTTGGCACCGGCCTGGATGGCGCCCAGGCACACGCCAAACGTGGCGGCATCGCGCTCGGCGGCCTCGGTCACGCCCGAGACGGCGCCCACAAAGCGCTTGCGCGACACGGCGCACATGAGCGGATAGCCCAGCGACGCCATCTTGGCAGTCTCGCGCTGGATGACGATGTCCTCGTTAGCCGACTTACCAAAGCCCGGGCCAGGATCGATGCAGATGCGGTCGCGCGATACGCCGGCATGGATGAGCGTGCGGGCCTGGTCGGACAGAAAGCCCATGACGCGGCGCATGATGGGCGCCGAATCGGGCAGGGTAAAGCGGCGGAGCTGCGAGGTGGGCACATAGGCCTCCTCACGGCGGGCACTGCGGCGCATCATGGCGGCCAGGCGGTCATTGGACTCCGATGCGGCCTCGGTGGCTGCGGGCGCGGCCTCGGGCGCGGGCGCGACGGTCTCGGCGGCAGCAGCCTGCTCGGCGGCCGGCGTCTCCTGCTCGCTTGCAGGCTCGGACGTGGGCTCCGGTTCGCCAAACGGCAACGAGGGCTGCACCACGCCGCCCGGAAGCTTGGCCTCCGGCTTAAGCTCGCCCAGCAACTTGCCGCGACGGCGGCGAGCCGGCTTCTCGGCCTCACGCGCGGCCTCGGCAGCCGCCTCGCGCGCCTTCTCGGCAACAAACGCCGCTGCCGAGGTATCGAGCTGCACCGTTGCGTGCGTGCGAGCGGGCGCGGCGACCTCGCCGGCATGCATCACGATGACGCCGCAGGTACTCGTCTTAACAAACTCGACCATCTTGGGATCGGTGAAGCCCGTCACGTCGTTGACGATCGAGGCGCCGCAGCGCACGGCCGCCTTGGCAACCGCCACATGACGCGTGTCGATCGAGACGATGGCGCCCTCCTTGGCCAGCGCGCGCACCACGGGCAGCACGCGGCGAGCCTCCTCGTCGGGGTTGACCGGGGTAAAACCAGGGCGTGTGGACTCGCCGCCCACGTCGATGATGTCGGCGCCGGCGTCGAGCATCGCCAGGCCGTACTCGATGGCAGCATCGGGGTCGAAGTGCTCCCCGCCATCGCTAAACGAATCGGGCGTCACGTTGAGGACGCCCATGATGCGCGGACGGTCAAAGCTGAGCTCATACTTTCCGCACCGCCATGTCTTGCTGTCGTTCGCCATGAACATCCTCCTAAAATGCCCACGCCGCCGAGCTTGGGGAGCTGGCGGCGGGGTCGCTTTGCACTCAGTCTTTCTATTGTATCCGCGCGCGCGGGCTAGAACGCAAACGCGGCCGCGATGTCGCAAGAAATCAGCAGGTCGGCATTTGCATCCTGATCGGTGGGAGCAAGATTGCAAATGGCCAGCGTATCGCCGTTAAAGTATCGCGTAAGGCCTGCCGCCGGATACACCACGAGCGAGGTCCCGCCCACAATGAGGGCATCGGCCGCGGCGATGGCGGCAACGGCGCCGGTCAGCACATGCTCATCGAGCGGCTCCTCGTAGAGCACCACATCGGGCTTAATGCGCCCGCCGCACGCGGGGAACACGGGCACGCCCGCGGCATCCTCGTGCTCGCGCGAGCAAATCCACTCGGCGCTATAGACCGCGCCGCACGACTGGCAAATGTTGCGATGGACCGATCCGTGCAGCTCGAACACGCGCTGTGAGCCGGTCATCTGATGCAGGCCGTCGATGTTTTGCGTCACCACGGCGTCGAGCTTGCCGGCGCGCTCCAGCTCGGCCAGCTTGGTGTGGCAGCGGTTGGGTTTAGCGTTAAGCGCGATCATCTTGGTGCGGTAAAAGTCGAAGAACTCCGCCGGATGCGCCTCGTAAAAGCTATGCGACAGCATGGTCTCGGGCGGATAGACAAACTGCTGGTGATACAGGCCGTCCACGCTGCGGAAATCGGGGATGCCACTTGCCGTGGAAACACCCGCGCCGCCAAAGAAGACCACGCGCTTATGGGTGCCGAACAGCTCCGCCAGCGCGGCGGAGGCCTGCTTGGGATCCGTTATTGCCTGCGTCATATGAGTCCTCCGTCCTTGTTGGTCGGGCAGCGTTGGGCGACGTCCCAGCATGCGGCCTTTAAGTCAGCATGCGCGGAGCCCACCCCGCCCCTGTTGCGCTAATCTTAAGCCTGCCAACCCCGTCGAAAGGACACCATGCCTCAGACTTACACCTTTGCCTCGTGGAACGTTAACGGCCTGCGCGCCGTGCTCAAAAAGGACCCGAGCTTTATCCAGATCGCGCAAGAACTCGACGTCGACATCTTGGCGCTGCAGGAGACCAAGCTGCAAGGGGGCCAGGTCGATATTGACCTGCCCGGTTATTACCAAACCTGGAGCTACGCCGAGCGCAAGGGCTACTCGGGCACCGCGGTCTTTAGCCGCCAGGAGCCGCTGCGCGTGCTGCGCGCCGACGCGCTGCTGCCCTACGCCGGCGAGGGCGAGGCGGCCGTACTCGTCGCCCAAGCCGTAACCGAGGGCCGCGTCTGCGCGCTCGAGTTCGACAAGTTTTGGTTTGTCGACGTCTACACGCCCAACGCCCAAAATGAGCTCGCGCGCATCGATGTGCGCATGGCCTGGGATGATGCCTATCGCGGCTTTTTGACGGGACTCGAGCGCGAGACCGACAAACCCGTCGTAACCTGCGGCGACTTTAACGTGGCGCATGAGGAGATCGACCTTAAGAACCCCAAGTCCAACCGCGGCAACGCAGGCTTTTCGGACGAGGAACGCGGCAAGTTTACCGAGCTGCTCAACGCCGGCTTTACCGATACCTGGCGCGCGGCAAACCCCGACGTCGAGGGCGTCTACAGCTGGTGGAGCTATCGCTTTAATGCCCGCAAGAACAACGCCGGCTGGCGCATCGATTACTTCCTGGTAAGCGACGCAATCGCCGACAACGTACGCGACACCGGCATCCGCGGCGACATCTTCGGCAGCGACCACTGCCCCGTCACCCTCACGCTAGAACTCTAGCCCCAAGTAATTCCTGGGGGGACAGAGGAAAACAGATTATGTGGCCCCTCTCCCCCTATAAGGTGCGGTGGAATAGTTCCTGTTTGGGCAGCAAATAGCCAAAAACGAGAACTATTCCACCGCAAGTTCGTGAGGGAACGCGAAATGCCTTACAGCCCGTATTTCACGACGACACGGTTAATGCGACGGCACCAGGGCTTGTACAAGGCGGCCAAAAACACGCAGGTCGCGAGGCCATGCATGATGTCGAACGGCACCGCCGTAGCAAGACGCGCTACGGCGCCTGCCCACGTGAGCGGTTGAACAAAACCGATGATGTCGTACGCGTTGATCACGACGCCATACAGCAGGCCCGACGCAAAGCCATACGCCAACAGCGCCAGCATTCGCACGGTTCCATCGGCGCGGTCAAACGCGCCCGCATGCGCCAGTGCGCCACCGATATAGCCCACCAGACCCCAGGCGTACATCTGCCACGGCGTCCACATGCCCTGTCCGAAAAAGAAATTACTGGTCAGCGCTGCCAACGCGCCGACCATGAAGCCGTTGCGACGCCCGAGCGTCGCCCCGGCGATGATGGCGATGGCACTCACGGGCTTAAAATCGGGAATGGGCCCAAACAGGATGCGCCCCGCCGCGGCCAGCGCCGCCAGCACCAGCGTGGGCATGATTTGGCGCAGGCCTGGACGTGATGTCTCATAGCCCGCAAAGAACAGTGCAAGCACGAGTGACACAACAACCAGCATGGCAAGCGCCGCCTGCTCAATGCCCGCCAGCAATGCTGCGGCCATCACCGCCGGCACCACCAACAACAGCGGAATCTCCATTTTTGTGAGTAGGCGCGAGGCGCGATGATCCGTCATCCCATCACGCCCTGTAGAACACGTTGTCGGCAAAGAAATCTGCCGGAGGCTCCATGCAGGCGATCTCGCCGTCGAACATCATGGCGATGTCGTCGGACACCTGCTCGGCAAAGTCTAAGTCGTGCGTGGCCATGATGACGGTACCGCCGGCATTCGCATGGTCACGCAGGGCGCGGGCGATAATGCAGCGACTTGCCAGATCAAGGCCCTTGGTGGGCTCATCAAGCAGCAGCAGCTCCGGACCAATCAACAGCAGCTTTGCCAACGCAAGCAGCTGGCGCTGACCGCCCGAAAGATCGTACGGGTGACGCGCCTCCAAGCCAGCCAGACCCAGGCACGCTGCCTGCTCCTGTGCTGCGGCCTCGTCGTATCCGCAGACCGAAGCCCATTCCATCAGCTCGTCGCGCACCGTTTCGGCGACCAGCAATGCCTTGGGATTCTGTGGTAGCAGTGCCGCCGAAGCCGCCCCACGCACCATGCGGCCACGCTGCAGCTTAGCCGTCTTGGCCAGCACCGAGAGCATCGTCGACTTGCCGCAGCCGTTTCCGCCCACGACTGCATGCACCGCGCCAACTGAAAACGTCACATCGAGCCCGCGCAGCACCCAACCGCCCGCGCGATCGTAGCGAAACCAGCCTTCCGACAGGGTGGTAGCCGACCCGCCGTGCATTTTTTGGAGTATTCTGCTTCCATCCGTGCGCGGGAAGGCTTCCGAGCCGTTCTCGGGCGACGTTTGCGTCACAAATTCGGACGATTTGTCCAATTCAGAACTTTTTTTCGCGCTCGATACGTCCTCGAACGGCTCCAGAGAGCCCAAATTGTCCTCACGCCTGCTGAATACTCCGTTTTTTGCACATCGGATGGCACCCCACCCCAGCATGTCATCGGAAAACAGCGATTCTCGGCGTCCCAAAGAAGCCATATCCGCCACTTCGCGCACGCGACCGCCCTCAATCCGGTACGCACACGTCGCATACTCGAGCATCGGCCGCGGTTGATGCGTAGCCACAACAACCGTGCAGCCCAGCTCACGGTTCACGCGAAACAGCGCATGCAGAAAATTCTTCTCGGCAACGGGATCGAGCTGAGACGTGGGCTCGTCGAGCAGCAGCACACGCGGACGCAGCGCCAGGACGGCGGCAAGCGACAGCAGCTGTTTGCGGCCACCCGAAAGCGTGTCAGTATCGCGGTGAAGCCAATCTTCCAGCCCAAAGAAATAGCTGGTCTCAGCTACGCGACGGCGCATCTCATCACGCGCTAGCCCCAAGTTTTCCAGGCCAAACGCCATCTCGTGCCACACGGTTTCGCACACGATCTGGTTCTCGGGATCCTGGAACACATAGCCCACGCGCTCCGCCGATGCCCGCACATCCATGTCGGCGACGTTCTCGCCCAGCACGAGCAGTTCGCCAGTGCGCTCGCCCGCCGGAGCGATCTCGGGCTTGAGTAGCGACAGCAACGTCGACTTACCCGATCCGGTACCGCCGACAAGCAGCGCAAATGCACCTTGGGGAACAGACCAGTCGAGTCCCTCGAGCACCGCAGCATCCGCATCGGGGTAGGCAAAGCTCAGGCTCCGCACCTCAATCGCCGGCATATCCGGGCCGTATGCCGCGCCCGACACCGGTCCCCTATCCAACCGAGCCATCAGCCGAACCTCTTCTCATCGATCGCATGCAACACGCAGGGCAGCATCATCCAGGCAGCGTACACGACATAGCCCAGCCACGGCGCCGGCACCGATAGTTGCGGGTAAAACGAATACTGCGTTGTCGCGGTCCATGCCACCGCCACCGCAGCGGCACCAAACACCGCAAGCCCAACCAGCGCGGCAACATCGCCGCGACCCAGCCGATACCGCGCGTACGTCGTGCGACGTGTCGCGGCGCCCCATCCACGGGAGCGCATGGCGTCCGCGCGCTCCAGCGAATCTTCCATGCCCCAGCCCATCAACACGCTCGATGCCCGTAGGCGCGAACGCACGGGATCGGCCGGCGCGCGACCCGGCACATCAATCGCATCCTGCACCGCCAGTACCGTACGACCGCGGCGTAAAAACTGCGGGATAAGCCGCATGCACATCGAGATCATGAGCGCGAGCACCGGCGCGGCGTTGCCCAAAAGCGCAAGTACCTTGTCGTATTCGAGCATCGACGCCGCGGCCTCAAACCACAGCACGCTCGCCACGAACAGCCCGCCCATGCACAGGCCGTAAACCATGCTCTCTAGATACACCGCACGCATGCCAATACGAAACAGCTCCGTCGAGCCCGATGCACTAAACAGCGGATTGAGCACCGCAATGATCAAAATCACCGGCAGCTGCCAGCGAAGCGCGCCCAACGTGCGCGCAACACCGCGCGTCGCAAGCCCGTACGCCAACCCGCCCGCAAGCGATAGCGCAATCAGCACCGGTTGCATCGAGAACATGGTGAGCCCCAACGTCAGCACCATGTAGAGCGCCGGCACCGCCGGATGCGACATCGAAAATGCCGCGACGGGTTCGTTGCCCGATTCCTCTCGCATGGTGTCCACGGGCATCCCCATCCCCTCGCTCAAACGTCAACGCCGCAGCGCCGCCACCATACACAACCAGCGCAAACGCCGTACCGCCGGCCCAAGCCTCAGCTGCCGCGCATCAATCGTTACGCGCTCATCATATGCCTGCGGTATCATATTGCGCCGTGTATCGTTTCCAAACACACGTCTCTATAACGTAACAGGAGATCACATGGACGCAACCGCAATTATCCTCGCCGCCGGCGAGGGCACCCGCATGAAGTCGAACCACTGCAAGGTTTCGCACAAGATTCTAGGCAAGCCCATGGTTCAGTGGATCGTCGACGCCACCATCAAGGCCGGCTGCAGCCGCGTCGTGGTCGTCATCGGCAGCCACGCCGACGAGATGCGCGCCCTCATCGATGGCGCCTACGCCAACAGCGCCACCAAAGTCGAGTGCGTCGAGCAGACCGAGCGCCTGGGCACCGGCCATGCCGTCAAGGTCGCGCTCGAGGCCTGCGGCATCGCGCAAGGCCCCGTCGTCGTGCTCAACGGCGACCTGCCGCTCATCACCGCCGACACCGTCGCCAAGTTCGCGCAGACCGTCGCCACCGGCGAGCTCGCCTGCACCGTCATGACCATGACCCCGCCCGATCCTTTTGGCTACGGCCGCATCAAGCTGGGCGCCGATGGTCAGATCGAGCGCATCATCGAGCAGAAGGACTGCACGCCCGAGCAGGCCGCCACGCTGCTGGAGTGCAACGCCGGCTGCTACGCCTTCGACGGCGCGCAGCTTGCCGCCCACATTAACGAGATCGGCAACGACAACGCGCAGTCCGAGTACTACCTGCCCGACATGCTCGAAATCCTCAAGGGTCACGGCCAGGCAGTCTCCATCTTCCACTGCGACGACTACCGCGACGGCCTGGGCGTCAACAGCCGCATCCAGCTCGCGCAGCTCACCGCCATCGCGCGCGACCGCATCAACGAGCACTGGATGGCAGAAGGCGTCACGTTCATCGACCCCACGCAGGCCTGGATCGGTCCCGACGCCACCATCGGCCGCGACACCGTCGTGTGGCCGCAGACGCATCTGATCGGTCACGTCACCGTGGGCGAGGAGTGCCAGCTCGGCCCCAACAGCCGCCTCACCGACACCACCGTCGGCAGCGGCTGCATCATCGATGAGACCATCGCCATCGAGGCCGTCATCGAGAACGGCGTCGACTGCGGCCCGCGCGCCTACCTGCGCCCGGGCACCCACATGCTCGACGGCTCCAAGGCCGGTACGCACGTGGAAATCAAGAAGTCCACGATCGGCGAGGGTTCCAAGGTGCCGCACCTGTCCTACATCGGCGACACCACCATGGGCGCCGGCGTCAACGTGGGCGCGGGCTCCATCACCTGCAACTACGATGGCGTGCACAAGCACAAGACCGTCATCGGCAAGGATGCCTTCATCGGTTCCGACACCATGATGGTCGCGCCCGCCCAGATCGGCGACGGCGCGCTCGTGGCCGCCGGCTCCGTCATCACTGAACCGGTCCCGGCAGACGCACTCGGTCTGGGTCGCGCCCGTCAGGTAAACATTGAGGGCTGGGCCGCCGATTATCGCCGCCGTCTGCACGAGGACGACGAGGTATAACGTTTTACCAAGCATCTAAGGAGCTGTTCCCATGGGGGCGGCTCCTTTTTCTATCGTGACCTGCGCGACCGGATGAGTGGTCGGTTCGTGTCCGTTGACGGTAAAGACGTTATCAAGACTCGATAAACCCCGCCGCGCGGTTACAATGCAACAAGGCATCTATATGGCATTCGATATAAAGGAGAAGGGTAATGCCGATTAATGATCCCGAGAAGTCGGAGAATATGCGCAAGTCCATCCGCGTGTATTCCGGTTCCTCCAACCGTCCCCTCGCTCAGAAGATCGCTGAGTACCTTGGGGTCGAGCTTTCGGGCCTTACGCTAAAGCAGTTCGCCAACGGTGAGATTTACGCCCGCTACGACGAGACCGTCCGCGGCGCCGACGTCTTCCTGATTCAGTCCGTGGCCGGCGGCAACGTCAACGACATGCTCATGGAGCTGCTCATCGCCACCGACGCTGCCAAGCGCGCATCCGCCCGCTCCATCACCGCCGTTATCACCCACTACGGCTATGCCCGCCAGGACCGCAAGGCCGGCCCGCGCGAGCCCATCACCGCCCGCCTCGTCGCCAACCTGCTCGAGCGCGCCGGCGTCAACCGCATCATCACCCTCGACCTGCACCAGGGCCAGATTCAGGGCTTCTTTGATATCCCGGTTAACCACCTGTCCGCGCTGCCGCTGTTTGGCCAGTACTACAACGACATGCACTTCGACACCGACAACCTGGTTGTCGTCTCCCCCGACGTGGGTCGCGCCAAGGCCGCCAAGAAGCTGTCCGACATGCTCGGCTGCGACCTGGCCATCGCCCACAAGGGCCGTCCGCGCCACAACGCCGCCGAGGTCATGGGCATCATCGGTGACATCAAGGGCAAGACCTGCATCATCAACGACGACATGATCGACACCGCTGGCACCCTGTGCGCCAACGTCAAGGAGCTCAAGGCTATGGGCGCTGGCGACATCTACGTCTGCGCCACCCACGGCATCTTCTCCGGTCCGGCCATCGAGCGTCTGAACGACGCCCCGATCGTCGAGTGCCTCGTCACCGACGCCATTCCTGTCGAGGTCGGCGGCAAGATCAAGACCATCTCGGTCGCCGAGGAGTTCGCTCAGGCCATCTCCGCCGTTTACCACGAGGAGCCCGTCTCCACACTCGTCGGCGGCGACTTCGCGCTGTAGCCTGCCGCACATCGCATCATCTTTGATGCTTTTAAAGGGTCGGAAACTCGCTTCCGACCCTTTTTCTATCCCTCGCCAACCTTCCCTGGACAATTAGTTCAGATACGTATTTTTTAAAGCTCCAAAGGGCCGTTCGGAGCCTTCTGAGCTCCCCGGCGGATGCCATGCCGCCCAAAGCTCATCTTTTTCGAGTACAACCGCCGCATCTTTACCCTCAAATCGCCCTCGAAGGCCCTTAGAAACGTCTCGAACGCCCGCCGCCTTATACGTATCTGAACTAACTGTCCAGTAGCTATCGTCAACCTTCGCGGCAGAGCTCAATTTCCCGCAATCCCCTCAACCGATTCCACCGATTTCATAACACCCAGCCGTTCGTGGCGCGCAGCGCCCCGCTGAGCGAAAAGAACGGCATGGCGGTCGCATTCTGCCGCCAACTTAGTACGTTATAGCTATGACGACCGTGATTTCACATTTCTCCGCCCTCCGCGCAATTCGTCGCGCACGACGGGCGTACTCTGCCCTACCCTGGGACTCCGTTGATAGCGAACAGCAAGCACAGGCCTTGGCTGGCTGCATTCCCAACAATGACGCGATAGACTTTGGCGCACTTTCGATACTCGACGCCTGGAATGAAGATGATTCCGAACTGCTCGATCTTCTCGTTTCAAACGAAGACAACAGACGCCCCGACAAGCGACTTCTTCAGCATATTCTCTCCGCTTCGCTTCCTGAAGGTGCAATTATGCACGTCGAGGCCGACATCTACGCAACGTCTCCTGCCATGACAGCCATGCTTTGTTCCAAGAATGAATCAGTCGCCAAAACCTTGATGCTACTCATGGAACTGCTCGGAACCTACTCCCTTCCCCCCGGGGCAACATACCCCATTGCCTATGACGCCATCTGGCCCAAGGGCGATGACTGCGCAGCGACGGGCGATCTTGATTGCTTGGGCGACCAGTCGGCGACCGAACAACAGAACGAGACCCGCTACGAACAGGCACACTACAAATGCGAGCCCGCCACAACTATCGAAGAGCTCGAGGCGGTCGCACGCTTCGCCAAAAGTAGCTCATACACCTCGTTTCGCACGGCAGTCAATCTCGCCCGACCCGGATCTGCATCCCCAGCCGAATCCCTAATGTTTGCCGTTCTCGGAGCGCCCATGCGCTTTGGCGGATTCGGATGTTGCAGCCTGCCCATGGGAGGCCTGCTACTCAACTATCGAATCGACTTCGACACTCTTGCGGTCAACATGTCCTCCGGCATCCCTTACGCCATCTGCGACCTATATTGCCCGGCCGCCGGAGTCGACAACGAATACAACGGAATCGGGCATGAGCTTCAAAACGCTCGCATCCACGATGGCAATCGAAATAATGGCCTCAAGGCAATGGGCATCCACGTCCTGGTTATCAATCGCGACCAAATGAAAGACCTTGTTGCACTCGAAGCCTTCGCCCAAACGATGCATCGACTCGCGGGAGTCCGATTCCGATACCGTATCAAGGGCTATCGCAAGCGTCAGACCGCTTGGCTCAACGCCCTGCGGGCCGGAATCGGCCTTGCGCCGGTCTAAACGGCGAATCACCCGTGCACCGTCGAGCAGGGCTGGACAGTTAGTTCAAATACGTATAAATGGACACATTGAATTAGGCTGTTTTGCAGTTATCTCTATACCATTCGCCCGATTTGAGGGCAGGGTAGACTTCAAAACAGCGTCATATGGACTAACTAAAGCTCCAAAACAACGTATCGGCATTGAATCGAGCAATTCGAGTTCTCAGAACTTATACGTATCCGAACTAACTGTCCACCTCGATTTCGACGGCCGTCCAAACGCCCTCAAATAACCTCAATTGCCCTCCATTTGACAGCGGCAACAGGGTCGCTCACCATAGCAGGCGACAAATCAACGAAAGGATGAACATGGCAGCTGCACAGCCGCTTAAGATTCGCATGGTTGCCGGACTTGGCAACCCTGGCGAGGAATATGCCGAGACCCGTCACAACGCTGGTTTCAAAGCAATCGACGAGCTGGCCCGTCAGGCCGGCGTCACGTACTGGAAAAACCAAGCAGGCGCCGAGGTCGCGCTCATCAACATCAACGATCCCGAGGAAGAGGGCGGCAAGCGCCAGATTGTACTGGTCAAGCCGCAGTCGTACATGAACACCTCGGGCGGGCCCATCTCCAAACTCTGCCGCGAGTACAAGATCAAGGCCGAGGAGCTGCTCGTGATTCACGACGAGCTCGACATTCCCGCCGGCGACGTACGTGTTAAGGTGGGCGGTGGCCACGCCGGCCACAACGGCCTGCGCTCCATCATCGACAAGATGGGCAGCCGCGACTTTAGTCGCATCCGCACCGGCATCGGCAACCCTCCCGGCAAGATGGCCGTCGCCGACTACGTGCTTAAGCAGCTGCGCGCCCGCGCGGCCGAGGATTTCCAGGACACCTGCGCCCGCGCGGCCGACGCCGCCGGCCTGGCCATCGTGCACGGCGTGATCTATGCCCGCGATCACGTAAACGGCGCCGCCTCCGCCAACGGCAAGCACTAAAACCTACCATTTAGGGATGTTTATTTTGGCAGGTTTTACCTGCAGAAACGCCCAACCGCAGCATCGCAATCAACCGCGCGCCGACTTACACACATAGCGCCCCAAAGGGGGCCGGCCTCATCACAACCCGAGGCCGGCCCCCTTTGCCGTTTTACCCGATAAGGCTGACCAAAATAAACCTGCCCCTATTTGGTAGGCCAAAGTGGATAAACCCTGCTCCCACCTGCCAAAGACACACGTAAGCGACATGTCCATGAGGGTATAATTTGCACCGTATGTCTGCACAACGCCTGTGCGCGTACGGTTTTATTCGGGCTACCGTCCATTTCCGTGGAGGCACGGTTCGGCAGCCCTAACAAGAGAGGGGTTCTATGTATAAGATCCTGGAGAAGACGCAGTTCTCGGAGAAGGTGTTCAAGTTCCGCATCGAGGCGCCTGCAATCGCCAAACATGCGCACGCTGGACAGTTCCTCATGGTTCGCGCCAACGAGACGGGCGAGCGCGTCCCGTTTACCCTGGCCGGCTGGAACGGTGACGAGGGCTGGGTCGAGTTCATCTTCATGGTGATCGGCAAGACCACCGAGATGCTGTCCACCTACGAGGCTGGCGAGTCGCTGCGCGATGTCGTGGGCCCGCTGGGCGTTCCCACCGAGATGGCCGAGGGCCCCTGCGCCGTCATTGGCGGCGGCGTCGGCCTGGCAATTGCCTTCCCGGTCGCCAAGCACCTGGTCGAGACCGGCCACGAGGTGCACGCCATCATGGGCGCCCGCACCAAGGACCTCCTGCTTATGGAGGACCAGTTCCGCGAGCTCCTCGACGAGGACCACATCCACATCACCACTGACGACGGCTCCTACGGCGAGCAGGGCGTTGTCACCGCTCCGCTGGAGCGCCTGCTGCAGGACAAGGCCGTGAGCCAGGTCTTCTGCGTCGGCCCCGTTCCGATGATGAAGTTCTCGACCCTCACCGCCCAGAAGTACGACACCCCCATCACCGCGTCGCTCAACCCCATCATGGTTGACGGCACCGGCATGTGCGGCTGCTGCCGCGTCGAGGTAGGCGGCGTGACCAAGTTCGCTTGCGTCGACGGCCCCGACTTCGATGCCACCCTGGTCGACTGGGATGACCTTCGTGCCCGCCAGGCCGCTTACCGTTCCGAAGAGGGCGAGTCCCTCAAGGCCTATGAGGAAAAGAGCTGCGCATGCCACTAGTTAACGGTCGTTTCGTTGCCGATATGAAGTCGCCCCGCACCCCCGATAACGAGGAGCCGGCTGCCGAGCGCGCCTGCGACTTCCGCCCCGTCGACAAGGGCTTCACCGAGGAGATGGCGCTGGCCGAGGCCGAGCGCTGCCTCAACTGCAAGAAGCCGTTCTGTGTTGAGGGCTGCCCCGTCAACATCAACATCCCCCGCTTTATCGAGCAGATCCGCGCGAAGGACTTCGGCGGCGCTCTCGATACCATCCGCGAGGACTCCATGCTTCCCGCCATCTGCGGCCGCGTCTGCCCGCAGGAGAACCAGTGCGAGGGCAAGTGCATCCGTGGTAAGAAGTCCGAGCCCGTGGCCATCGGCCAGCTCGAGCGCTTCCTGGGTGACCGCCCCGAGCTCGCCTCCACGCCCAAGATGGCTCCCAAGAACGGCAAGAAGGTCGCCGTCGTCGGCTCCGGCCCGTCCGGCATCACCTGCGCCGGCGAGCTCGCCCGTAACGGCTTTGACGTTACCGTCTTCGAGGCCTTCTTCACCGGCGGCGGCGTGCTGGTCTACGGCATCCCCGAGTTCCGTCTGCCCAAGGCAGTCGTCAAGCGCGAGATTGACGGCCTGGAGGACATGGGCGTCAAGTTTGAGTACAACTCCGTCGTGGGCAACATGGCCACGGCCGAGGAGCTGTTCGAGCAGGGCTTCGACGCCATCTACGTGGCGACCGGCGCTGGCCTGCCCAAGTTCCTCAACGTCCCCGGCGAGAACCTGCCCAACGTCTTCTTCGCGAACGAGTACCTCACCCGCGTGAACCTGATGAAGGCCAACAAGTTCCCCGAGTACGACACCCCCACCAAGCACGGCAAGAACGTCGTCGTCTTTGGTGGCGGCAACGTGGCTATGGACGCCGTCCGTACCGCCAAGCGTCTGGGCGCCGAGCACGCTATCATCGCCTACCGTCGTACCGAGGACGAGATGCCCTGCCGTCGCGCCGAGCTGCACCATGCTAAGGCCGAGGGCGTCGAGGTTCTGCCGCTCGTCTCCCCGCTCGAGTTTGTCGCTGGCGAGGACGGCTCCGTGTGCGCCGTCAAGGTCCAGAAGATGGAGCTCGGCGAGCCTGACGAGTCCGGCCGTCGTCGCCCGGTGCCCATCGAGGGCGCCATCGAGGAGATTCCCTGCGACGTCGCAATCTCGGCTATCGGCACCAACGCCAACCCCTTCGCTGCCAAGATCGGCGGCAAGATGGAGCTCAACAAGTGGGGCTACATCGTCGCTGACGAGGAGACCGGCCAGACCACCGATCCCCGCATCTGGGCCGGCGGCGACATCGTCACCGGTGCCGCTACGGTCATTCTGGCGATGGGCGCCGGCAAGAAGGCCGCCGCTTCCATCACCAAGAGCCTGCTGGGCGAGTAATCACCTACAGTGCTAGCCACCAAACGGCAAAGTCCCCGTCGAGCACACGCCCGGCGGGGACTTTTTTCTATGCCAGTCGACCGACCACCACAAAGGTGTCTGTCCCCTTTGTGGTGGTTTTTGGTCGGTTAGTCTTCGAGCTGCGCTACTTTGTAGCGGTAGGCTGCGGCAATAACGTCTTTGCAACCCTCGCGGCCCAGCTTGGCGCGGTTGACGACGATGTCTTTACCGCTCGTCATCTTCCACTTTCCGGCACTGTAGCGCTTATAGAACGCCTCGCGCGCCTTCTGCTGCTGCTTGACCAGCTTTTACTGCTTCGACGCGTTGGTCACGCGCACGGACCCGTTGCGTCCGAACGAGACAACAGTAAGCTGCCCCTTGCGCACGATCTCGACGCGGTCCTCAAAGGGCGCAGTCACCAACACGGCAATGTGGTTGGGGTTGTTGCGCAGCAGATAATCGGACAGACGGCCTTCGATAATGCAGCTCTCGGTCTCACCCAGATCCAAAATCACCTGGCTCATCTTTTGGAACAACTTGTCCGAGTACGAACGCGCATCGTAGCGGTCGGGCAGAAACGCCATGTTCTCCACGGCCAGGCGCTCGTCGTAGGCGGCCATCTTGTCGAGCGACTCGCCCGCGCGCAGCGAAGCACGCACCAGCAGCTCGTTATCGTACAGCGGAATCCCCAGCTCATCGGCGAGGATACGACCAATCTCGTGGCCCTCGGCGCCAAAGTCGCGCGCGATGGTAATGACCACAGGATTCTTCTTATTCTCCAGATCGCTCATCGCGATTCCTTTCTCTATGTGACAAAGGGACAGTCCCTTTGTCACATTCTACGCTGCCACAATACGACGTTGATACGCTCGGACCAGCAGCGAGATACCAAAGTTGAGCACAAAGTACATCGCAAACACCAGGCCGTAGAGCATAAGCACCTGCGACAGGTCGATCGCGTGGGCCATCACGACGTTTGCCGTGTACATGAGCTCGGCCACGTTAATGCCCGAAAGATACGAGCTGTCCTTGATGACGGTCGTGCACTGGCTAAACAGCGCCGGAATGATCGTCTTAAACGTCTGCGGCAGAATGATGTAGCGCATGGTGGCAAAGAAGCCGAAGCCCTGGCTCTGCGCTGCCTCAAACTGGCCGCGCGGAATCGAGTTGAGACCGCCACGCACAATCTCGGCCATAACAGCGCTGGTGAACAGCGTAAAGGCAATGGTCGAAATCACAATGTCCAAACCCTGCACCGTAAAGTAGATAAACAGGATCCACAGCAGGTTCGGCGTGCAGCGGAACAGCTCGATATAGGCGCTCACCAAAATACGGAACGGGCGGGGCGCATAGCTCTTAACGAGCGCCAGCACCGTGCCAAAGATGAGCGAGAAAAAAATCGACAGCGCCGAGATCTCGATCGTCTTAACAAAGCCGCCCCAAATGTAGAGCAGGTTGGTCGCGTTGAAGATTTCCATGCGCTAGGCCTCCTCTACGTTATCGAGCCCCAGCTCGGCCAGGCTCACGCCGCGCGGACGCTCCTTGGAGCGGCGCTCGAGCCACTGCACCAGCATGGCGAGCGGGAAGCAGATGATGAAGTACATAAGGCAGCAGACGATGTATCCCTGCAGGTAACCGTACAGACTCACAAAGTTGTCGGAACGGTACATGAGGTCGCCGCCGGCCACAAGTGCCAGCACCGACGTGTTCTTGACCAGGTTGAGCGCCTGGTTACACAGCGGCGGCAGAATGATCTTAAACGTCTGGGGCAGCACGATGTACCAGTACGCCTGCGCACGGGTGAAGCCCTGGCTCTGGGCCGCCTCCATCTGACCACGCGGAACCGCCTCGATACCGGTGCGGATGACCTCCGAGATGTAGGCCGCATGATACAGGCCAACACCCAAGAAGCCCAGCACGAACGGCGCGATGCGCACCGGCTGGTCGGCACCGGTTATGGCCTGCAAAAACTGCGGACCGGCCATGTACATAAAGAGCACCTGCACGGGCAACGGGGTGTTCTGGTAAAACTCCACGTACACGCGGCTTATGGCGCGCAGCACGCGCGAACGAGTGGTAGAGAACACGCCCAGCAGCGTGCCCAGCACCAGCGACAGCAACAGACCGGCAACGACCACCTGCAGCGTTACGCCAAAGCCCTCCCAGAAGGGCCCCATGTTTTGAAATGTCGTCGACCAGCGGTCGGCGTCAAACAATCCTTCGAGCATTTGATTCCTTCCTTGGACGATGCGCCTATACAAGACCCCAGGTCTTGACCTCTTGGTCGAGCCAGCCATCGACCAGGCGATCGCAAACCATCTGATCGACCACGGCCGAAAGGTCGCAGCCCTTCTTGGTCGCCACGCCGTAGCCCTGCTCGCCAAACTTGACCTCGGGCTGCAGCAACTCAACGGTCTCGTTCATGTAACCGGCCAGCGTGGAGCGGTCCATGGCAAAGACGTCGATATTGCCGGCGTCGAGCGAACTCTTGATGATGGGGTAGCCGCTAAAGGCCCTAAACTCGGGCTTGCAGCTAAAGCCGTTGTCCTTGATCATCTGCTCGATCAGGCCCTGCGTGGTGGCACCCTGGCTCACGCCAATGACCTTGCCGTCCAGGTCCTCAATCGAGGTAAAGCCCGAACGCTTCTTGACCATAAGTCCCACGTAGTCGGTGCGGTACGGCGTCGAGAAATCCCAGCTCTTCTTGCGCTCGTCGGTGATGGTGTAGGTCGCCGCGACCACGTCAAGTTGGCCGTTATCGATCAGCGGGCCGCGCGTCTTGGGCGTTACGTCGGTAAACTCGACAAGCTCCTGGGCGCGGGCCTCCTTGTAGCTCACGCCAAAGACGGCAGCGGCGATCTGGTAGCACAAATCGACTTCCATGCCCTCAAAGCGGCCCTTGGCGGTGTCGTAATAGCCATAGCCGGGAACATCCTTCTTAACGCCGGCATTCAAATGGCCACGCGACTTGATGGCCGCAAGCTTGGACCCCTTGTCGGAGCCCTCGCCGCTGGTGGAGTTGCCGCAACCGGTAAGCGCGGTCCCCGTCAGCGCAAGCATGCCGGCGCCAGCCAGCTGCAAAAAGTGGCGGCGCGACACGGCCGCCCTCGTCATATCCGTCATGTCCATCACCGCGCCTAGTGCAGAATCTTGGACAGGAACTCGCGGCAGCGCGGGTTCTCGGGGTTATCGAAGAAGTGCTCGGGTGTGCCCTCCTCCAGAATGCGGCCGTCCTCCATAAAGATGACGCGGTCGGCCACCTGGCGTGCAAAGCCCATCTCGTGCGTCACGCAGATCATGGTGATATCCTCCTGCGCGAGCTCAATCATAACGTCCAGAACCTCCTGGACCATTTCGGGGTCGAGCGCCGAGGTCGGCTCGTCAAACAGGATGATGGGCTGCTTGGTGCACAGGGCACGGGCGATGGCGATGCGCTGCTGCTGACCACCCGAGAGATTCTGCGGATACTCGCCGGCCTTATGCGCCATGCCAACACGCTTGAGCGCGGCGATGGCGATCTCGGTCGCCTCCTCCTTACTCTTCTTTTGCAGCTTGATGGGCGCGAGTGTCAGGTTGCCCAGCACCGTCATGTTGGGATACAGGTTGAACTGCTGAAACACCATGGAGCTGTACTTGCGAGCCATCTCCAGGTGATTCTTTTTGGTGAGCGGCGTACCGTCGATGACGACTTCGCCCGACGTGGGCTCCTCCAGATAATCGACGCAACGGATGAGCGTCGACTTACCCGAACCGGAAGGCCCGATCATTACAAGCTTCTCGCCGCGCTTGACGGTGAGATTGATATCTTTGAGCACATGCAGGTCGCCAAAGTACTTGTTGAGATGCTTGATCTCGATCATGTCTGCCATGAATGTCCCTTTCCTGCGCTTACACGAATTGCACTATTGTACGGAAAGAACCACGTTTCCGCAGCCCACACTACATTCCCGTAAAGAACCCGCAACCTTCCACCCACTCATTGGGGACAGACTTAAATGAGTACCTACTCATTGGGCACTCATTTAAGTCTGTCCCCAATGAGCGCCCGCGGGGGACGCCCTTCCTCCAACCGCCCTTGTTGAGCATAAGTCAGCGAAAACCCGTACACGCGAGCAAGGTGACGTGAAATGAAAGGGCGCAGACCTTATGGTCGCGCCTTTGAAATTGAACGTCAGATTGCCGCGTGTACGGGTTTGCAGCGTCGAGCCGTTACGCGGTTTGGTAAAACCGCGTAACAAATTACGCCAGCTTTGCGCCGACGATCTTTGCTGCGGCCGGCTTATCGAAGTTGCCGCCGGTGGCCTTGCCCAGGGCACCCATAACCTGGCCCATCTGCTTCTTGGACGTGGCGCCCAGCTCGGCGATAACCTGCTCGATCAGGGTCTCGAGCTCCTCGCCCGAAACCTGCGCGGGCAGCAGGCTTTCCAGAATCTTGACCTGCTCGGTCAGGTTGTCGGTACGCTCCTGGTCGGTGCCGGCCTTGATGGACATCTCCAGCGTCTCGCTCGTCTGCTTGATCAGACGCTTGATCATGCTGTTGACGTCTTCCTCGGTCACATCGCGGCGCTCGTTAACCTCGATATTCTTCACCTCGGCCTTGACCTGGCGAATGATGGACAGGCGAACCTTGTCCTTGGCCTTCATGGCCGCGATCATTTCCTTCTGCAGCTCTTCGTTGGTCATCTGCAAATCCTCCTCAATAGCGTGGGCGGCACTCGCGCGAGCACCGCCCCATGATTACTCAGTCGTCGACGAATCGTCGGTCGAACTCTTGGTGACGCCCTTCAGGCTCACGTTATAGGGCACGTCCTTGGGCATGGGGTTAACGGTAATGTCGGCGTCCTTCTTGTACTGCTCCAGCCACTCGCTGTACGCGGTGCTTGCCGCCTGCGTCTTCACCACGTTGGAGACGTACTTCTTGATGTCCTTGGGCACCTGCTTAATGTCATCGACCTGATTATCGACATGGAAGTAGTCGGTGCACTTGATGATGTGGTAACCATAGGTCGACTCGACGACGTCGCTCATATCGCCCTTGTTGAGCCCCTCGAGCGCCGCCTGGTAGCTGTCGACGAAGGTGGTGAGCTTGTCCCAGCCCACATCGCCCTTCTTATCCTTGGAGCCGGTATCGTCGGAATACTGCTTTACGGCGTCCTCAAAGCTCAGCTCACCGGAGTTAATCTTGTCCAGGCACTCCTGCGCCTTGGCCTTGGCGGCGGCCTTGTCCTCGTCGGAAGCGTCGGAATCGACCTTGATCAGGATATTCGACGAGCGACGGGCGTCATTGTAGTTAGACAGGTTCTCGTTGATGTAATCGACGATCTCGCTGCCCTTGGGCTTGCTTGTGGGTGCTACCGCATCCTTAAGTTTCTGCTGTGCCAGGCTCTCCTTGAGCGAGTCCTTGTAGGTGTCCTCGGTGTAGCCATAGGTCTTAAGCGTCTTCTTAAAGGTCTTGGCGCCGCCGGCACTCTTGCAGGCGTCCTTCCAGGCCTTCTCGACCTCCTCGTCCGAGACGGTCACGCCGTTTTCCTTCTGCGCTTGCTGAAGCAGAATCTGCTGCGTGTAGGAGTCGATGAGCTGCTTGCGATACTTCTTGGGCGTGAGGTCGTTATTGACCAGGTACTGTGCCCAGTCCTTGTCCTTGGTGTAGCCATAGGACGTACGCATGCTCATGATCTGCTTGGTCACGGTGTCCTCGGTGAGGTTGGTACCATTGATGGTAGCAGCCACGCCGCCAGTGAGCTTATAGCCCGAGCTGGCGCTTTCGGACTGCGACATCAGGCCGGAGCACGCCATGGCCGAGACGGAAAGCAGCATCGCCAGCACGCCGATGACCACTAGGACGATCTTGACGGTCTTGGACACATAGGTCTTGCGCTGCTTCTTACGAGAGCTGGAGGCGGCGCGAGCCTGTTGCTCGGGCGTCGGCGCGGCCTCGGGGTTCTTTTTCTTATTTGCCATGTTTGGCCTTTCGCATCACGAATCGAACAAACGCCATTGTGTCACAACGCAGCCCCCGCGGCACACCTGGTGCATGGGGGACAGGTTAATCTGCACCATTTTGGTGCAAAGGAGACATACCTGGCAGTCGGCAGTTAAGGACCGTCCCTAACTGCCGGCTTAGCTCCACCTTAGAAGTGGCGGCGGATGGCGTCGACCATGCCTTGGGGTGTGGTCTGGCCGAGTACGTCGGCTGCGGCGTCGGCGTCCATAAAGATATTCATGAGCGCTTGCAGGGCCTCGACCTGGCCGCCCGGCTCGGCAATGCCCAGATTGATGATGATCTGTGCCGGCACGGGAGCGCCCATGCCCGCCATAGCATTGAATGTCACGGGCGCAGCAGGCTTTACCACCGCGATATAGGGCTTAGCCACAAATCCGGGATCAGTATGTGGGATGGCGATATTGGCCGCCGGCATGGCAAGGCCCGTGGGATAGGCGTCCTCGCGTGCGCGAACGGCGTCAAGCCAGCCATCGGCAATGTAGCCGCGCGGGGCGAGCTCGCCCTCGAGTCGCGCAAACACCTCACCCGGTATCGCGCACTCCCAATCAAAAAACACCAGCTCAGGCGTAAACAGCGCTTCGTTATCCGCCATGCGCTCACCTCTCTCACCTAGTCACCTGGGACGTTCTTAAACGACTAGTCATTCAAGAACGTCCCCAATGACTACCTAAAACAAAGGATGGCCACTTGCGCCTTGGCGCCAATGACCACCCTGACTACTCAGCTAAATTGTACTGTGCGCCGCTAGCCGCGAGGCGCATCAATTGCCACCTTGCCGCTCTCCAGCACGTGGACGCGGCCGTCGGCGAGCATCTGCACGACCTCGGGATACAGCACGTGCTCGATCGCGTGGATGTGCTCCTCGAGCGTATCGACATCCCAGCCCTCCTCAACAGCCAGCGCGCGCTGGGCGATGATGGGGCCGTTGTCGTAGATCTCGTTGGCAAAGTGCACGGTCACGCCGGTCACCTTGACGCCGCGGGCAAACGCATCGTCGATCGCGTGGGCACCGGTAAAGCTCGGCAGCAGGGCCGGGTGCAGGTTGACCACGCGGTTGGGGAACGCCGCCAGCAGCGGCGTGTGCACCATGCGCATGTAGCCGGCCATGACCACATACTCGCAGCCGCGCTCGAGCAGCTCGTGCGCAATAATCTCGTCGGCGGCGATAGGGTCGGCGTAGACATCCTTGGACAGCGTGAGCGTCTGGATACCCGCACGCTCTGCGCGCTGCAAACCCTTGGCCGAAGGGCGGCTCGACACCACGAGCCCAATCGAGGCGTTGAGCTTGCCGGCGGCGATCAGGTCGATCAACGCTTGCAGGTTGGTACCCGAACCGCTGATAAGCACACCGATCTTGAGCGGCTCAGCCGTATCTGTACCGGTCGGACGGGTGTAGGGCACAAACCCAAGACCCTCACTAGCGGCCATCTGCTCGTTAGCGCTCATCGGAGTACACGACCTTACCGGAGCCCTCGACGCACTCGCCCACGCGGAACGGCTTCTCGCCCAGCGCGACCAGAGCCTCGGTCACCGCGGTCTCATCCTCGGGGGCGACGATCAGGCACAGGCCAACGCCCATGTTGAAGGTCTTGCACGCCTCGTTGGGCGCAAGCTCGGCCTGGCGCGACACATAGGTGATGACGGGCGGAACGTCCCAGTCCATCTCGGCACCGTTGCGGGTGACCACGGCGTCGACGTCGTCGGCAAGCGCGCGGTTGAGGTTCTCGGTAATACCGCCGCCGGTGATGTGGGCAATGGCATGAACGTTGGCGCCACCGCGGAGCAGCTCCAGAATCGGCTTGACGTAAATGCGCGTAGGAGCCAACAGGGCGTCTGCCAGCGATGCGCCGCCGAGCTCCTCGAGCGGACGGCTCAGCTCCTCCGCCTTAGCGGCGGCCTCGGGCGTGCCCGGCTTAATACCGTCAACGCCAATGACCTTGCGCACGAGCGAGTAGCCGTTGGAGTGCACGCCGGTGGAAGGCAGACCCAGGATCACATCGCCCGGGCGGACGTTTGCGGGGTCGAGCATCTTGGGACGATCGACGACGCCCACGGTAAATCCGGCGAGGTCGTAGTCGGCAGGCGCCATGACGCCGGGGTGCTCGGCCATCTCGCCGCCCACGAGCGCGCAGCCCGCGAGCTTGCAGCCGTCGGCCACACCCTTGATGATCTTTGCCATGTGCTCGGCCTCAATGTGACCGATGGCAACGTAATCCAGGAAGAACAGCGGCTCGGCGCCCGAAGCCAAAATGTCATTGACGCACATGGCGACCAGGTCCTGGCCCACCGTCTCGTGACGGTCCATAATCTGGGCGAGCACGAGCTTGGTGCCCACGCCGTCGGTGCCGCTGATCAGGATCGGGTCTTCCATATCCTTGAGCGCGGCGGCCGAGAACAGGCCACCAAAGCCACCGATGCCGCCGATAACCTCGGGGCGGTTGGTGTCCTTGACCATCTGCTTAATAGCGTCGACGGCGCGGCCGCCCTCGGCGGTATCGACGCCGGCGTCCTCGTACGTCACATGCTTGCTGTCGCTCATCTGAGCCTTCCTCTCCCACTACCGTGGCGCCGCGCGGGCGCCAAACGGTGCTCATAGTTGCGTTCATTTCGGCGCGCGCCATAACAGCACGCGCCGTCATATCAACGAAACAGCAGGTAAAACCTACCAAAATAAACCTGTCCCCACATGGCAGGTTTTAGGCCTCGCCGTGCTCCTCTTCCCAGCTGCGGTCGTCGTATTTCTCGACCACGGCGTCGTCGTCAAAGTGCAGCGGCTTGTCCAGGTTGCGGGGCTTAAAGCCCTCCATGAACTTGTCGCGGCCAAAGCTCTCGGGAATCGCCACGGGGTAGCGTCCGGTAAAGCACGCATCGCAGTAACCGCCCTTGGGCATGACCTTCAGCAGGCCCTCGACCGAAAGGAAGGCCAGCGAATCGGCGCCAATGTACTCGCAAATCTCGTCGACCGTCTTGTTGGCGCTGATAAGCTGCGACTGCACGTCGGTATCGATGCCGTAGAAGCACGGCCAGATGACCTCGGGCGAGTTGATGCGGATATGAATCTCCTTGGCGCCGGCGTTGCGCAGCATCTTGACGAGCTGCACCATGGTGGTGCCGCGGACGATGGAGTCGTCGATGACGACTAGGCGCTTGCCCTCGATGTTGTCGCGCAGCGGGTTGAGCTTCATACGCACGCCCATGGCACGCAGCTCCTGCGTAGGCTCGATAAACGTACGGCCCACATAGCGATTCTTGATAAGGCCCTCGCCAAAGGGAATACCGCTCTCGTGCGAATACCCCTCCGCGGGCGGCAGGCCGGAGTCAGGCACGCCGATGACCAGGTCGGCCTCGACGGGCTCCTCGTGTGCCAGCTGACGGCCCATGTCGTAACGGCAGGCGTAAACGCTCTTGCCGTTCATGATGGAGTCGGGGCGGGCAAAGTAGACCTGCTCAAAGATGCAGTTAGCAGGCTCTTCGGCCGCAGGCACGCCCTGCTCGGATACCAGACCCTCGGCGCTGATGCGCAAGATCTCGCCGGGGCGGACGTCACGGACGTACTCGGCACCCACGATGTCGAGTGCGCAGGTCTCGGAAGCAACGACCCAACCGCCGGCACGCGTGACATGGACGGCGGAGTCGACCGTCGTGGCGCCGTCTTGCGAGGGCAGCTGCGAAACGGATGCGGCATCGGCCTGGTCCAGACCCTCGTCCACCAGCTTGCCCAGCACCAGCGGACGAATGCCGTGCGGATCGCGGAAGGCGTAGAGCGCCTGCTCGTTGATGAGCGTCATGGCGTAGCCGCCGCGCACGAGCTCCATGGTCTTGCGAATGCCCTCACGCAGATGGCCTGTACGCTGAGTAAAGTAGCCGATAAGCTTGGTCGCGACCTCGGAATCCGAATTGGAGAGGAACGGCACGCCCAGCTCGATCAGCTGGCGGCGCAGCTCGTCGGTGTTGACCAGAGTACCGTTGTGCGCGAGCGCGATAATGACGCTGTTGATGGTGGAGAGGTGCGGCTGCGAGGCTTCCCAGCTCTTGGCGCCGGCGGTGCCATAGCGCACGTGGCCCACGGCCAGCTGGCCGGAGAGCGTCGACAGGTCGGCGTTGGAGAACACGCGGTCGAGCAGCCCCAGATCCTTGCGGACCATAACCGTGCCGCCATCACCCACGGCGATTCCCGCCGATTCCTGGCCGCGATGCTGCAGCGCGCGCAGACCAAAGTACGTCAGTCGAGCCACATCGCGATCGGGTGCCCACACACCAAAAATGCCGCATTCCTCATGCAGCTGGTCGGAGTCCAGATCATACGTCGACATGGTCTTCACCTGTCCCGCGGCGCGCTCGGCCGCGTGGATGGTTTCTTGAGACATGGCATCCCCTCAGAGCCTCGTTATTTGGCGTTACCTGCCCTATTATACGCACGGCAAGACAAGCACTCCCGCGCATGAACAGCGCTTTTTAAAAGCCCACCGAGCTTATAATCCGTTTTGCAGCCAAACATTTTATTGGGCAGCCGTCTCGGGGCCGACGGTCCCGCATGCTTCCGTTGCGACGCGTCTCGTCCACCGCTAGGGCTTACATTGCTGCAATTGGGTCGTTTGTCCTGTCTTTTAGCAGGTCGGCAGCGTATCCTTGTACCTACAGCAAAACGAGAAAGGTTATGTATGGATCGAAACGAACTCGACCCCAGCGTCCCCAGCGCCACGGAGGTCAAGAAGATCCCCCTCATCATTAAGGTATACGCCGTCCTGTGCATCCTGTCCGGCGTGGGCACGCTCCCGTCGGTCGGCGCCTTTATGTGGCAGGTCATCACCGCGCTCATCAACGGCAACGCCGCCGCCAAGCTCGGCGACAACACGCTCGTCGCGGTCGGACTGATTGTCGCCGGCATCATGCTCTCGGCTGCCAGTGCCGTCATCTTGATCATCTTTGGCCTTGACCTCATCAAGAACCAGCGCCGCAATGCCGCCCGTCTGTCCTATATCCTTATCGCATTGACCGTCGTCGAGCTTTTGGTTGACGTGATGCTCCAGGGCATCGGGCCTTTCTTGCTGCGCCCCGCCATCCAGCTCGGCATCCTCGTCGCGCTTTCGACCACCGTCGACCCCACGCTGCGCCAGGAGCGCGAGCTGCAACGCCGCCTGCAGGAAATGCTCGATCGCGACGCCGCCGCCGAGGGCATGCTCGGGCGCGATGAAACCGGCGAAGGCTACATCAAGCTCAACTACTTCAACCTGTTCTGGGTATTCTTTGTCTGCTGCATACTCGGCCTGATCGCCGAGGACATCTGGCACATGACGGTCGACGACCCCGGCGTCTACCAGAACCGCGCCGGCATGCTGTTTGGCCCCTTCAGCCCCATCTATGGATTTGGCGCCGTACTCATGACCATGGTGCTCAACCGCTTCTACAAGAAGAACCCCATCATTATCTTTTTGGTGAGCGCGCTGCTCGGCGCGAGCTTTGAGGTGTTCGTGGGCTGGTTTATGCAGACCTCGTTTGGAGTGGTCTCGTGGAGCTACTCGCACATGAAGCTGTTCGGCATGCCCGACCCGCTCGCCGTCCTTACGGGCGGACGCACCTGCACGGGCTTTGCCTGCCTGTGGGGCCTGGGCGGCCTCATCTGGATCAAGCTGCTGCTGCCGAGGCTGCTCAAGCTCATCAATATGATTCCCTGGAAGAGCCGCTACTCCGCTACCGTCATCTTCACCATCATTATGCTGGTCGATGGCGTTATGACGCTGCAGTCGCTCGATTATTGGTATCAGCGCGTCAACGGCACGGAACCGGATATTCCCGTTGCGCAGTTCTACGGCAAGTACTTCGATAATGACTTTATGGAGAATCGCTTCCAGAGCATGACCATGAGCCCCAAGGATGCGACGCGCGTGTAGCGTCAACCGCGTCCAAAACGCAAAATGCCCGCCGGTATCACACGTACCGGCGGGCATTTTTATAAACGAGTCTTCTATCGACGCAAGCCTCTACGCCTCGCGCTCGACCTCACTTACGCATTCGTTCTTGATGGTGCCAACGAGTGCCTGCAGCGCATCGACCACGTGCGGGCGAATGTCTCCGCCGATGAGCACGAGCATGATGTCGTCACCCACGGCGAGCTCGCCGCTTGCCAGCCACACGCGCACATAGCCGATACCCGGCATCGCGCTCGTGGCCTCGATAGCAGCCTGCACCTTCTGAGCATCGAAGCCGAATACCATGCCGCCCACCCTGCGTCCGGGAGCTACGCCATCGGTTTCGATCCCGCGGACCTCGGACTTGGGCGTCGCGCGCACCACGCCGTTATGCGTCAGATACATCCCACAGCCTGCCGCCGAAGCATCGGCCTTGGCCTCGCGCAGCCAAGTATCAACCGAAGGCATCGTTTTGCCATTCTCAAGCATCATTTCTCCCTTACCGTCGTCTAGTAGCCAATTTAGGACGGGCTTTTTAGCTACTCTCGAACAACTTATTCCTCGACCGGCGTGAGTACCATGACGGCGCGCGTGTTACTCAGCGATAACGAACGACAGGTCACAAGCGTTACGACCTTGGTTGCCGAGGCGGCGCGATCGCCCGCATCGCTCGCCACGGCAGAGGCACCGTCGAGCATCTCGGACAGGTAGTTCTTGAGCCCGTCGTCGCCCTCAAAATTGGGTGTGCGCGCCTTGGCATACGTGTCCTCGACAACTTTGGTCGCCAGTGGTCGCAGTTTATACGTAGCATCCCGTGTGATGTAATACACGGACTCGATGCTATCGAACGTCGCCTGATCAGTGGTGTCCGAAATCACGTTGAACATCGACCCGTCATTCATGTGGTGGCCGTAGATCGTGGTCTGCTGGTCAACCATTCCCGGCGCGGCATCGTCACTGTCCAAGAAGATCGCACCCGATGCATTGGACGTACCGTCAAACAGCGTGTTGAGGTATTTGGAGTTGTTATTGGTCTGCACCACGGGATAGTTGATGTTGGTTCCCGGCGCGTAAATCCAACCCACAATCTCGGGGTTTGTCTGAGCAAGTGCATCGAAGTCGATAATCGGCACGCCGCTGGCGTCCTTATCGCTTATATATTGCTTCTCGATTTTCTGATACGAATCGCTCGCCTGCTTGTAGCCAATCTGGGCGTTGATAAAGATGGCGGCAGCGGCAACGATTAGGCCGATGCCAATAATGATGAGCAAGATGGGGATAACGGAGCGGCGCTTTTTGCGCGGCGGCTCGGTGTAATCCGACGGCGCGGCATGCGATGAAGACCGGGGCGGCTTCTTAGCATTGCTATAAGATGAAGGTCGATACGCCGCCGGCGCGTCCTGGCGTCGGTGCGTCGCCGGCGTCACAGGACGCGCCGCGCGCGGCTGCTGAGGAGAGGATGTCCGACCCTGCTGCACCGCATGGGCAGCACCCGGCTTCGACGGATCGGGAATCTGAGAAGCCTTGAATCGTTTTCCCTGATAGTCGGACATGGCTCTCCTTATACTGCGGTGAAACGGCAGGACGCCTAGGCGTCGGCCATCTCCTGCTTCATCTTCTCGATAACCTTGCGGTACTCGGGGTCGCAAGCACCTAGAATCTGCGTGGCGTAGATGGCGGCGTTCTTGGCGCCGTTGATGGCAACGCAGGCCACGGGCACGCCCGAAGGCATCTGCACCATCGACAGCAGCGAATCCATGCCGCCCAGGTCACTCGTCTTCATAGGCACGCCGATAACCGGCAGCGGCGTAAAGGCAGCCACGACACCACCCAAGTGAGCAGCCTTGCCGGCGGCGGCGATAATCACTTTGATACCGCGATCGGCGGCAGTCGAGGCCCACTCGTGGACCTTCGCCGGCGTGCGGTGTGCGCTCGCAATGACGAGCTCATAGGGCACACCGAGTGCCTCGAGCTCGGCGGTGCAGCCTTCCATAACGCCCAGATCGGACTTGGAGCCCATGATGATCCCGACAACCGGCTTTTGATCTGCCATAAACAAAGACCTCCTGTTGAGAGCGGTGACGCGGCGGATCCGCGACCCTTAACTACTGAGAGTAGTATAGCTGCTCCCGTCCCTGCGGTCTTTGTGGCGCTTCGCGGGCGGGCCAGGCTTTATCTTCACTCCGGTTGCTTCGCAAAGTCGTTCAGATAAAGTCTGGCCCGCCCGCGAAGCGCCCTGCGACCTACCGGGAATTGCCATGACGTACGTTGGCTGAAATATTAGTGTGGGATCCGCCGTTCGAACGAACGGCGGATCCCACACTCACTTTTTATTCAGCCCTAGTCATCGCGCAAAGCCCCTTCGGCAGCACACGGTGCAACCGAGTCACCGCAGGCCGGGGCGGGAGGCGGACCTTTCTCTCGGAAAACTTCGCGAAGCCCAGTTTCCGAGAGAAAGTGTCCGGCTGCCGCCCCGGCCGGCCAGGTCAACTACACCGTGTGCTGCGGCAGGTCCTGCAGGGCGATGACGTCCATGCCCATGTCGTTGGCGCTGCCGTGACCCTGCTGGTCCTCACGCACGGCCTCGATGGCACTCACGTACGTGTTGGCGGCAGACATCGCCGTCACGCAGGTCACGCCGCGGCGCACCGCCTCGGTACGCAACAGATAGCCGTCGCCACGCGAACCCGGGCCGTACGGCGTGTTGATGATTACCGCAATCTTGCTATCGGCGATGAGGTCGCCGATGTTGGGACGCTCGCCGTCGTGCGGACCGCTGATCTTTTCCACGACCTCGCAGGTCACGTTGCCGCCGCGCAGCACGCGCGCCGTGCCCTCGGTGGAGCAGATGTCAAAGCCCAGGTAGCGCAGGATACGGGCGACCGAAAGGATGTGACGCTTGTCGCGGTCGCACACGCTAATGAACACCTTGCCGGCGCTCGGGTCGGGCAGCTTGTAGTCGATCGCCAGCTGCGTCTTGGCGTATGCCTCGGGATAGCTCTTGGCGATACCCATGACCTCGCCCGTCGACTTCATCTCGGGCCCCAGGATAACGTCGGCACCGGGGAAACGACCCCAGGGCATAACGGCTTCCTTCATGCAGAACCAGTCCAGCTGGCGCTCGTCGCTCGGCAGGCCCAGGCTCGCGATGGAATCGCCCGCCATGATACGCGCCGCGCACTTGGCCAGCGGCACGCCGGTGGCCTTGGAGATAAACGGCACGGTACGGCTGGCACGCGGGTTGGCCTCGATCACGTAAACGGTCTCGCCCTTGATGGCATACTGTACGTTGACCAGGCCGCGTACGCCCAGCGCCATCGCGATGCGGCGCGTGGTCTCGCGAAGCTTCGCCTGCAGGCTCTCGCTAAAGCTGAACGGCGGAATGCAGGTCGCAGAGTCGCCGGAGTGAATACCGGCCTCCTCGATATGCTCCAGAATGCCGCCGATGTAGACCTCTTCGCCATCGCACAGGGCGTCGACATCGGACTCGATCGCACCCTCCAAGAAGCGATCCAGATACACCGGGTAGTCGGGGCTAATGCGCGCGGCCTCGGCCATGTAATCGCGCAGATGCTCGGCATCGTAGGCGATCATCATGCCGCGGCCGCCCAGCACGTAGCTCGGACGCACCAGCAGCGGGTAGCCAATGTGTGCGGCAACGGCCTCGGCCTCCTCAAACGAGGTGGCCTGACCCGCCGGCGGGTACATAATGCCCAGTTTGTCGAGCAGAGCGGCGAAGCGCTCGCGGTCCTCGGCAAAGTCGATGGCATCGGGCTTGGTACCCATGATGTTCACGCCGCTCTCCTCGAGCATGCGCGCCATCTTAAGCGGGGTCTGGCCGCCGAGCGTCACCACGACGCCGTCGGGGCGCTCAACATCGATAACGTCCATGACGTCCTCGTAGGTGAGCGGCTCAAAGTAAAGGCGGTCGGACGTGTCGTAGTCGGTCGAAACGGTCTCGGGGTTGCAGTTGACCATGATGGTCTCAAAGCCGCGGGCCGCCAGCGCGTAGCTCGCGTGCACGCAGCAGTAATCGAACTCGATACCCTGGCCAATGCGGTTGGGGCCGGCGCCCAGGATCATCGCCTTGGGCTTGTCCGCCGGCGTGGTCTCGTCGGGAGCCACGCACTTCTTGGCATCCGGGCTCGTGCGGTAGATGTTCTCGTACGTCTTGTAATGGTACTCCGTGGCACTCGAGAACTCCGCAGCGCAGGTATCGACCGTCTTCATGCTGGGAACCACGCCCAGACCCTTGCGATAGGCGCGCACAAAGCGCTCGTCCGAGCCGGTCAGCGCGGCGATCTCGGCGTCGCTCGTACCGTACTGCTTGAGCAGGCGCATCGCGTCGGCGTCGATATCCTCCACACGCAGGCCGCGGATGCTCTCCTGGACCTGCACCATATCGTTGATACGGTTGAGGTACCACGGATCGATACCGCAGATGGCATGGATGCGAACGATGTCCCAGCCACGGCGCAGGGCCTCGACCACAAAGAAGATGCGATGCTCGGTCGGGGTTGCCACGGCCTGAGCAAGCTCGTCGTCGCTCATCTTATCGGCACCCTCTTTGCCACCGGCGCAAATGCCCTGGTGGCCATCCTCCAGCGAGCGCATAGCCTTGCCAAAGGCCTCCTCAAAGGTGCGACCGATCGCCATAATCTCGCCCACGGCCTTCATGCGCGTGGTGAGTGGGGGGTCGGTACCCTTGAACTTCTCGAAGGCAAAGCGCGGCACCTTGACCACACAGTAGTCGATTGTGGGCTCAAAGCAGGCGGGCGTAGCCTTGGTGATGTCGTTGACGATCTCGTCGAGCGTGTAGCCCACGGCCAGGCGCGCGGCGGCCTTAGCGATGGGGAAACCCGTGGCCTTGGAGGCCAGTGCGGACGAACGGCTCACGCGCGGGTTCATCTCGATGACGATCAGGCGGCCGGTGTTGGGGTTCACGGCAAACTGTACGTTGGAGCCACCGGTCTCGACACCGATTTTCTCCAAGATGGCGAGCGAGGCCACGCGCATGCGCTGATACTCAAGGTCGGAGAGCGTCTGCGCCGGCGCCACAGTGATGGAGTCGCCGGTGTGCACGCCCATGGGGTCGAGATTCTCGATGGAGCACACGATGATGCCGTTGCCGGCGTGATCACGCATGACCTCCATCTCATACTCTTTCCAGCCCTCGATGGACTCCTCGACCAGCACCTCGTGGGCGGGCGAGAGTTCCAGGCCCTGGCTCACGATGGAGACGAGCTCCTCGTGGGTGTGAGCGATGCCGCCACCGGCGCCGCCGAGGGTAAAGCTCGGGCGCAGTACGCAGGGATAGCCCACGCGCTCGGCGATAGCCTCGGCGTCGGCCACGCTGTAGGCGTAGCCCGAGCGCGCGACCTCCAGGCCAATCTCGGCCATGGCCTCGTTAAAGAGCTTGCGGTCCTCTCCGCGCTCGATGGCGGCCAGGTCGCAGCCGATCATCTCGACGCCGTACTTGTCGAGCGTACCGTCTTTCGCCAGCTCGACGGCGGCGTTCAGACCGGTCTGGCCGCCCAGCGTGGGCAGCAGCGCGTCCGGGCGCTCTTTCTTGATTACGCGCTCGATAAACTCGGCGGTGATGGGCTCGACATAGGTGCGGTCGGCAAGACCCGGGTCGGTCATGATGGTCGCCGGGTTGGAGTTGACCAGGATGACCTCAAAGCCATCCTCCTTGAGCACCTTGCAGGCCTGGGCGCCGGAGTAGTCGAACTCGCAGGCCTGGCCAATAACAATGGGGCCCGAACCGATAACGAGGATGCGCTTGATGTCAGTACGTTTCGGCATGTTAGTTCTCCTCGGTCTCAGCGGTCTCGGACTCAGCAAAGTTCCAGCCGGCAAGGCGGTCCTTCGCGGTATCGATGTCCAGGTAGTTCTCCTCGCCGTCCATGAGTCGCGTAAAGGCGGTAAAGAGATAGTGGGCATCGGTGGGGCCAGGCGAAGCCTCGGGGTGGTACTGGACCGAGAAGCACGGGGCGTCGAGCAGCTGGATGCCCTCGGCGGTGCCGTCGTTGAGGTTCACATGCGTCAGGCGAATGCGGCCGAAGTGCTCGTTCATCACGACCGGCGCGATGCCGCGACGCACCCAGACGCGCAGGTCGCCATCGGCCGCATGCTCAGTCTCGCCGCCGGAAAGCTCCGGGATCAGTTTGCCCAGACTGGGGAACAGCAGGCCAAAGCCGTGGTTTTGCGCGGTGATCTCCACGCGGCGGCTCACCAGGTTCATGACCGGCTGGTTGCCACCGCGGTGACCGAACTTAAGCTTTTCCATCTGGGCGCCGCAGGCCAGGCTGATCATCTGGTGACCAAGACAAATACCAAAGACCGGCACCTTGCCGATCAGCTGCTGCACCTGCTCGTAGGTCTCCACCACGGCGTCGGGGTCGCCGGGGCCATTGGACAAAAAGACACCGTCGGGATTCATGTCGAGCACCTCACTCGCGGGCGTATCCCACGGCACGACGGTAAGGTCGCAGCCGGCGCGGACCAGCCCCTCCAGAATACCGCGCTTCACACCGCAGTCGTAGGCGACCACCTTGTGACGGGCAGGAGCGGCAGCCGCAAGTGCAAAGTCATGCGTGGCGGGCAGGTCGACGGCGGCAAAGGCGTGGGGCTCAGGGCAGCTCACGGTCTTGACCAGGTTCTCGCCTACCAGCGTGGGCGCTGCGGCCAGACGCTCGGCAAGCTCGTCGACGTCGAAGATCTCGGTCGAGATAATGCCCATCTTGGAACCATTATCGCGCAGATGGCGCACCAGGGCGCGGGTATCGACACCCTCGATAGCGACGATGCCGTGAGCGCGCAGGTACTCCGGCACGCTGACGGCCGAGCGCCAGTTAGAAGGCGTGGCGCACATGTCGCGAACGATCATGCCGCGCATAGCCGGAGCGCTCGCAGGGCGCACGGCGTCGCCGGGGAAGGCCGACTGGACGTCGGTCTCGTCGATACCGTAATTGCCGATCTGTGGATAGGTCATGGTTACGATTTGGCCGGCATAACTCGGGTCGGTCATGACCTCAAAGTAGCCCTCGAGCGAGGTGTTGAAGCAGACTTCGCCGGTCGCGGTGCCCTCGGCGCCGCATGCACGTCCATAAAAAATGGTCCCATCCTCAAGATACAGGATGCAGGGACCGCAGGTGCCCTTGCTGGTTTTGGCCAGCATACGCTGGCAAAGCTCGCTGGGCGCGAAGGTGCGGGCGGCAGCGCCCGCGGTATGGTTGTTCGCCATAGTTCTCCTTCCCGGTCTCACAGGACCGGCTTAAAGGTGTGTAGTTAGGCCTCGCGGTATTGTAACCGCAAGCATGTCTCATGGCGTTAATTTCATCGAAATGTTTACGAAATGATAATTATGACTTTCTATGCATAATGATTTTTCTGGGACGGGGATTAAAAATCATCCCGCGAGGCTTGTGGCTCACGCGGGATGATGACGTCTTACTTTTTCTTATCCTGTTCCAGCAGTTCGGACGGCGTGCGATCGGGCTTGCCACCGCGGAAAATCTCGCGGCCATGCAGACGATGCTCCAGGTCACGTTCGGCCTTTTCCTCGTCAATCTTGGTCTGGCTCACCACCGGGTCCTCAATCAACGACGACACCGAGTTCACCTGCTTCTGAATGCGTTCGGCGATGGTGTCATCCATACTCACGATGCGCATCTTCCAGTCGATACTCGTGGCGTTGGATGAGCTCTTGGTCCACACGAACGTCAAAATGGCGCTCTGGTGGCCCCGCGCGGGGAACATGCCAAAGAAGGAATCGTGCTGAATGTTGCTATCCTCGTCGATATAGGCGTGAACGTTATACACCACGCGGTCGATCTTATCGTTGAGCAGCGCGTTGGTCGCAACCGCCGCGGCCTGGATCTGCCCGTTGGACAGCAGCTCGAGCTCGTTGGCAGACGATGTGTCCAACACCGTCACCTCGACCGTGCCCGTACGCTCATCGGCTTCATCGACGGTAAAGTCGAGCGGGAACTGCGTAAAGCCGTTGCCCCACTCAAGGCCGCCCTTCAGCGCCGTCGAAACGGTATCGACCGAAACGCTCTCGGACAGGTTGGCAGTGTTCAGACGACGCATCACGCCGTAGCCAATCTGCATGCCCACGATCAGCACCAAAATACCGATGACCACGGCCATCGCGGTTTTCGTAATGGTATGGCTCACCTGCGAGCCCGAAGGATCGTCCTCGGACAGCGGGTCGATATGTTTTGCCTGGCTCGCGCAGTCCTCGCTGCGCAGCTGCGCTAGCGCCGCTTTGTCACCGCGCTTGGCCGCAGCCTCCTTCTCACGCATGCGCTCGGTACGCTTTTTGGCAAGCGTGGGATCCAAGACGCCGGATGCATCGATTTCGGAGAATAACTCCGTCACTTCTTCCGGAGTCAAAGGGTTCTTGTCAGCCATAAACTTCCTGTCATATCAATCAGTCGAGCTCGTGCGCACGCGCACCTTCGAACTGCATTCGATAGTAACGGGCATAGGTGCCGCCACGGGCGAGAAGCTCCTCGTGCGTGCCACGCTCCACAACGCGACCATGCTCAACGGTCGCAATCTCATCGGCATGCTTAATGGTCGAAAGACGGTGGGCGATGATAATCGTGGTGCGGCCGCGTGCCAGCTCTTCGAGCGACTCCTGGACCGCCTCCTCGCTCTCGTTATCCAAAGCACTCGTCGCCTCGTCCAAGATCAAGATTTTGGGGTTCTTGAGGAACACGCGCGCGATGGCAACACGCTGCTTCTGTCCGCCCGAAAGACGGCTACCGCGCTCGCCCACGACCGTGTTATAGCCCTGTGGAAGCGACTCGATAAAGGCATCGATGTTGGCGCGACGGGCGGCCTCGGCGATCTCTTCCGCCGTGGCACCCGGCTTGCCGTAGGCGATGTTCTCGCCAATCGTACCGTCAAATAGATAGACATCCTGCTGCACCAGGCCGATGGCGCGGCGCAGGCTCTGCTGCGTCACATCGCGCACGTCCTGGCCGTCGATGCTAATGGATCCGGCAGCCACGTCATAAAAGCGCGGCAGCAGCGAACAGGTCGTGGACTTGCCACCGCCCGAAGGGCCAACCAGCGCGATGGTCTGCCCGGGCTTGATGGACAGATTCATATGGTCGATAACGGGACGCTCGTCGGCATAGCCCTCGCCCAGCTCGACATCCTCGTAGTTAAAGCACACGTCGTGATACTCCACGGCGCCGGCAGTCACCTGCAGATCCGTAGCGCCCGGCTTGTCCTGGATATCCGGCGCGGTCGAGAGCACCTCGTCCATACGTTTAAAGCCGGCGATAGCCTTCTGATACGTTTCGGCCGAATTGACGAGCGTCTCGAGCGGCGTGCAGAACAGCGAAATATAGAGTGCAAAGGTCGCCATATCGACCGCCTGCAGCTGTCCCTGGGCGACCAGCCAGCCGCCCAGCAGCACCACGATCACATAGAGCACACCCGAGAGCAGGCCATACGTCGCGGTATAGACGCCCATGGCGTGATACATGTTCTCCTTGGACGAAAGGTAGCGATCGTTAGAGGCACGGAACTTGGCGCGCTCGGTCTCCTCGTTGGCAAAGCTCTTGACTACGCGCATGCCCGCAAGCGAATCCTGCAGCTGCGCATTGATGCCGCTGATCTTTTTGCGGTTGTCGCTAAAAACCTCGCGCATACGCATGTTCTGCCAAAACATGATGACCGCAAACGCCGCCGTCACCACGGCCATGGCGAGCGCTATCACCGGGGCGATGGTAAAGAGGATCGCAAACGAGCCAATAATCTCGATGCCGCAGATGATGATCCACTCGGGCACGTGGTGCGCCGCCTCGCAGATATCGAACAGATCGTTGACCACGCGGCTCATCATGTCGCCCGAGCTGTTGCGGTCGAAGTACGCAAAGCTAAAGCGCTCATACTGGTCGAACAGGTCCTCGCGCATTTTGGACTCCATACGCGCGCCCATCACGTGACCCCAATAGCTCACAAAGTAGCGGCAGGCGCAGCGGATGGCATACATCAGCACCAAGCCCACCGCGATCATACCGAGCGCCTGCATAATGGCAGCCTGACCCTGAGTAAATAGCCCACCGGTCAAATTGCGCAGGATAATGGGGAACGCAAGGTCAATGGCGGCAAGCACCAGAGCACAAACAGTATCAGCAACAAAAAGCCCCATCTGGGGCTTGTAATACGAAAGAAACCTCTTCAGCATGTGATCCTCAAAGAAATATCAGCAACGTAAGCCCTGGGACAAAGCAATCAGTAGCACTTGTCCCAGGGCTATCCCCACTCGTTAAAGCTCCGTGCCCCCAAGGCGGTGCGCGATGCTATCGCAGGCCAAGGCGCCCACGACGGTCTTGGCGTCTTCGATCTTGCCGTCGAGCACGGCGTCGATCAGCTCGTGCAGCGGCACCAGGTCCACGTTGACAAACTCGTCATCATCGGGGTTGGGCGCATCAAACTCGAGCTTGGTGGCCAAGTAGATGTGGATGATCTCATCGCAAAAACCGCAGGACGTGACAATCGACGTCAAAAAGCGAATACGACCAGCCCTAAAGCCCGTCTCCTCGTGCAGTTCGCGCTTGGCGCAATCGAGCGGGTCCTCGCCTGGATCGAGCTTGCCGGCGGGAATCTCGACCGTCACGCGGTCGATGGCGGTGCGGTACTGACGCACCAGTACGATCTTGCCGCTCTCGGTCAGTGCCACAACGGCCGCCGCACCCGGATGGCGAACGATATCGCGGGCGCTGCGGTGACCGTTGGGCAGCTCAACCTCAAGACGGTGGACGTCGAGGATCTTGCCCTTCCAGGCGCACTCCTCCGAAAGAATCTTCTCGTGCAGCTCGGCATCGTGCGGGTCGTCGTCGCCCAGCACCAGCGCCGGCTCGTCAGCGACCTCGCCACCAGGCTCGCCCTCGGCGTGCCCATACATGCGGCTGTCCTCTTCGACGATCTGCGCGTCCACGAGCTCTTCGTTCTTCTCGTCCATCCGTCTCATTCCTCTCGGATTTTAGGCATCCCAGGCGTCGCGGCCGCGCAGCGCGCGCAGGCCGATATCGTGACGCAGGGTCTTGCCCTCAAAATCAATCTTCTCGCAGGCCTCGTAGGCAAGGTTGCGAGCGTTCTCGAACGTGTCGCCCAGAGCGGTCACGGCAAGCACGCGGCCACCATTGGTCACGAGCTGGCCGTCCACCACGGCAGTGCCCGCGTGGTACACGGTCACGTTCTCCATGGCCTCGGCATCGGCGATACCGGTAATGACCTTGCCTTTCTCGTAGCTGCCGGGATAACCCGCACTCGTCAGGACAACGGCCACGGCCCACTCGTCACGCCAGTCGAGTTCAATCTGGTCGAGCTCGCAGTTGGCACAAGCCAACATGACCTCGACCAGGTCGTTCTTAAGGCGCGGCAGAACGACCTGCGTCTCGGGATCACCAAAGCGGGCGTTGAACTCCAGCACCTTGGGGCCGGCGGGGGTGAGCATAAAGCCGCCATACAGGCAGCCGCGGTAGTCGATGCCCTCGGCAGCAAGCTCGGCAATGGTCTGCTCCATGACCTTCACCATCGTGGCGTGCTCCTCATCGGTCACGATGGGCACCGGGCTGTAGACACCCATGCCGCCGGTGTTGGGACCCTTGTCGCCCTCGAGCGCGCGCTTGTGGTCCTGCGAGGTGGCCATAGGGCGCACGGTCTTGCCGTCGGTAAAGGCCAGCAGCGAGCACTCGGGACCAACGAGCATCTCCTCGATAACCACGGTGTTGCCGGCATCGCCAAAGGTGCCGCCAAAGCACTCGCGCACGGCCTCTTCGGCCTGCTCAAGTTCGGTCGCCACGATAACGCCCTTGCCCGCGGCAAGGCCGTCGGCCTTGACGACCAGCGGGGCGCCCTGCTCGCGCACGTAGGCGAGAGCCGAAGCCTCGTCGGTAAACGAACCATAGGCTGCCGTCGGAATGCCCGCACGCTCCATGAGCTGCTTGGAGAACAGCTTGGAGCCCTCCATCTGGGCGCCCTCGGCACCCGGGCCAAAGCAGGGAATACCCGCCGCGCGCACGGCGTCGGCCACGCCCGCCACGAGCGGAGCCTCGGGGCCAATTACCACGAGTCCGCATCCGTGGCTCTGCGCAAACGCCGCCACGGCCGCAGGATCGCAGTCGTCGAGAACAACGTTCTCGCCGCAGCTCGCGGTGCCGCCGTTACCCGGCGCGATGTAGAGCTTGCCGGCGCGCGGTGATGCCGCGAGCTTAGCTGCCAAAGCATGCTCACGGCCGCCGCTGCCCAACAACAGGATGTCGATGGTTTGAGTGTCCGCCTTCAAGGGTGCCTCCTCTATGGATGAACGGCCCGCTCCGCGCGAGCCCTTTGCAAGCAAATATACCCCTCGGCCGCCCGTCCGGGCTGCAAAGGGGTATATCGCAATAACCAAATAGTCCCGATTACTTCCAGAATCGGTTGATAATCTGCTCGCGACCAGCGCCAACGCCAATGAACGTCACGCGGGTGTGTGCCAGATCCTCGATAAACGCCACGTAGTCCTGAGCCTCCTGCGGCAGCTCCTCAAAGCTGCGGCAGCCGGTGATATCGCACTTCCAGCCAGGAAGCTCCTCGTAGATGGGCTTGGCATGCTCAAAGCGCACCTGGTGCTCGGGCACGCTCGTGTAACGCTCGCCATCGACGTCATAGGCAACGCACACCTTAATGGTGTCGAAGGCCGAAAGCACGTCGAGCTTGGTCATGGCGATGTCGGTGAGGCCGTTAACGCGCGAGGCATAGTTGGCGATAGGGCCGTCAAACCAGCCGCAACGACGACGGCGACCAGTGGTCACGCCGTACTCATAGCCCTCCTCGGTCAGCGTGTGGCCAGCCTCGGACTCATAGGAAAGCTCGGTGGGCATGGGGCCCGAACCGACGCGGGTGATATAGGCCTTCATGACGCCCAGCACGCGGTTGACGTTCTTCATACCGACGCCGGAGCCGGTGATGGCACCGGCGGCGGTGCAGTTGGAAGACGTCACGTACGGATAGGTACCGTGGTCGATGTCGAGTAGCGTCGCCTGGGCGCCCTCAAACAGCAGGTCCTTGCCCTCATCGATCATGTTGTTGAGCAGCAGGCTCGTCTCGGTGATGTAGGGACGCAGGCGCTCGGCCATCGGCAGGTACTCGTCGCAAATCTGGTCCACGGTGTAGGTGGGCAGGTTGTAGATGAGCTCGAGCTCGGGGTTCACGCGGGCGAGAGCGGTCTCCAGCTTGTCGCGGAACAGTGCCTCGTCCAGCATGTCCTGCATGCGCAGGCCGATGCGGGCCATCTTGTCCTGATAGCACGGACCGATGCCGCGCTTGGTGGTACCGATGTTCTTCTTGCCGAGCTTCTGCTCAAAGGCGCCATCCAGATCGATGTGGTACGGCATGATGACATGCGCGTTGCCGCTAATCTTGAGGTTCTTGGTGGTGATGCCGTCGGCCTCGAACATATCGATCTCCTCAAGGACAACCTTGGGGTTGACGACGCAGCCGTTACCGATCACCGACACGTGGTCGGAATACATGATGCCGGAGGGCACCTGGTGCAGGCCGTACTTCTTGCCGTTGACGACGATGGTGTGACCGGCGTTGTTGCCGCCCGAGTAGCGCACGACGGCATCGAAGTCGCCGGCGACCAGGTCGCAAATCTTACCCTTGCCCTCATCGCCCCACTGGGCACCGACCAAAACGGTTGACGGCATGTTTACTCCTTACATTCATGGACTGTCTACGCGCCACGCCGGCACGCAGAAGCACAAAACATTCCCAGTATACCCGTGCAACGGGCGCCTGTCCTACTCCTCGGCATGTGCCCCATCAAGCTCATAGAACTTGGTGGATGCCGGCAGGAACATCAGGTCGACGTCGCCGATCGGGCCCGAACGGTTCTTGGCCACGACGATACGCGTAACGCCCTCGTCGGGTCGATCGTCGCGCGAGGCTTCGGCCTCGTCGGCGGAGCGGTCCAAGAACATAACGATATCGGCGTCCTGCTCGATAGAGCCCGATTCACGAAGGTCGGAAAGCTGCGGGCGCTTGCCGGTACGGGATTCGACCTGACGCGAGAGCTGTGACAGCGCGATGAGCGGGATCTTGAGCTCCTTGGCCATGATCTTAAGACCACGCGACATCTCCGAAACCTCGACGGTACGGCTCTCGGAGCGGCGTCCCGGCGGAGGACTCACCAGCTGCAGGTAGTCCAGGATGATGATTGCCTTCTCCTTGTTATGGAGCATGCGGCGGCTCTTGGCGCGAATCTCGGTCACTGTGGTGCCGGGCGTATCGTCAATCAGAATATCGAGCTTGGACAAGGTCTGCGTGGCCTCGTTGATATTGGCCCACTGTTCGGGGCTAATGCGGCCCATGCGGAAGTCACTGATCGAGATCATGGCATAGGCGCAAATCAGACGCTGGGCAATTTCCTTGCCCGACATCTCCAGCGAGAAGAAGCCGACGGTATAACCAGCAGCGGCAGCGTTGAGAGCCAGATTCAGGGCAAACGACGTCTTACCCACGGCAGGGCGGGCGCCGATAATGATGAGCTGGCCCTCGCGGAAGCCCATGAGCATGCGGTCGAGTGACGGGAAGCCCGTGGGCACGCCCGCAGCCTGGCCACCGGCCTGGCACACTTCCTCGGCCTCGTTATAGGCCTCGACCATAAACTCGGTCAACGTCTTGTAACTCGACTTGACCTCGCGCGCCGTAACCTTGAGCAGCTTGCTCTCGGCCAGCTCGACAACCTCTTTGGTGTCGGTGGGGGCATTATATGCCAGCGCGTTGATCTCGTTGGTGGCGCCGATCAGCTCGCGCAGCATCGAGTCGCGACGGACGATGGCAGCATGGTGCTGCCAGTTGACGAGCGACAGGGTCTGACCCATCAGCTCCAAAATGTACGCCTCGCCGCCCACGGCATCGAGCTTGTTGATGCTTCGCAGGTAATCGATCAGCGAGATGGAGTCGATGGGAATGCGGCTGTTGTACATATCGACCATCGCGGTATAGATGGTCTTATGAATGGGCCGGTAGAAGTCATCGGGCTGCAGCTCGACCTGGGCCTCTTCGACCACCTCGGGCGATAGCAGCATAGCGGCCAGTACATTGGCCTCTGCATCTTGGTTTTGGGGAAGACCCAACTTTGAGCCGCGGTCCTCGACCGTCAGCCCGGTCTCCCTATCGTCATATGCCATGAGCATCCTCATTCATATCGCTTGCGAGCATCCATAGTATCAGCCACGGTCCCAAAACGCGCCGCGCGCCGCCAATCATCACCGAACCAAACGGATGAACGGTCCTGTATATAGGACTTTGACGCGACGTTCACCACAACACTCACTCAGCGCAAAAAACAAAAGGGCGCCCCGGTTTCCCAGAGCGCCCTTCTTAGAACAAGATTGTTGCGTTGCAGCAAATGCTACTCGGCAGCAGCCTCAGTCTCGACCTCGGCGGTCTCGGCCTCGGCGACCTCAGCGGCCTCCTCGACCTCAGCCTCGGCAGCGAGCTCCTCGGCGGTAACGCCGACGAGAACGACAACCTCGGCCTTGATCTCGCGATACAGCGAGATGGCAACGGTGTGGGCACCGGCAACCTTGATGGGCTTACCGAGCTCGACGCGCTTGCGGTCGATGTCCATACCGAGCTGAGCCTTGATGGCGTCAGCGATCATAGCGGCGGTAACGGAGCCAAAGAGGATGCCCTCGTCGCCGACCTTGACGTCAACGGTGACCGTCTTGCCCTCGAAGGCAGCCTTGGTCTCGTTGGCGGTAGCCAGACGGACGGCCTCGCGCTTGGCGATGTTGTTGCGACGCTCGTCAAGCTGCTTAAGGTTGCCCTTGGTGGCGGCAACAGCGAGCTTCTTGGGGAACAGGAAGTTCTCAGCGTAACCCTGAGCGACCTCTACGACGTCACCCTCGCCGCCCTTGCCCTTGATCTCATCGAGAAGAATAACCTTCATGATGCGTCTCCCTTCTTAGCCGCGGTCGCGGTTGCCACGAGAGGAAACCACGGGGACGGTGTACGGCAGGAGAGCCATCTCGCGGGCGCGCTTGATGGCGTTGGCGATGTCATGCTGATGCTGCGTGCAAGCGCCAGTGACGCGACGGGGCTTGATCTTGCCACGGTCGGTCATGTACTTACGGAGAAGCTGAGTGTCCTTATAGTCGATGAACTCAGTGTTCTCCTTGCAGAACTGGCAGTACTTACGACGCGGCTGACGTGCAGAAAAATCATTAGCCATGTCAAAATACCTTTCATTTGGCAACTTCGGCGAACCGAAGCCGCCTCTCACTCAAAAATAGGTGAACAACCCTTAGAACGGGATGTCCTCATCGTAGACGTCGACCGCAGGCGGCGTAGCCACCGGTGCGGCAGGACGTGCTGCGGGCGCGGGGGCTGCGGGGGCGTAACCGCCCTGATCGTAGCCACCCTGGCCACCACGGGAGCTCATAAACTCGATCTCATCGACGATGACCTCAAGCTTGCTCCGGCGCTGGCCGTCGCGCTCCCAAGAGCTGTAGCGCAGCTTGCCCTCGATCGCGACCTTGTTTCCCTTTGCCAGGAAACGGCTCACGGCCTCGGCGCGGGTGCCGAACATGGTGCAGTCGACAAAGTTGGGATAGTCCTCCCACTCGCCAGTCTGCGCATTGCGGCGACGATCGTTCACGGCGACGCCAAAGGACAGAACCTGGGTTCCGCCGGCGGTGGCGCGCAGCTCGGGATCGCGGGTGAGGTTACCGGTGATGTTCACTCGATTGATGCTCATAACTCACTACTTCCTCTTGGGGCACAAGCCCAGTCCAAAACGACAGTCTTACTCCTGGTCGTCGCGACGGACGATCATGTGGCGGACCACAGCGTCGGTGATGCGCAGGACGCGATCAAGCTCGGCGATCTGGGTAGGATCTGCGTGGAAGTTGATGAGGGTGTAGTCACCATCGGTGAGGTCGTTGATCTCGTAGGCGAGCTTACGCTTGCCCCACTCGTCAACGGAGTCGACCTTGCCAGCGCCCTCAGCGATCGTGGTATCGATACGCTTCATAACAGCGAGACGAGTCTCGGGGTCGAGCGACGGGTCAACAAAGAACAGCAGTTCATAAGCCTTCATATTGTCACCTCCTCTGGGCAAATGTGGCTTCAGGTCGTGAAGGTGCGCCTGAAGCAGGAAAAGACTTGGTAATAATATCTTTCAACCTCCTAGGCTGCAAGAATATGCAGCTACAACCTCATGACCTCCACATATGCCCATACTCGCACGACGTTTCATGCGCATTCCAACCAAATGCTGACCAAAAGCTTGACGGATCTGTGGACAAGATACGGTGCCGTGAGGACAAGCTGAGCCAAGTCGCAGGTCAACGGGCGCATGGTTGTGGTCACAAAATGCATACCAGTGGCCCACAGCACCACCCAAAGATTTTTAAATTCATTGCCAAATCGCTTATAAATACCCCTTTTGAACAATTGAGTTGATCAACTACGCTGGTCGGAAGCCGTTTTTTGGCATCTCAAACCCCGCTGCAACGCCAAACGCGGCCAAGCGTTTTAAAAAATGCCAACTTTTCTGTTTGCACTTTGCGATTCCTCGTGTATACTGACTTTCGCATTTAACGGAGAGTTGTCCGAGTGGCCGAAGGAGCACGATTGGAAATCGTGTAGGCGTCAAAAGCGTCTCCAGGGTTCAAATCCCTGACTCTCCGCCAGTTAATTCCAAAGCAGGCCTTCGAGCCTGCTTTGTTTTTACCCCACGCGGAGGGGTGGCAGAGTGGTTGAATGCGGCGGTCTCGAAAACCGTTTGGCCTGTATAAGGTCACGAGGGTTCGAATCCCTCCTCCTCCGCCATTAGATGGTATAAGCCCCAGCAATGGGGCTTTTTTGTTATCGAAATACGTCTCGATCCCACGCTTCCCCAAACATGTACGTCACCCTCCAAAACCGACATTTTTCGACATCTTTGAAGGCTGACGTACACGTTTGGATTGAGTTCACGGGAGTGGCACTATTCGGAAGGTGCCTCTTCGTCTCGCATGCCCTTCCAGTTGCGAATAAGCGCCTTGCGTAGTTCGTTTTGCTCTCGCTGGTACCCGGTGTCGGTACAGCGAGGCATGCCGAGTGCTTCGCGAATGTTGTTCATGGCGCGGTGAAAGGCGAGCTGGCTGCCGAACTGAGCCGAAGTGAGCGTAACGATTCGATATCCCATTTGGGAGAGAACGGCCTCTCGCTCCGCATCTGCTCCCTTGCGCTCGAACTCATCGTGAAAACCGCCCTTATATTCGATACCGAGCTCCCTGCGCTTATAGGTAATGAGGGCATCGATTTTGAGTGTTCGGGCTTTTGTGCAATGCCAGAGACGTTGAGGGATCTCGAGCGGTTTGTTGAGTTCGATACCTCGGATACCAACGCCGCCTTCGCTTGTTGGGAGCGAGAGGGCAATTGCCGAAGCGGTCTCCATAGGCGAGGCCGAGTGATCGTAGATGTGCCTGAGCGCGAGCCGTGCACGTGTGGCACCGGGTTTGCCGGGGTGCCGATCGAGCAGTTTGGTTATTTCATCCTTGGAGGTAGTGGCTGGTTGCCCGGTATAAGGGTCGGCGGGATTGAGCCTCATGCGATAATCGCCGCAAACTTCATAGCCATATTCGAGATATTCGATCCTATCCATCCACTCGGCAGCGAGCACAAAGGTGAAGGCTTCGTCGGTGATGAAGATTCCGGGCGTCAACTCGTTAATATGCTCGTAGGGAAGATTTTGTCCAAGAATGTGACAAACGACGCCTTTGGTACGAATTCGCTCGAATTCGAATACAACCGCGATATCGATAGTCTTAAGCATATCGGACGGAATGCCGCAGTCGGTAAGAGCCTGTCGTATGCGCGCAACACGTTGCTGGGTTGAGATGCCTTGTGCGCCTATCTGGTAGTCGTGCCGCGCAAGAGACTGAACCAAATTCTGGGGTGCATGATGGACAAGCCATGCGGTTTTATGCGAAATGAGAACAGGGGTATCCATTAAGGGCCTCTCGCTCTGAGCCGGTATCCAACTCTTATGTCCGTTGAAGTGGGGAAATATACCGGATGTGAGTAAATCAACTCACTCATGCTGTGAGCTCAATCCAAACATGTACGTCCGCCTCCAAAGATGTCGAAAAATGTCGTTTTTGGAGGGTGGCGTACATGTTTTGGATCCCTGGCATTCCAGCAATGCCATGTCAGCATCCGCTGTCAACCGTTTACCGAGCAATAGGATCGCAATCGGCGCCGAACATGTACTATGTACGGGCATTGTCTAAACCCACAATCCAAAGGACCCCATCTTGCCCGTCGTCGCCGCCATAACCATTACCTCACATGCCTCGGATGCCATGGTCGCTATTCCGTTTTGGCTCGAGATGTTCGCCGTTGTCGCTGCATCGATCTCGGGTGTGCTGGTTGCGCGCGAGCACAAGCTCGACCTGGTGGGCGCCGTCGCACTCGCCGTAGTTTGCGGCCTGGGCGGCGGTCTTTTGCGCGATATGACGCTGCAGGTGGGCAACGTCTACATCCTCAACCAGCCGATGGCACTCCCGCTTTCCATTGCCACGGCAGCTATCATCTACATTTTCCCGGCAATCGTCGACAAACCCGAAAAACTCATCCCCCTGCTCGATATCATCTCGGTCGGCATCTATGCCGCCACCGGAGCGGACAAGGCGCTTGTCTACGGCTTTGCACCGGCGGTGTGCATCATGATGGGCTTTTTTACCGCGGTGGGCGGCGGCATGTTGCGCGACGGCTTTATGGGCGTGGTTCCGGGCATTTTCCAACGTACTAACTTTTATGCTATCGCCGCCATCGCCGGATCGACAAGCTATGTGTGTCTCGTTATGAGCGGCATCATGAGCAATGTCGCTGCGCTGGTCGTATGCGTTGTCGTGACCATGGGTCTGCGCTGGCTCTCGCTGCGCTTTGACATCAAAAGCCCCACCGAAGAAGATATCGCGCGCTTCTTGCACCGTAAAAAGTAGACAGCACGGCACAACCCTTCGAAATGCAACCGAGAGGTTCTTTTAGAGCGCCCGCGCGTTGGGTACCCTGTTAGGTATATGTCGAACACCTAACAAAAGGATCAACCATGGCTTTCAATCAAACCGTGACGGCGCCGTCACACAAGATGCGTCGCTGCCTGCTTATGGCATTCGCGCTCATCGCTCTAGCGGTCACCGCGCTTCCCACGGCGTCGTTCGCCGGCACGGACACCGCAGGCAACGTACTTGCGACCGACAATGACGCCAATTCGTCCGGCGTCGAAGGTGACCTGTACTGGGCAGGTCAGGCCCTCAACTTGGACGATGCGTCCATCGGCCGCGACATAATTGCAGCAGGCGAGAGCCTCTCCATCCGCGACTGCACGGTGGGCGGCGCCGTCCGCTTGGCGGCACGCACTATCGATATCGCCAAGACCACGGTTGATGGCAGCGTCACGGTCGTCGGTCAGCACGTTGTGCTCAATTCCGACAGCACCGCCAACTGTTTTTACGCGATAGGCGAGACGGTTGCCCTGCGCGGCTCTACCAAGTCGGCAGCGCTTGCGGGCGACACGGTGACCATCGATGGCACCGTCGAGGGCGATGTCGAGGTTTGGGCCGACAAGCTCATCCTGGGCAAGAACGCCCACATCACCGGCACCGTGAACGCGCACGTCTCCGAGGACCCCGAGCGTGCCGCAGGAGCCGAGGTAGGCGCGCTCAAGATCGACCGCACCGAGAACGAGGATACTTCCACCGTTAACGATGTCATCGGCGGTATCGTCGCCGCGGCACTCTCGACCTGCTTTGTCGCTCTGCTGCTCGAGCTCGTCTTTCCGTGCGCGACCGCCAGCGCCGCCGGCATGCTCCACCAGCGCTCCATGCCCCTGTGGGTGAGCGGTCTTCTGGGCACGATTGCTATCGTCCCCGCCGTCCTACTGCTGATTATCTCTATCGCTGGTCTGTCGCTTGCCGGAACCCTCTTGTGCGGCGTTATCGGCATCGCGTTGATGTCGAGTGCCTTTGCGGGGTGCGCGATCGCCCGCATGGTTGGACACAACCAAAACCGCTACGCCATGGCAGCCGTGGGCGGCGTAATCGCAGGCGCCCTCACGGGGCTTCCCCTCGTAGGTGACTTCATCAGCGGCGTGGCCTTTGTCTTTATGCTCGGTTACATCATCCAAATCATCTGGCGCAACGCCCGCGTCAAGCCGCAGCAGCCGGCTAACACGCCAGGACTCCCCACCGCTTAGCCGCCAACCACCACAAAGGGACCAGGCACCTTTGTGGTGGTGCAGACCAGCTCAGTCCCTATGCACAAAAAGGGCGCCGACCATTACGGTCGACGCCCTTTCTTGTTAGACGCTATAAAGTCCAGCGCTTATTTGTTGACCTGGCCGGCGCGGACGGCGGCCTTCTTGCGGTCGGTGGCGTTGAGCAGGCGCTTGCGCAGGCGGATGTTCTTGGGGGTAATCTCAACCAGCTCGTCGTCGGCGATGTACTCCAGCGCCTCCTCCAGCGAGAAGGTGCGGGGCGGCACCAGCTGAACGGAGATATCGGAGGTCGAGGAACGCTGGTTGCCCAGGTTCTTGGTACGGGCGATGTTGACGACCATGTCGCCAGCCTTGCTGCGCTCGCCCACGATCATGCCCTCGTAGCACTCGGTGCCCGGCTCAACAAAAAGCTGGCCGCGCTCCTGCAGCGTACCCAGAGCATAGGCAACGGCCTTCTCGGTGGTCATGGAGATCATTGCGCCGTTCTGACGGTTGCCGATCTCGCCGGCGTAGGGACCGTACTCCAGGAAGGTGTGGTAGAACACGCCCTCGCCGTGGGTGACGTTCATGATGCGGTTCTTAAGGCCCATGATGCCGCGGGTCGGGATCTTAAACTCGAGGTGCGTCACGATACCCGAGGTATCCATGCTCGTCATGATGCCACCGGAGGTACCGAAGACCTCAACGACCTTGCCCGAGTACTCGTCCGGGCACTCAACGACGGCCTGCTCGACAGGCTCCATCTTGTTGCCGTTCTCGTCCTTCTTAAACAGAACGCGGGGACGGCCGACCTGGAACTCAAAGCCCTCGCGGCGCATGGACTCCATCAGAACGGACAGGTGCAGAATGCCGCGGCCCGAGACCTCGACGCCGCTCTTGTCCTCGAGCTCCTCGATCTTCATGGTCACGTTGTTCTCGGCCTCGTTGAACAGGCGCTCCTTGAGCTGACGGGCGCCCACGATGTCTCCGTCGCGACCGACGAGCGGGGAGGTCGAAGCCTCGAAGACGATGGACAGGGTCGGCGGGTCGATCTCGATGGGCTCGAGCTCGACGGGGTTCTCGGGATCGGTGTAGACATCGCCGATATCGGTGCGGTCGATGCCCACGACGGCGGCGATGTCGCCGGCGCCGACTTCCTGGCACTCGGTGCGGCCCAGGTAGTCGAAGGTAAAGAGCTGCTTGACGGTAGCGGTGGCGCTGGAGCCGTCGTTCTTCACAACCAGAATCTGGTCGCCCTGATGGATGGCGCCGGAATACACGCGACCGATGCCGATACGGCCAACGAAGTTGGAGTGGTCGATGGTCACGCACTGCATGGCCAGCGGAGCGTTCTCGTCAACCTCGGGCGCGGGCATGTCGTCGATGATCATATCGAGCAGCGGATACATGTCCATGTTGCCGTCGTTGGGATCAAGGCGGGCAAAGCCATTCATGGCGCTGGCGTAGACCACGTGCTCCATGGCGAACTCAAGCTGGTCGTCGGTGGCGCCCAGGTCGGCCATGAGGTCCAGGCAGTCGTTGTAGGCCTTCTCGGGGTTGGCGCCCGGACGGTCGATCTTGTTGATGACGATCATGATCTTAAGGCCGGTGTCGATAGCGTGACGCAGCACGAAGCGGGTCTGGGGCATGGGGCCCTCAAAAGCATCGACCAGCAGCAGGGCGCCGTCGGCCATACGCAGCACGCGCTCGACCTCGCCGCCGAAGTCGGCGTGGCCCGGGGTGTCGATGACGTTGATCTTGACGTCCTTATACTCGATAGAGATGTTCTTGGCGAGAATCGTAATGCCGCGCTCGCGCTCCTGGTCGTTGGAATCCAGGACGCGGTCCTCGACCTGCTGGTTGGCACGGAAGGCGTCCGTGGCACGCAGGAGCTTGTCGACCATCGTCGTCTTGCCGTGGTCGACGTGGGCGATGATGGCGATGTTCCTCAGATTGTCTACGCGCATGTAGTTCCCCTATCTTCTATCCATATACAAACGGCACGCGTATGCGGCCCGCCCAGCGATACAACGCTCAGCGGGAATATTGAGCCTTTTACCGAAAACTCGTTTATTTTAGCGATTTTAGATGAGAGGGGTTTCCTCACCTGCAGGTTCAGGGTCGCTCCACATAAAACCATCGCCGGCGCCCATGCCCTCATACAGCACATATGCCGAAAAACCGCTCTCGAGCGTCGTCTCGAAAAAGCTCACGAGCAGGGCGTCATGGTAGGCGCCATCGATCTCGACGCAGCCGGTGTAGCCGATGGCATAGCGGACGATACGGCCCAGGCCCTCGTCCTTAAGACCCATCTTGTGCTCGGAGATAAAGTTGGTGGCCGCCTCCAGGCACGCCTCTTCGCCGTCCTCGTCGAGCGCCGCCAGATAACGGTTGGAAGCAGCATCCTCAATTGCCACGACCACGCCAGGGTTTTCACCGGCGGCAAGGTCGTCCAAGAACGCGCCGATCAGATCGCACACCATGGCGTCGAGCTCGGCGGAGACGTTACCGGCATCCTGCATATCCTGTGCCATCTTTAGACCTTCCCATCGAGTCTGACGTCGTTACAGTTCTTGTGCCTCGGCGGCGATCTTGGCGGCAGCGTCGCGGGTGCGCATCATGTCCGCCGCGCGCTTGTCGAGCACCTTGATCTGACTGGTCAGCATGACTGCATCGACCACGCCCCAGATCACCAGGCCCGTAGAGATCGAAAACCCAAGCGCACCAACTGTACCACGAAGGCGTGAGCAGATTGCCGCGACAAGGGCGGAGACGACAACCATCTTGATAAACGAGCCGCGGCGCTCGCGGAGCGTGCGGGCCTGCGTCACATAGGCAATGCGAGCCGCCTCAGAAGCCTCCGAGCGCATCTGGGCCTCGCGGGCGATCGCAGCCGCCTCAGCCGACATACCGCCGGCCATCAGCGAACGCTCCGCATCCTGGCCGCCCCGCATTTAGAAGTCATCGGGCGAGAGCGTATGGACGAACTCGTCGAACTTCTCGAACTCCTGCTCGTCGTCAACTTCCTCGGTATGGGCAGAAACAGTGCCCAGGCGATTCATGATGTCGTCCTCCACAAACATGGGGGCATTGCTGCGCACGGCAAGGGCAATGGCATCACTGGGACGGGCATCGATCTTGCGCTCGTCACCATCGGCCAGTACGACAATCGTCGCGTAGAACACCGGCGGCTCGGCGCGAACGATCTCGATGCGCTCGAGCTTGGCGCCCAGGGCGCCAACAGTATCGAGCAACAGGTCATGGGTAATCGGGCGCTCGGCGCGACCGCTATCGATGCCGCGGCTGATGGCAGCAGCTTCAAACGAACCAGTCTGAATGGAAAGGGAACGCAGTGGCGCGGGCGAGTCCGATTTGCTGCAGCGCTCGCGAAGCACGATAAGCGATGGCACGGGACCGGCGGCCATGACGATGGTCTCTATGTCGACACGAACCATGGAACACCTCCGGTACGTAGCGGTTAACACGCGGCAGTCCGCCGCATTGAATAGCTATACTACCCAAACTTTCGCACAGCACACAAAACCAAAATGAGATTTATCGCAGACAAGAAAAAAGCCCCGAGGCAATGCCCCAGGGCTCTTCACAGTTTTGATGGTGGACCTGACAAGATTCGAACTTGTGACCTCCCGGTTATCAGCCGGACGCTCTAACCAACTGAGCTACAGGTCCATCGCGCAAGGGATATATTAGACGAGTCGTTACGCGCGCGTCAACAACTTTTTTTGAAAATCTTTGAAGGGTGTTCGCCCCGGCCGCACGGCGGCATGTGAAGTCGCCTACTCGGACAGTCCTGACTCGCACAGAGAGCACATTAAGTGCTCTCTGGCTCGTGCGGAACTCGCGATCGACTTCACATGTCGCCGTGCGACCGGGGCGAACACGAGTCCCAAGGTTTTCAAAAAAGCGGTCGGCGCGCAGTGCGCCGACCGCCGATATATGGGGTCTGATATTTTCTAACAGTTAGGGCCTCTTACTCGTCAAGGAGATCTTCCGGCATGTCGTTGCCGTCGCCTAGATCGACAGGGGTTTCTTCGGGGGCGGAGCCGTTTTCTATGGCTTCGCCTTCGGGCCTCTCTTTGGCGGCCGTCATGCGGGCCACGGCGCAGATGCGGTCGTTGTCGTCGACGGTCATCATCTTGACGCCCTGGGTGGCGCGGCCGGTCTGGCTGATCTCGTCGGTCTTGACGCGAATGACCGTCGCGCCCTCCGTCACGATGAACAGCTCGTGCTGCGGGCCCACCGTCTTCATGGCCGCGAGGTTACCCTTACGCTCGGTCATTTGAATGGTGTAGACGCCCTGACCGCCGCGATTCTGCTCCGGGTAGTCCGCGACCGGCGTGCGCTTGCCGTAGCCGCGCTCGGTGATGACGAATAGATCGCCGTTGCCGTTAGTGACTTCCATGCCCAGAACGCTCACGCCGTCCTTCAGACCGATACCGCGAACGCCGCTGGTATCGCGGCCGGTGGCGCGCACCTGCTCCTCGGAGAACATGATCGCCTTGCCCGCGGTGGTGGCCAGGATAATCTTGTCGCCCTCGCGCACGCGGCGCACGTTCAGCAGCGCGTCGTCGTCACGCAGATTGATAGCGATCAGGCCGTCGCGACGGCTGCGGTCATATGCGCTCATCACGGTCTTTTTGACCATGCCACTCTTGGTGGCAAACATCAGGTACTCGTCGGCCGGGAACTCGCGGCAGCTGATGACGCTCGCGATCTTCTCGCCTTCCTCGAAGGGCAGCAGGTTGACGATCGCGGTACCGCGCGCCTGGCGCGTACCCACCGGCAGCTCGTGCACCTTCAGGCGATAGACCTTGCCCTTGCTCGAGAAGAACAGCACGTACTCGTGCGTGGACGCGATGAACATCTCATCGATAACGTCGTCCTCTTTGAGGTTGACGCCCGACACGCCCTTGCCACCGCGCTTCTGGGCACGGTAGGCAGCCACTGGGATACGCTTAACGTAGCCGGTGTGGGTGATGGTCACGACCATATCCTCGTCGGCGATGAGGTCCTCGACATCCAGGTCCTTCTCAACCTGGCTGATTTCGGTACGGCGCTTGTCGCCAAACTTCTTGGAGATCTCGCGCATCTCTTCCTTGATGACGCCCAGAATCTTCTCCTCGTGCGCCAGCAGGTCCTCGTAGTAGGCGATGGCGCGGCGCAGGCCGTCCAACTCTTCTTGGATCTTGTCGCGCTCCAGGCCGGTCAGGCGGCGCAGCTTCATCTCGAGGATGGCCGTGGTCTGCTCGGGCGTAAAGCCAAAGCGTTCGATCAGTCGGCTGCTGGCCTCGGAGTCGGTCTGCGAGGAGCGGATGATGCTGATGACCTCGTCGATATGGTCAAGGGCCATCAGGTAGCCCTCGAGGATATGCGCGCGGGCCTGGGCCTTCTTAAGGTCGAAGCGGGTGCGGCGGGTGACGACGTCGACCTGGTGGTCGATGTAGTGCTGCAGCATCTCGCGCAGGCTCAGGCATTTGGGAACGCCGTTGACGAGTGCCAGGTTGTTGGCGCCAAAGGTCGTCTGCAGCGAGGTGTACTTATACAGGTTGTTGAGCACGACCTGCGGAATGACGCCCTTCTTGAGCTCGATGACCAGACGGATGCCCTTCTGGTTGGACTCATCGCGCATATCCGAGATGCCCTCAATGCGCTTGTCGTTGACGAGTTGGGCGATCTTCTCCTGCAGGGTACCCTTGTTGACCATGTAGGGAATCTCGGTAAAGACCAGGCGGCTGCGGCCGGTCTTGGTGGACTCCACATGTGCCTTGGCACGCACGGTAATGGAGCCGCGGCCGGTCTCGTAGCTCTGCTTAATGCCGGCGCTGCCCATGATGATGGCGCCGGTGGGGAAGTCCGGACCGGGCATGATCTGCATGAGCTCGTCGACGGTGGCGTCGGGGTTGTCGATCAGGTAGCAGGTGGCCTCGATCGCCTCGGTGAGGTTATGCGGGGCGATGTTGGTGGCCATGCCGACGGCGATGCCCTGGCTGCCGTTGACCAGCAGGTTGGGGAAGCGCGCAGGCAGTGCCACGGGCTCGGCGAGCGATTCGTCGTAGTTGGGCTGCCAGTCGACGGTATCCTTCTGCAAGTCACGCAGCAGTTCCATGGCGGGCTTGGCCAGGCGGCTCTCGGTGTAACGCATGGCCGCCGCGCCGTCGCCATCGATGTTGCCGAAGTTGCCGTGACCGTCGATGAGCGGCGTGCGCATGGAGAACCACTGCGCCAGGCGGACCATGGCCTCGTAGACCGCAGAGTCACCGTGCGGGTGGTACTTACCGATAACTTCGCCGACCGTCCAGGCCGACTTTTTGTGTGGGCGGTTGGGGTAGATGCCGCTCTCGTTCATCGCGTACAGGATGCGGCGGTGTACCGGCTTTAAGCCGTCGCGCACGTCCGGCAGGGCACGCGCTGTGATAACCGACATCGAATACTCGATGAACGACTGCTTCATCTCGCGACCGAACTCCGAAATCTGGAGCTGGCCGCCGTTGATGTCCTCGCCGGCCGAGGCGCCACGGTCGACTTCGCCAAAACTCTCCTCGAGCTCGCCGTCGTCGTCCTCTTCCTCATCATCATCGGCATCGGGGTTATAGGCGTCCGGATCGCCGTCCTCGCCCTGCTCAGCACGGGCAAGCAGGCGCTTCAGATCATCGGGCATACCGGCATCGCCGGCCTCGTCCATACCCTCGTTATTGTTGATATCGTCTGCCACGTTACCTCCTCTTAAGCGTCAAGGAATCGTGCATCATGTGCATGCTTCTCGATGTACTCGCGGCGATAGCCGACCTCGGAACCCATCAGCTCGCGCACGGCGCGGTCCGCCACCACGGCGTCCTCGATCGACACACGCTGCAGAATGCGGGTCTTTGGGTCCATCGTCGTCGAGGCAAGCTGTTTGGGGTCCATCTCGCCCAGGCCCTTGTAGCGCTGGACGGTATAGCCCTTGCGCTTTTTGGTGATCTTGCCGTCCTTGGCCTTGCCGTCCTCGTCGTTATCATCGGGGTTCAGGCCCAGACTCTGGATGGTATCGCGCAGGATCTCGTCTTCGGGCTGGCGGCCGTTGGGATACACGTAGTGGATCTTGTTGCGCACCTTAATGCCAAAGATGGGCGGGCAGGCAACATAGACGTAGCCGGCATCGATCAGCGGACGCATGTACTTGTAGAAGAACGTCAGCAGCAGGATGCGGATATGCGCGCCGTCGACGTCTGCATCGGTCATGATGATGATCTTGTGGTAGCGCGCCTTGGTGATATCGAAATCGCCGCCGTCGCCGGCACTCGTCGTGACGCCGCAGCCGATCGCGGTAATCAGCGACTGGATGGTGTCACTCGAGAACGCGCGATGGTCACCAACGCGCTCGACGTTCAAAATCTTGCCGCGCAGGGGCAGAATCGCCTGGATGTCTCGGCGACGGCCGTCCTTGGCCGAACCGCCTGCCGAGTCGCCCTCTACGATGAAGAGCTCGGTCAGCTCGGCATCGCGCACCGAGCAGTCGGCGAGCTTACCGGGCAGGGACGCCGTCTCGAGCAGGCTCTTGCGGCGGGTCGCCTCGCGCGCCTTGCGGGCGGCGTTGCGCGCCTTGCAGGCCTGTTGCGCCTTCTTGACGATCTCGCGGGCGGGCTTGGGATGCTCCTCCAAGTAATCGGCGAGGCCGTCGGTCACGATCTTGAGCGTGAGCGCGCGCATATAGGAGCTGCCGAGCTTGGCCTTGGTCTGGCCCTCAAACTGCGGATCGGGCAGCTTGACCGAGATAACGGCCGAAAGGCCCTCGCGCACATCGTCGCCGGTCAGGTTGGCGTCTTTTTCCTTGAGCAGGTTCTGCTTGCGCGCGTAGTCGTTGATCACGCGGGTGAGCGCGGTGCGGAAGCCCTCAAGGTGCATGCCGCCCTCGGGAGTGTAGATGTCGTTGGCAAACGACATGACGTTCTCGCCGTAACCGCTATTCCACTGCAGGGAAACCTCGACCTCGCCCATCTTGGCCACAGGTGCGTCCGGGTCCGATTTGCCCTCGATGTAGATAGGCTCCTTAAAGGCCTCGGGGACGTCCTTGCCCTCGTTAAGGAACTTGACGAAGTCGATGATGCCGCCCTCGTAGCAAAACTCCTCCACGTGGGGAGTCGCCTCGCGCTCGTCGGTCAGCACGATTTTGAGGTTCTTATTGAGGAACGCCGTCTCCTGCAGACGGTTGTGCAGCGTATCGAAATCGTAGATGCAGGTCTCGAAGATCTCGTCGTCGGGCCAGAAGGTGACGGTGGTGCCCGTCGAATCCGAGGTGCCCACGACCTCCATCTTCTTGACGGTCTTGCCGCGCGAGAACTCCATCTCGTAGGTGTTGCCGTCGCGACGAACCTGAACGACCACGCGCTTGGACAGTGCGTTGACGACGGAGATGCCAACGCCGTGCAGGCCGCCCGAGACCTTATAGGCCGAGTTATCGAACTTACCGCCGGCGTGCAAGATCGTCATGACGACCTCGAGCGTCGGGATTTTTTTAACAGGGTGCTCGTCGACGGGGATGCCGCGCCCGTTGTCGACGACCGTGATGGAGTTGTCGGCGTGGACCGTCACCTGGATCTCGGTGCAGAAACCGGCCATGGCCTCGTCGACGGAGTTGTCAACGATCTCCCACACCAGGTGATGCAGACCGCTGGCGCTCGTCGAGCCGATATACATGCCCGGGCGCTTACGAACGGCCTCGAGACCTTCGAGAATCTTAATCTCGCCGCCATCGTAATCGTTTTCGTTTGCCACACGTCCTCCTTCAGTCAAGAAAATGTGTACAGCCTTACTAGTTTATCGTAAAAAAATACCCTCGGGAACGAGGGTATTTGGCTCTACAAGGCCACCAGATGCGATTTAAGGCTCTTTTTTGCTTTGCACGCCCTTGGCCCACTCGGCACTGGCTCTCATGGCGTTCTCGAGGGCCTCGCGCAGGTTTCGGTCTTCGATGGGCGCCACTTGGCACTCAATCTCGGTGCGCTCGGCATCGCTGAGGTCGGCGTGCGGGGCCGGCGGGCGCTCGGTCGTCGCCGGGCGCAGGCGCTCCTTGGCGGCGGGTGGCGTGTGACCGGGCGCGGTGGTTTTGAACACCAGGCCGTCCACATGCGCACCGGCGCGCTCCATACGCGCGCGGATGATCTCGCGCAACAGCGTCATTTCCTGCGTCCACGAGGGCGAGTCGAGATATACCAGCAGCTCATTGGACTCGGGCAGGTAGCGCAGACCCGTCACATGCCGCCCCTCGCGCGTGCCCGAGCACACCGCATTCCACGCGCGATAGACCGCACGAGATTCCTCTGCAGCCTCCATCTGCGCGCGGCGCTCAGGTGTCGCGGCCGCCAGGATGCGCTGACGCTCTGCGTTCAAAAATCCACTGAAGGCAACCGTTTCGCTCTCGCGCTCGTAATTAGCACGTCTCACCCATGCTCACCACCTTGGCTCGATCAAGCAGGTCATCGGTAAAATACCCCAGGTTGGTCGTGGTTATGACCGTCTGGATATCATCGCCGATCAGCCGCAGAAAAGCACCGCGGCGTTCGCCGTCAAGTTCGCTCATCACGTCGTCCAAAAGCAGCAACGGGGCGGTGCCCAGGACATCGCGAGCCACGGCCACCTCCGCCACCTTCCAGGCCAGAACCAACGTTCGCTGCTGACCTTGGCTGGCAAATGAACGGGCGGAGCGACCCGCCACGGTAAACTCAATCTCGTCGCGATGCGGTCCCACCAACGTCACGCCGCGGCGAATTTCCTCGTCGGCGTGCTCATCAAGGGCAGCCAGCATGCGCTCGTACGCCCAGCCCTTCAGCTCTTCGCGATCATCGACCTGGGGCAAATCCCCCAGCGTGGACGTATAGGTCACGTTGGCAGCCTCACCGGATGCCACTTGCCCGTAGGCAGTGTGTACATGGCCCGTCAGCCGGTCGAGCAGAGCCAACCGGTGCACGAGCAGGGCCGAGCCCGCGCGGGCAATCGAATCGTTCCACGCGCCGAGCATCTCGCGGCAGCACCAGGTCTCCTTGAGCAGGGCGTTACGCTGGGTCACGCAGCGTCCATAGGTGCTCGCAAGATCGGCATAACGTGCGCTCAGCTGCATGCCAAAGTCATCGAGGGCGGCGCGGCGCACACTGGCGCCTCGCTTAACCATGTCCAGATGGTCGGGGCAAAACAGCACGCTCGGCAGAGCCCCGCGCACACCGGCGGCAGAGCACCTCTTGCCGTTGCGGCTAAACGAGCGCTTACCGTCCTCCACGCTCAATCCCATATCAAGCACGCGGCCGTCGCCATCGAGCCTCAGCTCGACCTTGCACGAGCCCACGCCATCATGGACGAGCTCGGCTGCGGTCGGATGCCTAAACGAGGCGCCGCTCGTCAGCAGCTGCAGCGCCTCTATGAGATTGGTCTTTCCCGCCGCGTTGGGTCCCGCAAGTATCGTCACGCCCTCGTCCAGGGCAAGGCGATAACTATCGAAGCTGCGGTAGTGCGCGACGGAAAGATCGCGGGCGAACATGGTCATAGGGCGGTTACTAGATGCGGACCGGCATAACCAGGTACAGGTAGTTGATCTTGTCGTAGGACTTGAAGATGCCCGCCTGCGAGTAGCTCTTGAGCTCCAGCGTGATCTCCTTCTCCTTGGACAGGGCATTGAGGCAGCCAAAGATGTAGTGGTAGTTGAAGGCGATGGTGCCCGACTCGCCCTCGGCCTCGACATCGATCGTCTCCTGCGCAAGGTCCTGGTCATTGGAAATGGAGGACAGGCCCATCTGCCCGTTCTCGACATCGATCTCGAACTTGACGGCGGGGTTGGCGCTCGCGATAACGGCCACGCGCTTGAGGGCGGCGTTAAAGGCGGCGACGTCGATCTTGACGCTCGTCACGCACGAATCGGGGATGAGCTGCTTGTAGTTGGGGTACATGCCCTCGATACGGCGCGACACGTAGGTGGTGTTGCCGGCCTCGAAGACGACCTGGGTGTCGGTAGCCCCGATCATGATGGTCGCCTGGCTGGCCATGATGTTCAGCGCGTCGTTAAAGGCGTCGGCCGGAACGTTGAGTTCAAAGGAGCCCTCGAGAGTCGAGGTCTCGACCTGCGTATCGCACACGGCCAAGCGGAAGGAATCGGTCGCCACCAGGCGCACGGTGTTGTTCTCGACCTTCATGTGCACGCCACCCAGAATGGGGCGGGCCTTGTCGGTCGAGGTGACGCGCCACACGCGGCCGACCATTTCGGACAAGATATCGGTCGGCAGCTCCACGGCACTCTCGATGGCATAGGCCGGAAACTCGGGGAAGTCATTGACATCGAGCGTGTTCAGGCGGAAAGAGCTCTTCTCGCAACCAATCAGCACCTGGCGCTCGGACAGCTCAAAGGTGACCGGGGCATCGGGGAGGGTCTTGGTGATATTGGAGAGCATCTTACAGGGGATAACCATCTCACCCTCTTCTTCGACATGCGCCGCGATGCGATGACGGATCGAGATGGTGTAGTTAGAGGTCTGGAATTCCAAGATGCCGTCTTGCGCCTTGACGAGCACGCCCGACAGGATGGGAAGGGTGGACGCCGAAGCGACACCCTTCATAACGACGCCGATGGCTTGTGTAAGCGAGCTCTGGCTGACGGTGAACTTCATCTTTTAATACCTTTCTTTAGATATAAATATCTTAATAATAGTAATAGCACTGACGAAACTGTTGATTACTCCCAAAGACGCAGGTCAGACCCAGAAAGAGAATCGACAGCAACCTGTGTGCAACGAGGGTGGTTTTCCACGTTCAAAACCTGCGCAAAACTTTTCACCACCGCGGGTTGGGTTTTAGACACCTTATGCCCATGGTTTCGACAAGTTTTCAACAGGTGTCTCTATTTCCCTACGAGCGCAGTGTAATTTTATCGCGCAGCGATTTGAGGTCTTCGGTGACGGTACGGTCTTCCTGGATCATCTTCTGGACCTTTTTGTAGCTCGTGCTGACGGTCGAGTGGTTGCGGTTGCCAAATTCGGCGCCCACCGCCGTGGTCGTCATCTCGCACATCTCGATGGCCAGGTAGATAGCGATATGGCGTGCTTTGGCGATATTGGCGTTGCGACGCGGGCCGATGAGCTCCTCGTGTGTCACGCCGTACTGCTCTTCGATGACGGACTGAACCGTCTGGACGTTGATCTTTTTGGCCGATGTGTCGAAGTACTGGCTGGCGATGGCGTCGATATCGTCAAAGGTGAGCTCCCCGCCCTCGCGCTCGCGGTCACCCGCCTCGCCGGCGCAGCGCTCGCAAAAGCTCTCGAGTTCGCGGATGTTGGTGCCCGAGACCTCGGCCATGTGTTTAAAGTGCTCGTCGGTCAGGTGCCCGCCGTCGCCCCCATAGGCCGCCAGTAGCGAGTCGTCGCCTGCCTCGGGAGCGGCGACGATGGTGTTCTCGTAATAGCGCTGCAAGATCTTGTATTTCATCTCGTAGCTGGGCTCTGCGACCAGGCAGAGCATGCCGGCGTTGAAGCGGCTGGTCAGACGCTCGTCCATGCTCAGGTCCTTGGGGGCGCGGTCTGCCGCGATGACGACCTTCTTGTTGTTGCGGATGAACTCGTCCATGAGCTGGAAAAAGTAGTCCACGCTCGCGCGCTTGCCGATGATGTTTTGGATGTCATCGATGATGAGCACATCCACACCGTGGTACGCCTGCATGATGGGGGCGTTGCTCTTCTTTTGGCGGTCGAACTCGGTCATCAGGTCGTCCAGATATGCCTGGGAGTTGGCATACTTGACCTTGATCTCGGGCGACTTCTCGGCGAGCTCGTTTTTGATGGCAAGCAACAGGTGCGTCTTGCCCAGGCCCGATTTGCCGTAGATGAACAGTGATGTGCATGTGCCGCGCTCGTCCGCGAGGGCGGCAAACTTGAGCGCCGAGCGATAGGCATGGCTGTTCTCGGGGCCGTAGACAAAGTTCTCAAAGGTAAATTTTGAGTTCGCGGCGAGCGGGGCTCCATCCGTATTCTGCTCGGCCGGCACGGTCGGTGCTGGCACGGGTGAAGCGGGGGTCGCAGTTTGCGTGGATTTGGTCGGCGCTCCGCCCTTCATCTGGTTCATCATGCGACGAAAATCATCGGCCGAGAGCGTGTTCTTGATTGCAATGCCCGAATCCGCGCCCGCCGCTGCGTCGTGAGCGATGGGCATGTGCGTGACGGGTGCGTTCGTTGACGTCGCCGCCGCGGTCGGCAACGGTGCCATGGTTTCACGGGAAACATCGCTGTGCTGGTGCTCGATTGTCGACACGTCGCCTGCGGAGGCCGGCACCGCCGGGGAAGCAGCGGGAGCCGTGGCGGGCGCCGTTGCGGCGGCGGATTCCGTCGCGACGCCTTGCGGTGCCACGATGTCGAGCGCGATCGGTGCAAAGGCGATTTCTTCCAGATAAGCCTCAATAGTCGGCTGATGCTTTTTGAGCTGCGCGATGGCAAAGCGCGAGGGGGCCTCGATCGTGAGCGTATCTTCGGTCAGGCTTATGGCGCGCGATTGCCCCAGCATGTTGATGAGGCGTGCATCTTGGCCGTCGCGCTGGCAAAAGGCGATGGCATCCCCCAGGATGATGCTTGCTTCCTCGTCCACTGTCTCTCCCGTTCTTTAGCTCTGAGCTCGCACGCGAGCGGCGCCGAGTTCGGTCAGATGGTATTTCTGGCCATGTTTGATGACCAAGCCGGCCTGCGCCAAGTCATTGAGCGTGCGTGACCAAGTGGGGGCCGAGTTTCCAAACGCCCTCGCAAGATCGGTTGCGCCGCACGCTTGATTTTGCGCCAGATAGCCCAGCGCGGCGTTGCCGCGATCGCTTACGAACACGTCCGGTTGTGGCTGTGCATACTGATTTGCTGCACTAGGATACATCATTTGAGCTGCTGGTTGTTGAGAACTCTGCATCGGCGGCATTTGCTGTTGAAAACTTTGAGGCCACTGTTGGTAAGGCTGCGGAGGCATCTGCTGGGCCCAGGGGTTGTACTGCTGCTGCGGCATCTGCTGGTACGGCTGCTGATATCCCTGCTGGTACTGCTGCGGGAACTGCTGGCCATACCCCAGTGGCGGCATCTGCTGATATGGATATCCCTGTTGGTACGGCTGATAGCCCATTTTCTGGCCACCCGGTACCCCCGTCGCCTGCTGCATTGCTGCTGCATCCTGATCCGCCAGCGGCATGGCCTCTGGCATGTTTGGCGGCATCGACATCGATGCCGCCTGGGACTCTTGTGTAGGAAGCATTCCGGGCTGCTGCATCTGTCCCACGGGGGGCCGCATCTGCTGCGTTGCCATGGGCTGCTGCGCAAAAGCTCCCGGCAGGGGATATGTGGGCTGATCCGTCTCGGGCCGCACGGCAGCACCGCGTCCGCCGGCACGCTCGATTTCCTGTACGCGTTTAGGGTTCAGGCTTACCGTAACCACGGTGCCGTTGCCCATGTTGTCCTCGATGGATACGGCACCGCCGGCGTTTTCCAAATACTCCTGCACCATGGGAAAACCTGCTCCGGTTCCACGGATATAGCGCTTCATCTTGCTGTTTGCGCTGGTAACGCCAAAGTCGAAAGCGCGCTCCTTGTCGTCGATGCCGGGTCCTTGATCAGCAAAGCGGATGGTGTCTCCGCCGTCCAGAATCGAGATGATGGGCTCGGCAAAGTGCGCGTGGATAAAGTTTTCGACAATCTCGCGGATGACCATGAGCGAGATATGGCCACCTTGTTCTTTCATGCACTGGTAGACGGTGTTGGTCGTCTCTTCCAAATACGTGCGGACATCTTGCGGATCAATGACGATCACACGCGGTGTCGACAGCATGTCGTCATAGACGGCAATGCGCGCGGCGTACATGGCTTTTGGCGCCTGCGTGGTCGTCTGCTCGCCTTCCGCACGCTCTTCGCGCACGCCGGTGATGTGCTCGTTGTCGGGTGCCGGGTCTCCGGAATCGACCATGGTGTAAAAGTCGTCAGACATGCTGCTCGCAATCTTTCAAAAGGTTTCGAACAAATAGTAGCTCACCGTGCAATGTTTCTCATCTTTCGACAACTTTTCAAAACCTGTTGAAAACTTTGGAAAACGGGCGAAAAGTTCTCAACATTGCCAACATGACCTGTTGAAAACTCGATGAAATATCGTGAAAAGTTGCCATGCACCGCTAAATCGAGCTTGGCTTATGGGGGAACCGTGTGAACTGCGCAACCTTTTACCTTTGATTTCTTGACATTTGAACATTGATTTCCCTACAATCTTCAAGCTCACGTGTCTATATCTGCGTCCGCGCCCCCGCGGACACTCGAAATGCAGCAGGAGGAACTTAAGATGAAGCGTACGTATCAGCCTAATAAGCGTAAGCGTGCCAAGACCCATGGCTTCCGTGCCCGTATGGCCACTAAGGGTGGTCGTGCCGTGCTCGCCCGTCGTCGCGCCAAGGGCCGCAAGCGTCTCACTGTCTAGCAGCGATACACACATCTCGCATGAAGACTATTAAGTCTCGGCAAGATTTCGAGCATGTGTTCAGTCAGGGGCGTCGTTTCAATCACCCTCTGATTCGAATGACCATATGTGAATCGGTTGGCGAAGGCGACTCCGGAAGGGTCGCCTTCGTTGGTGCTAAACGGCTCGGTTGTGCTGTCGTGCGCAACCGTTCTAAGCGTGTGATGCGCGAGGCCGCCCGCAGCTGCGGATTTCCCGTTGCGGGTTATGACATCATCTTGTTCGCAACTCCCAAGACGAGGGTTTCCTCGCCGCAGGAGATGGACAAGGCATTGCGTTCGCTTGTGAAACGCGCCGGCGTTGCCGGGGAGGAGCGATGAGCAATCACGTTTTGCGACGTGTTGCCATCGCTCCTATTCGCATATATCAACAGGTTATTTCGCCCTTATTGCCTGACGCCTGCATTTATTACCCAACGTGCTCGCAATACGCCGTCCAGGCGATTGAGAAGTACGGTGTTTTGAGAGGCTGCTGGCTTGCCGTGAGGCGCATCGCTCGCTGCAATCCCCTGCACGTCGGCGGTTATGACCCTGTGCCCTAGCGGGCACTCGCTATCGGAGGAAAACTTACATGTGGGATTGGATCGTTAACATCCTTTTCGAGCTGCTCAAGCTCATCCAGACCTTTGCGGTCGACTGGGGCCTGTCCATCATCATCCTGGTGGTCATCATCCGTCTGCTGCTGACGCCGCTTATGCTCAAGTCGACCAAGTCGACGGCTCGCATGCAGGTGCTGCAGCCCAAGATGCTCGAGATTCAGGAGCGCTATGCCGACGATCCTCAGCGCCAGGCCGAGGAGATGCAGAAGTTCTACAGCGAGAACAAGTTCAACCCGATGGCTGGTTGTTTGCCGCTGTTGATCCAGATGCCTGTCCTGTTCGCCCTGTTTACGTTGCTGCGCAACCTGCCGCAGTACTTTAACGACGGCACGTTCTCGTTCTTCAACATCCTGCCCGACCTGACCACCACGCCGAGCGCTTCCTTTGCCGATGGCTTTATGGTTGCGCTGCCTGCGCTGGTCTGCCTGATTCTGTTCGCCGTCCTGACCCTGATTCCGCAGCTCTATATGTCGCGCAACCAGACCGGCCAGCAGGCTCAGAGCATGCGTATGATGGCTGTTGTCATGACGGTCATGATGCTTTGGATGGGCTGGAGCCTTCCCGTTGGTGTTCTGCTGTACTACGACGTCTCGTCTGCTTGGCAGGTTATCCAGCAGATTTTTGTGACGCAGAAGGTTATCGAGAAGGCCAAGGCCGATGAGGAGGAGCGTCTTAAGAACGCGCCGCTGCAGGTTGAGGTCACTCGTCGAGAGAAGAAGCCGCGCCCGCACAAGAAGAAGTAGTGGGATATCAATCTTATTTAGGTACCTAACTTTTGGAGTACGTTATGTCTGAAGAGATCATCGAGGATATGCTTGAGGAGGTTGCCCCGCAGGTCGCGGGCGATTATCCCGAGATTGCACAGCGCTACAAGGCTGGTGAAGAGCTGACCGATGAGGAGCTCGACACCATTGCCGATGTTGCGATTTCCATCCTGCGTTCCATCCTTTCGCACTTCGATGCCGCCAACTCTCCCATCGATGAGTATGAGGGTGACGAGGGTGAGCTGATTCTGGATGTAACGGCTCCCGATCTTGCTGTTCTCATTGGCCGTCATGGTCGCACCCTTGATGCCCTTCAGGTTATGTTCTCTTTGCTGGTGAGCCGCAAGCTTGGCTTTAGGTATCCGGTTGTAGTGGACGTCGAGGGATACAAGAGCCGCCGTCAGGACAAGGTTGCCTCCATGGCTCAGTCTGCTGCCGAGCGCGCCATCCGCACTCACAAGAGTGTTTCGCTTCCGCCCATGAATGCCTACGAGCGCCGACTGGTTCACATTGCACTTCGCGGCAATGATGCGGTCGATACTCATTCTGAGGGTTCTGACCCTGATCGCCATGTAGTGATTGTTGCTCGATAATCTACTCGAGCTTATGCTAAGGGGACGTGGTTTCCACGTCCCCTTTTTTTGTCAAAAGTTCTCGATACACTGATTTTTGTCAGAAAGGAGCTTTCGTTGTTAGTACTTACTGATCAGCAGGCTGACGAGATGTTGAGTCGTCTAACTTCCTATTGCAAAGAGTATTCCTTCAGCGTAACTGATGTTGAGCTGAGGAAATGTATCCAGCATTTGGATTTGGTTCTTGAAACAAATAAGACAACCAATCTCACCCGTATTCTTAACGTAGAAGATGCTGCAGTACTTCATATCCTTGACTCACTTGTTTTGCTCCCATATATCAATAAGGCTCCTGAGGGAGCTTTGCTCGATATGGGAACAGGTGCGGGCTTCCCTGGTATTCCATTAACCATAACCACGCATCGTAAAGCTACTTATATTGACTCTGTTGGCAAGAAGGTTGATGCTGTTAATTCCTTTGTCCATGCTCTTGGATTGAAACGTGCTCATGCGGTTCATGATCGTCTTGAAGAATATGCTCGAAGCCATAAGAAGCAGTTCTCTGTTGTAACCGCCCGTGCACTTGCCCCTCTACCGATTCTTGTTGAGTATGCGGCTCCGTACCTCAAGGATGGAGGGCTATTTGTTATCACCAAGGGCAATCCTTCGGATGAGGAGCTTACTTCTGGCATGTCAGCTGCAAAGATTTGCGGCTTCACTTTGCTTCTGAATGACGCTATCGATTTGCCTGAGGGCCTGGGCCACAGGGAGTTCATTGTTCTTAAGAAGAGTCATCCAGCATCCGTCTCATTGCCTCGTGCAAATGGCATGGCAAAGAAGAATCCGCTTGCCTAGATGTTTCACGTGAAACATAATGGATACTAACAACTTGCGGTGTTTCACGTGAAACATGGCGGTTGATATCGAATCGGAATGTTTCACGTGAAACATCCTCCGTTTGACAGCTTTAATACACACCAGGAGGGACCGTGGGATTTCGCGACGTTAAGCGTTCTAAGAGCGCAAAAGACACGCGTATCATTGCAATCATCAATCAAAAAGGCGGCGTCGGTAAGTCAACGACGGCTGTAAACCTTGCAGCAGCACTGGGTGAGCAGGGTCGTAAGACGCTGATTGTCGATTTTGATCCGCAAGGAAACAGCACAAGCGGATTTGGAATTGAAAAAGAAGACCTTGATCACTGCATCTATGATGCATTGTTGAATGATGTGCCGGCAGAATCGCTTGTTCTTGATACAAATTGCAAAAAGGTATTCGTAATTCCGGCTACAATTCAGCTTGCAGGCGCGGAAATTGAACTCGTAAGCGCAATTGCTCGTGAAACCCGTCTCAAAGATTTGCTTGAGCCGATTCAGGACGAGTTCGATTTTATTTTCATTGACTGTCCCCCTTCGCTCGGCCTGCTTACTATCAACGCCTTGACCGCAGCAGACAGCGTTTTGATTCCGATCCAATGCGAGTATTATGCACTTGAGGGCGTTACGAAGCTGCTTGAGTCAATGAAGATGGTCAAATCACGTCTGAACAAGGGCTTAGACACCTATGGTGTGCTTATGACCATGTATGACTCGCGTACTTCTCTATCGAATCAGGTTGTTGAGGAGGTTCAATCGTACTTTGGTGATAAGGCGTTTAAGACGCTGATCCCCCGTACGGTTAAAATCTCCGAAGCTCCGTCTTTTGGAGAACCGGTAATTACCTATGCACCTCAAAATAAGGGTGCAAAAGCGTATATGAACCTTGCAAAAGAGGTGATCAAGCGTGCCTAGTGTAAAGAAACGTGGCGGATTGGGACGTGGACTCAATGCTTTGGTCTCAGAGGCCGAGTATGAGACCGGTGGTTCGGCTGCATCGGCTTCAAATGCCGCATCTGAAACAAAGCTACCTATTGAGGATATCGTTCCCAACCCTAATCAGCCACGAATTCATTTTAACGAAACTGAACTTCGCGAGTTAAGTGAATCAATCCAAGAACACGGCGTTTTGCAGCCGCTTTTGGTTCGCAAGCATGGAAACGGCTATGAGATCATTGCTGGTGAGCGTCGTTACCAAGCTTCAAAGCTTGCTGGTCTTGAGGAACTGCCTGTCATCATTAAAGATGTTAACGATGAAGAGATGCTGGCTCTTGCTCTTATCGAAAACCTTCAACGTTCTGATCTGAATCCCGTCGAAGAGGCTAAGGGCTATCGACAGCTCATCGATGCCAGCGGTATGACCCAGGAGGCATTGTCGAGGGCGGTAAGCAAGTCACGCTCTGCAATTACAAACTCGCTGCGCCTTCTCGATCTCCCTGAAGTTGTTCAGCAGATGATTTTTGAGGGCAAACTTACTGCTGGTCATGCGCGTGCTATTCTTGCAGTTCCCTATGAGGACGCTCGAATTCGACTTGCAGAGAAGGTTGTTGCAGAGGGCCTTTCCGTAAGAGCGACAGAAAATCTTGCTCCATTGTTTTCTGCCGGAGAGACACCTAAGACTTCGAGGCCTGCAACTCCTCAGTCTTTTAAAAAGGCTGCCCGCGTGCTTCGTCAGGTTTTTAATACCAACGTGCGTGTGAAGAGCTCGCGAGGAAAGAATAAGATTGAGATTGAGTTTAAAGACGAGGAAGAGCTCTCTCGTATTCTTGGCGAAATGATTCAGTTTGATCAAGGAGGCCAAGATGAGGAATAGGATTTTAACTGCGATTGCATTGGCGACGACTGTCGCGGTTGGTGCCTTTGCTGGCTATAAGATCGCGACAGACGATGAGCTTCGAGGTCGTTTGCTTCGTAGCGCGCAAGATATTGTCGATACATCCAAGAAGAAAATGGATGTTATGACAGAAGATGTTGCCATGCGCACTGCTCAGGTAACGAAGAATCCCAAGATTAATCAAGGTTGGGTTAGCAACCAATGGGAAAATGTAGGCTATTAGGTACCTAACAATTACTTAGCATATTTTGAGGGGTTGTTGTCTGATTCACGAGGCAAGGACCCCTTATTTTGGCCGTAAAAAATGGGACAGGTAGCAGCTGATTCAAAATTAAGGTCAATAAATGAAACGGCCCCGGTTGCATATCTTGCAACCGGGGCCGTTCGATGTTTCACATGAAACGTTTTGGGGTGCGACTCCCCTATGCGTTCTTCTGAACTTTGAAGCGCTGCTTCAGCTGTCCGCAAGCGGCGTCAATATCGTTACCACGGGAGTTACGAATCGTGGTCTCGATGCCACGGGACTCAAGACGACGCTGAAGATCCTCAACCTTATGAATCGGCGACGGCTTGAGCGGGCTACCCTCAATGTCGTTAAGCTGAATAAGGTTAACGTGGCACAGCGTTCCCTCACAGAAGTCGCAGAGCGCCTGCATCTCGGGGTTCGTATCGTTGACGCCTTCGATCATGGCATACTCATAGGTCGGGCGGCGGCCAGTCTTCTCGGTGTAGAGCTGAAGCGCCTCGTGAAGGCGAAGCAGTGTGTACTTCTTAACACCGGGCATGAGCTTGTTGCGCGTCGACTGGATGGCGGAATGCAGGGAAACGGCAAGCGTGAACTGCTCGGGGATATCGGCAAATTTGCGAATACCGGGAATAACGCCGCTGGTAGAGACGGTGAGGTGACGAGCGCCGATACCGATGCCATCGGGGTCGTTGAGGATTCGCAGCGCCTTGAGAACCTCGTCGTAGTTGGCAAACGGCTCGCCCTGGCCCATGAAGACGACGCTCGTGGCACGCTCGCCAAAGTCGTTGGATACATGAAGTACCTGGTCGACGATCTCTTGAGCGGTCAGAGAGCGCTTGAGGCCGTTGAGACCGGTAGCGCAAAAGGCGCAGCCCATGCCACAGCCAGCCTGGGTGGAAACGCAGACGGAAAGCTTGTTACGACGGGGCATACCGACAGTCTCGACGGAAACGCCGTCGTGGTACTCGAGCAGATACTTACGAGAGCCATCTTTGGAAACCTGCTTGGTTAGTTCAGTCGGCGTGTCAAAGGCAAAAGCCTCTTTAAGCTGCTCGCGGAAAGCCTTGGGAAGGTTGGTCATATCGTCAAACGAACAAACGTTCTTCTCAAAGACCCATTCGATGAGCTGCTTCGCGCGGAAGGCGGGCTGGCCAAGTTCGGCCACGAGCTCGCGAATATCGTTTTGGCTCAAGTCGCGAATGTCCTGAGATTTAGTCCTGGGATTCATGGAAGCCTTTCGATTTTGGGGAAACGTAGAGGGTATCGCTACAATATGTTATCAGCTGCAGAAATTATAGAGGAGGAGTCTGCCCATGCCGGGTAAAAGCCTAGAGAACATGCACGTAGCGGTCTTGGCGGGCGGTCATTCCGCTGAGCGCGAGATCTCGCTCAATTCGGGAAAGAACGTCGTGGTTGCCTTGAAGGAGGCCGGCTACACTTCGGTGGAGCTGCTCGACACGGCCGCCGATGATTTTATGGTAACCATGGCGACCGGCGGCTTTGACGTGGCGTTTATCGCCATGCACGGTGCCGGCGGCGAGGATGGCGCCATGCAGGGCGCCATGGAGACCCTGGGTATCCCCTACACGGCCTCGGGCGTGCTTGCCAGCGCCTGCGGTGCCGACAAGGAGGTCTCTAAGCTCCTGTACGCCAAGGCGGGCATTCCTGTTGCCCCCGGCCTTGCGCTCGAGGTGGGCGATGAAGTCGATATCGATCATATCGTCGAGGTTTGTGGCGAGCGCTGCTTTGTGAAGCCGGCCGTCAACGGTTCCAGCTATGGCATTTCCCTGGTCCATGAGCCCTCCGAGCTGCCCGCGGCAATCGCCAAGGCGTTTGAGTACGGAGACAAAGTGCTGGTCGAGAAGTGTATCGAGGGTACCGAGATCACCGTCGGCGTATACGGCGAGGACGACGTGCGCGCTCTGCCGATTGTCGAGATTCGTAAGCCCAAGGACTGCGAGTTCTACGATCTGGACGTGAAGTATGTCGACCCTACAGACATCCATCGCATTCCGGCGCAGATTTCGCCCGAGAATTACGCTCGTGCTCAGGAGCTTGCCTGTGCCGCTCACAAGGCTCTCGGTTGCCTGGGTATCTCGCGCAGCGACTTTATCGTGAGTGAGGACGGCCCCGTCATCCTCGAGACCAATACCATTCCCGGCATGACCGATACGTCGCTGTATCCGGATGAGATCCGCCACACCGACGACATGACGTTCCCGCAGGTCTGTGACAGCCTAATCCGTATGGGCCTTCGTCGAGCGGGCATTGCATGCTAATCGAGGACGCGGTTTCGTCAGGAACGCCGCAGTTTGTCATCGACTCCTATGCCACGCTAGCCGAACGCGCCAAAACGCAGTCCTTTGGCCTTATCGAGGAAGATGTGATTGTCCTCGATACCGAGACCACAGGTCTTTCGGTGCAGGACAATGAGCTGATTGAGATCTCGGCGGCCCGTCTTTCGGGCCGCGAGATCGTCGACCGTTTCGATACCTTCGTGCATCCCAAGCAGCTGATTCCCGCCGAGATTACCGAGCTCACGAGCATTACAAATGCCGACGTGGCAGATGCCCCGTCGGCCGTTGAGGCCGTCGCCGCTCTCGCCGATTTTGTCGGTGGTTGCCCGGTGATCGCACATAACGCCACGTTCGACCGCTCGTTTATCGAGTCGGTCAAAGGCGGCGTCAACGTGAGCGATATTTGGATCGATTCGCTGGCGCTGTCGCGCATCGCGCTTCCGCGCCTGGCCTCGCACAAGCTGTCTTTTATGGCCGATCTGTTTGGCTGTGACTCGGTATCACACCGTGCCAATGCCGACGTCGACGCCCTGTGTGGCGTATGGCGCGTGTTGCTTGTGGCGCTCACCGACTTGCCCCAGGGCCTCATGGCGCGCCTAGCCGACATGCATCCGGATGTGCCTTGGTCCTATCGCCCTATCTTCTCATTCTTGGCAGGGCAGAACCCTGGTTCTATCTTCTCTCTCAGCGCCGCTCGTGCTGACGTTCTCAAGGCCGATCGCGCCGACGATCGGGTGGACGCCGACGAACTGCCGGTCCTCAAGATGCCGAGTCGTGAGGAGATTGAGGCAGACTATGCGCCAGGTGGCCTGGTCAATCGCATGTATCCCACTTACGAGCCGCGTGATGAGCAGATCGCGATGGCGCTCGAGGTCCGCGATGCGCTGGTCACGGGCACTCATCGTGTAATTGAGGCGGGCACGGGCGTCGGCAAATCGATGGCCTATCTGGTGCCTTTTGCCGAGGCAGCGCGCCGTAACAACATCACGGTTGGTATTGCGACCAAATCGAACAATCTTGCCGACCAGCTCATGTACCATGAGCTGCCAAAACTTGCCGAGCAACTGGACGGTGGTCTGTCATTTTGCGCTCTCAAGGGGTATGACCACTATCCATGCCTGCGCAAGCTTGAGCGCATGAGCCGCGGCCAGGTCGAGATTACCACCAAGCGCGATCCGGCGGACACGCTCACGGCGGTCGCGGTCATTATGGCGTACGTCTGCCAATCAGCCGATGGCGACCTCGACTCGCTCGGCATTCGGTGGCGCAGCGTCAACCGCCCCGACTTTACGACGGCCTCGCGCGAGTGTGCTCGTCGCCTCTGCCCGTTTTTCCCTGATAAATGTTTGGTCCACGGCGCTCGCCGTCGTGCAGCGCATGCCGACGTGGTGGTCACCAACCATTCCCTGCTGTTCCGCAATGTCGCGGCCGAGGGCAGGATTTTACCTCCGATTCGTCATTGGGTAATCGACGAGGCCCATTCCATCGAGCGCGAGGCGCGCCGTCAGTGGGCGCGCGTGATGTCGGCGGACGAATCACGCGTTCTGTTTGAGCGCCTGGGTGGCTCGAGCACCGGTGCGCTAAGCCAGGTCTCCCGTGATTTGGCAACCTCCGAGGGCTCTACGCTCTATCTGGGCCTTACTGCCAAGGCGACGTCGACGGTTGCGCGCGCGAGCATGGCAATCGCCGACGTGTTCGATGGCGTTCGCGAGCTCGGCCGCCGTGCCCGTGGGGGTTATGACAATGCCAATCTATGGATTGGCCCCGAGCTGCGCGAATCTGACGACTGGCATGATTTCTTACAGTCGGCCTACGCTGCCATCGACGTATTGGAACAGGCTGACAAGAGCGTCGACGCGCTGGTGCAAGCCGTCGCCGCCGACAAGCCCGAGGTTGTTGTCGACCTGGGTGATATCTCGCGCCGCCTGCACGAGCTGGCCGAGAACCTCAAACTCATCATCGACGGCACCGATGAACACTACGTGTATTCGCTGCAGGTCAATCGCAGGCTGCGTGCCGGCGGAGAGTCAATGACCGCAGAGCGCATCGACATTGGCGAGGCCTTGGCAACCGAGTGGCTGCCCGAGGTTCACACGGCTATCTTTGCCTCGGCGACCATGACGGTGTCCAAAAGCTTCGAACACTTTAACCACGCGGTCGGCCTCGATCGCATCGGCGCTTCAACATCCTCATCGCTGCACTTGGACTCGAGCTACGACTTCGATTCGAACATGGCTGTAGTCGTTGCGGGCGATATCCCCGATCCGCGCGATCGCGAGAGCTATCTTACGGCGCTCGAGCGCGTGCTGGTCGACGCCCATCTTGCCATGGGCGGATCGGTGCTCACACTGTTCACCAATCGGCGCGACATGGAAGACCTGTACGCCCGCGTTGAGCCCAAGATGGCCCGTGCGGGTCTGGAGCTCAACTGCCAGCAGCGCAACTCATCTCCTCGTCGCCTGCGCGATCGGTTTATCAACGAGCCGACTTCATCGCTTTTTGCGCTTAAGGCCTTCTGGGAGGGGTTCGACGCCAGCGGCGAGACGCTGCGCTGCGTCATCATTCCCAAGCTGCCGTTCTCGAGTCCCACGGACCCGCTCTCGTGCGAGCGCAACCTGCGCGAAGACCGCGCTTGGGCGCGCTATTCGCTGCCCGAGGCGGTGCTCGAGGTCAAGCAGGCGGCCGGCCGCCTTATCCGCTCGTCGACCGATTGCGGCGTGCTGATTCTGGCCGACCCGCGCCTGGTGACGAAGGGCTACGGAAAGAAGTTCTTAACGTCGCTGCCCACGAGCTCCTACCAGCGCATCGAATCGGCGCAGATCGGGCACTATCTGCAACTGTGGCGCGCACGCCACGAGCGGCGGCGCTAAAGCGGACAGACGAGGGTTTTTGCCATATCGCACAGACGCTTTGACAGGGCGGGGTCATCCAAGATGCGGATGGCTCCGCCCGCTGCGATTATCTGGCTCAGTAGCCAACGCTCGGAGCCGTAATGCACGGTTACCGTTGCCATGTCTGCCCCACTGCGCTCGATTAGGGTGATGCCGGCCCAGTCCAGATGCTCCGCCATATCGAATGGCATCAAGAGCTTTGCGCTACGCTGCGTCCGGGCAAGGGAATCGTGGAGGGATGCGACGCCCGGTGTGTGAGGCACGACGGAGTCTTCCGTCAAGGTGAGTCCCTCGATTTTATCCATGCGATAGGTGCGCTGCTCATCGACCGCGATGTCCCAGGCAATCAGGTATGTTTGGTCGCCGTTTACCGTAATGCGCAAGGGGTCGACCAGACGCTCGCGTGGCCGTGCATCGTCCATCGAGCGATACGAGATGCGGCAGCGAACGCCGTCCTGAATGGCGCAGCTCAGCTGCTGCCAGTGTGACCCGTGGTTGACGGTGTCAAAGACGCGCTGGTTATAGCCGCGCTCTTCGGGCAGAAGGGCATGTCGAATCCGAGCTGCCGTCTGCGGCTCGATCCCCAACGATTCAAGTTCGTGGTTGAGCACAGCGCCTTCGGCGGCACTCAGACGCAGCGGTAGCACACGTCCGGCGTCACCGGTGAGGACCACACGCTCGCCGTGGCATTCGCAGATGATGCGCGCACCCGATTCTCGGTCCGCGAGCGTCGAGACGATCTCGAGAATCTCGTCGAGCGATACTCCCGTGATGTCAAAGCGGTCGCAAATTTCGGTTCGTGTCATGCCGCTCTCGCCGGCGGCGTAGAGGGCCTCCATGATGTCGATGGCGCGCGAGAGTCTCTGCTCGCTGGTGAGTTTACGCACGGGCATGCTCGTGCACCGTCCTTTCAATGAGGTGGTTCCACGCCTGCTTGAGCGATTTGGGGGCCATGGGCCTCATGCCGTCCACGGCGTGGACCATGCAAAATGAGGCGGCGGCTTCAAGGTCGCGCACGTCAACGGTCCAGATCCATCCCGCATCGGTGTGTGCGAGCTCACCTCGCCCGCGCGTGAGGCCGTTGATCATATCGATCTGCGTCTGAGGGGCGAACGAGAACGTGGCTGCAACGGGCGGTCGGTCGGCGAAATCGAATTCAAAGAACAGATAGTCGTTGAGATTGAAGTCCGCAGGGATGGCGTAGGCCTTCGAAGGACGCCATGCGCGAACGATACGGTCGCAGCGGAATGTCCTGATGTCGTCGGTGACATTGTCGAGGCCGCAGAAGTACGCCACGCCCTCGCGTTCGAACATGCCGTAGACACAGACGGTACGTTCTTTCTGCTCGCCGCGTCCGTTCTGATATAAAAATCGCAGCGCGCATCGCTCGGCAAAGGCGCTCCATACCGCATCGACGGTGGGAGAGCGGCGGATCGGTACTTCGTCCACCGCCGATATGCCGGTGAGGTAGGCAATTTTGGAGCGAATATCGGCAAGCGGCGCGGCAAAGGTGGAAGAGCCGGCCGCTAGCGTCTGGTCGATGGCGTTGAGTAGGATATCGGCGTCGTCTGCGGTGATGAGGCCGCCTGCAGCAAACGTGTGCTCGCGGTCGATTGTCCACGAGCTTTCCTCGGTCTCCTGCGCACCGGCGGGGCGAACCTCCTTGATTAAGATGCCACGCTCGAGCAGTTTGTCACGATCGCGCCGAAACTTGCGCTTATCCGAGTCGATGTTGCCCGAGCCATATCCCAGGTCAGAATCCAAGACGATCTGCTCGGTCGTCAGCGGTTCGGGGGAGCTGTTGAGCACAAAGAAAAGATTGAGGATGCGCTGAGCCGTTTTATCGAAACCGGGCTCCGAATTCCCCTTTTTAATTGTTGCGGTCGCGTCGCTTGCCGTCATAGAGTCCTCGCATGAGAAGGTGGTTTGCTGCCATGATTTTAGTCCGATATGGAGATTAGGCTATATCCTTGTCCGCTCGGGGCGTTAAGATGGCCCGAATTCGGTCGTTTGCGCTCGCTCGGGGTATACTTTCGACTATATACGGTTCTAATGTGCATGCATTGGGCCTATTTGTCGGATTATGGATGTGGAGCGCACATGGCGAACACCCAGAACTATATTAACCACCTGCTGCAGAACACCGGCATTACGCCGGCATGCAGCGAAGAAGAGCGCTTGGCTGCCGAGGATATCGCTCAGATCTTCCGCAACCACGGCTTTGATCCCGAGGTTCAGGAGTTCAATGCCCCGGCGCCCAGTAGATTGGCATTTGCCGTTACCGGTATTCTTGCGTTTGCCGGCGCCCTGCTGATGGGTATCGGCGGCGGTATCGGCTTGGTCGGCACCTTGCTGGCCATTGTCGGCGCCGTTCTTTACGTGCTCGAGCGCACGGGCCACCCCGTGGTTTCGCGCCTGGGCAAGACGGGCGTGAGCCAAAATGTCATCGCCTACCACAAGGCCTCGGGCCCGCTCGCATCTCCGCGCAACCGCCCGGTGGTCGTTGTCGCACACTACGACTCTCCCCGTGCTGAGCTGCTCGCCCGCGAGCCTTATGCCTCGTATCGTGCGCTCATCGCCAAGCTGTTGCCCGTTGCCACGGTTGCCCCCGCTGCCGTTGCCATCCTGCGTATCCTGCCGCTCCCCGGCGCGCTCAAGGTTCTGCTGTGGATTGTCGCGATCCTCGCTTCCCTCGTTGCGCTTGCCAACGCGGCAAACATCATCTCTAACCGCCATATTCTTCCCTATACGTCCGGCGCGGTGTGCAACAAGTCTTCTGTCGCCGCTATGCTCGGCGTTATGGACAACGTTGCTCCCTTCCAGGGCGAAAACGAGTTTCCCGACGATGTTCCGTTCGATACCTATTTTGGGGAGCAAAAGCGTCGTGCCGAGGAAATGGCGCGTGCAGCGGCGGAGTATGCCGCGGCCCAGCAGCAAAACGACTACGGCAACACCATCGAGTACGAAGAGCCTACCTACGCCGAGGACGAGTTCGGTCAGCCGATTGCTCCCGACACTCAGATTGAGCCCGAACAGGGCGAGGCTTTCGACGAGCAGATCGAGGGCTTTGAGGGTGCGTCTGCCGACGAGACGCTGATTGGCGCCATCGTGCCCGAGGATCAGAATCAGGCTGTCCAGGCTGAAGAGTTCAATGACGAGGTTTCCGCTGCCGAGCCGGTGGAGGAGCCTGTCGCGGCCGAGCCCGAGCCCAAGCTCTATCGCAATGCCGCCGGCAACATCCGCTTTGGTTCGGATGCCATCCGTGCGCTCGGAATGCTTCCCGAGTCCTGCACGCTCGATTACGAGGAGGGCGAGGAGCCGACGTTTGAGCCCGAGCCTGCGCCCGTTGTCACTGCGGATGATGAGTCTGCCGCGGTTACCGTTGCCGAGCCCGAGGCGGTGTCTGCGATCGATCCCGCGGCAGGACTGGACATTTTGGCTCCCGCCGCGCCGGCGCAAGACGTTGCGGACGAGTCTGACGACGATTACGTTGAACAGCCGGGGCGCGTGTCTTACGAGAGCGATACTGATTTCTCGGCCGAGATTCCCGCGGCAACGCCCCATGCCGATATTGCATCCGCGTTCTCTTCGATTGGCGCCAGCGCTTCCAGCTTCTTTAAGGGTGCGCTTGCAAAGGGCAGGAAATTTGTCGACGATTTCGAGGAGAAGCGCGCTGCCGCACGCGAGGCTGCCGAGCAGGAGGCTATCGCTCAGCAGCAGGCAGCCGAGGCGGCACGTGAGCGCGCGGCGCAAGAGTTCGAGCAGAACGAGGCTATGCAGTCCGGGCCCGTCGACGCTGCCGAAGCTACGACGTCCTTTGAGTCCCAGCAACCGACGTCAGCGGATGTTGTTGAGGCAACAACGTCTTTCGAGGCTCAGCAGCACGTCGATAGCACCATGTCGTTTGATGCCGCGCAGTTCGATTCCACGATAACGTTTGAAAAGCAAGGCACCGCAATTGCCGAGCCCCTTCCTGTTTCCGATGAGCAGGGCGACGCGGCAGACGATGACGAGCCCATTGATGCTGCCGAAATCCAAGATGCCGCCGAGGACGAGTCCGTCGAGGCCAACTCTGACGAAGAGCAATACGCGGCAGCCGATCAAGGTGATTCGACCGAGGTCGAGCAGGAGGAAGTGCCTGCGGTTTCCGAGACTCCCGAGACGGATGAGTCGAGGCCTTACTCCACGCAGATTTTCACCATGCCGACCCCGAGTGGTTCCGGTGCCACGGTTGCCAATGTCGCTCCCACCCAGGACGAAACGGTCGATTCCCTTATGGCCCAGATTTCCTCCCAGGCATCGCCGCGTCCGCAGATGAATGTTCCCGATCCGGCGTCGGCACCGTCGCCTGCACCTTCCTCGTCTCCGCTGGCTTCGGTCCCCGATCCGTCGCTGCCGTCTATGAAGCAGGCAAACTTTGCGTCTCGCACGTCGCTGTTCGACCTTCCCGATCCCTCTGCCCAGGTCAACGACCCCTTTGCTACTGCCCAGGGTCCCGAACCCACATCGGCACCCGTTGCGCCTTCTATGCCCGTTGCGTCGGGCGCGCAGCCGATCGAGACCATTTCGGCTCCCGCCCCGGCGGCACCCAAGTCTCGCAAACGCGGCCTGGGTGGCCTGTTCGGTCGTAAAAGGAAAAACGAGCAGGACAGCATGAGTGATTGGCTGGGCGTCGAAGACGATTACGATGCCAAGAAGTCCGGTCGCGGTATCGGTTCGTGGGATAACTTCGAGGACGATAACGATGGCTGGAAGGGCGGCGCTACGTCTTCCGATGGCGCTTCTTCCGAAGATATGCTCTCGGCTGTCGCCTCTATGGGCGATGATGAGCTGCTCGGTCACGATATCTGGTTTGTGGCAACGGGCGCCTCGGATTGTGATGGCGCCGGCATGAAGGCCTTCTTGGCTTCGCATCGCGATAAGCTCCGCGGCGTATTCTTCATCAATCTTGAATCCGTCGGCGCCGGTAGGCTTTCGGTGGTGACGGTCGAGGGCGAACAGCAGCTGCTCAAGGGCGATCGCCGCATCATGAACCTGGTCAGCAAGGTGTGCAAGTCGTTCCATGTCGATTGTGGCGCGCTCGAGATGCCCTATGCCAAGACCGATGCCTATGCCGCGCTCGAGGCGAGCCGCCGAGCCCTCACCATCGCCGGCGTGGACGGCACGCGTCTGGCTTGCGCTCGTACCGAGGACGACCTGCCCCACAATGTCAACCCGACGAACATTGCCACGGTATCCGAGGTCGTGACCGAGGTTATCCGCCGTTCGTAGACGGAGCTCTAAGGAGTCAACGTGTTTTCGTATATTAAGCGCCATTGGCCTGTCTACGTGATTTTGACCTTGATTGCCATTGCGTTAGGATTTGGGGCTGCCTACATCGTGGGTGCAAAGGGCTCGACCCCCGCCTCCGCAATCAGCGAAGAGGTGGAGCAAGAACAGAGTACGGGTGCCGATGGGATTCCTGAGTCCGAGCAGGCAATCGTTGATGGTGGATCTTCGTCTGCAGAGTAGATACGGCGATTTACATGATTGAAAGCGGGCGAGCCAGGGGACTGGCTCGCCCGCTTTTTCATCGCGCTAGCGCTTCTTTGGGGTCGACCTAAGGCGAGCGAACCATAGGGCTGCGGCACCCGAGGTCAGGAGCGCGGTGATGCAAGCGGCGATGGGAACTGATCCTGTTGCCGGTAGGTCCTGCGGTAGGGTACAGCGTTGAATGACGCTGTCCTCGTCATGTGACTCAAGTTTATCGCCGCCACCGTTGCGGCAAAGATCGACGCGCGCGCTGTTGGTGAGTGCGGTTTGGGGCGTATAAGCCGACGTTGCCTGCATGTGTACGACTGCGCCCCGAGCGTCTGTGCCAAGGATTGCTTTGGCATCGTCAAGGTCGTCGTGCTCATCTTTGAGATCATCGCGGGTCCAAGAATCCGCATCGCTTCGAGTCGTAAAGTCGGCGGCTACCGCACCGTATTCAATTCGAATGCCTGTTACGACGGTATTGGATGCAAGGTCGAGCTCTTCCGCCTCGAGTGTGGTGGATTCCGTGGTCGAGACATCCGCCTTCCAGAGGCGCCAGCCGTCGTAATCGACGAGGCGGCAGTCCTCACCAAGGCTCTCTTTTACTTCGTCGGACTCAAGCCAAGGATTTTCGTGTCCATCGTCAAGTGTCGCGTTCGCCGGCTTATCGACGTCTGTCGAGTCCAACGGCGTCGTGCGATACCACACGTTGCACAGACCGTTGAGGTCGCCGATGGCGACGGGGGTTTCGATTGAGATGAATCTCGCCGTGCCGTCTTTGGCGCACTCAAGATCATCGGTAATCGTAAACTCATCAACCCAAGTAGCGGAATCGTTTCGAGCGTCGATGGTATAGGAGAAAAGTCCATCCGTATTAGTTTGCGTCGCGGCGCGATTTTTACCATCGCCGTTAGCCAACAGGCCCTTTTCGATAGGTTGGACAAGTTCCTGACGCTTGTCGACCTGTCCCTTGATCTCGATGGGCGCATCCTTCATCGCGACGGATTGGACTTCTCCCGTATCCTTTATTTCAAACGTTATTTCCTCGGCAAGGTCATAGGTCCGCGGAGACATCATTTCGCGCAACGAGTAGGTGCCGGGTGCAAGATGTTCGACGCGGTGTGGCTTGTCGGATGAGGTCCAGGAGTCTATTTCGGTTTTATCGGGACCATATAAGGTGAGTTGTGCGCCTTTCACTTCCTGCTCTCCGCTTGCATCGACCTTGGAGATATCAACCTTGGTGTAATCGTCGGATACGTTAAGCCGTGCTTCTACAACGGGTGTTTTCTGGTCGGCATAAGTAAGGTCGACAATATGGGTTGTCCGATCGAGCAAGAAGCCTGCCGGCGCTTGAGTCTCGACAACCTCGTAGCGTGCGGTGCCAAGTCCCAGCGGGAGGTTGTCCGCGCGTGCTTCTCCAGTTTCATCCGTCGTGATGGTAGCGACAGTCTCACCGTCGAGCGCGGCAATGCTACCGTCGGGGCGCACGATATCACTCGAGGCACGGATCTCAAAGACGGCGCCCGCGAGGCTGCTGCCGTCTATGGCATCGGTTTTAACGATCCTGATGTTTCCGGGCGCGGCGTGGTCATAATACGAGGCGATTGCAACGGGCGTTAGGTTCATGTCGGCGGGTATGTTTACCTCGATCTCCTCGCCGACAAGATAGGGCTCTTTGGCCGAGGTTTCGCGTACATAATAGGTGCCCGGCACGAGCGATTCGGGCAGTGTGACGGTCCCGGTCGCGTCAGTCGTAAAGGTGTCCATTACGTTATGTGCTGGATACCAGCAAGTTTGTGAGACAGGTTCGTGATTGCTGTCTAGGAGTTGGAAGGTGAATCCGGCTAGTGGAACAGAAGCGCCTGTTTGGGCATCGCGTTTTACAATCTGGAGATGCGTCGACAGCGCGTGGTTGTCCACGATATATTGAAGCTCGGCGCCGTTGGAAATCTGATTGGCCCCGACGGTCCATTCCCCTGCACGTTTAAAACCTTCGGGGACGGTTTCCGGAACCTCGCGAACCGTGTAGCCGGCACGGTCGTATGGGACGGCTCCGTGGACACCGGCGGGTCGCTTGCCTGCGCCGAACCATGCTTCGGGCTGATCTTTGGTGGAGGCAAAGCCATAGACGTTTGTGGTCAGTGTGCCAACAACCTGCTGAGAGCTGTTGCTGACAACCTCAAAGACAACACCTTCCGCCGGCTGCTCCAGGCCGGATTGGTCGCTATTGCCGTAATCCTTGAATTTGGAAATCTCAAGGTTAAACGCAATGGGGATATCGGAAACGCGAGATTCGATCTCGACCACGCCTGAATCGCCGAGCTGGTCGGCTCCAACGGTATAGGTCCAGCTGTCGTTGGATGGCAGGTAGCCCTCGGGGGCTTTTGATTCGTAGATGGTAAAGGTTCCTAAGGGGACATCGGCGAGGGTGGCCCGACCGCTTTCGTCGGTCGTGAGGATTTGTGCCCATCCAGGGGTTGATTGCGACACACACGTGAACTCTGCTCCTGCGAGTGAAGATCCCACCTGGGGGCCGGCATTCGTCGCGGCATCGAGTTTTACGATACGCAGATTGATGGTGCCGGGCTGTTCATCAATGGCGACCCGCCCGCCGTCATTCCCCGTGGTAAAGGCAATACGATCGTGGCGGGGGACATAGCCGGCCGGCGCCTTCGTTTCAACTAGGTAGTATGCCGTGTTGGGCAGAAGTGTTGCTTGCGCTCGACCGTTGCTGTCCATCTTGATGGTGCCGACACGCGCGCCGCTGGCGCTCTCAAAAATATCGAATGTTGCCCCGGTAAACTGATAGGTATTGTTTCCGCTGGTAATAACGGTGTTAGCAGACTGCTTTTGGAAGGAAACAGAGACCGCCGGCAGTACATAGAGCATGTCTTGACGTTTGCTGCCGCCCGATACGGCTCCTAGATAGCGCCGCGCGCGGTGCGGAGCTGCTTTGATGCTTCCTGATTTTGCGCTGTCGTGGAGCCACCGCGCCGCCGCCACGACTTCATTGTCAGTGGTAAAGTGCCCACTCTTGGTTTTGCCCTGAGCGGTCGTGTAAGAGTAGGTACCGTCGACATGGGTAGTGCCGTTGAGCATCCATACGGCAAGCTGGGTTGCGGCGCGGGCACGATCGGGTGAAAGATGGTAACCGCCAAACGACGTGGCGGTAGGATATCCGTGACAAACGATTGCCGCGAACTCGTCGTCGAGCCACACCCAGCCTTGATCAAAGTTGAGCCATGGGCCGCCCGGCTTGGTGGGGCCGGGGCGCTCCTGGTTCATGCAGTAGGCAATCGAGGCGTCTTGAGCTTCATACTTGCCGATGAGGAAGGGCCCACAATCATCGCTAATAGTGCGGAAGCCGAGCTGGTCGTAGCCATCGACGGCAAATGCGGCTCCCGGTGCCAGGCAGCCGAAAAGCAGGAAGAGGAGCAGGAGCAGCGGACCTGTTGCGATTGCGCTGTGGACAGAGTGCGTGGGTGCGTTGGACATGGCTGCTCCTTATCCCTCGTGCGCCGCACGGGGAGGCTGCGACGCGTAGGATGAGGCTACCCCCGAGGTTCATGCGGGTAAGTACCGGAGCCTGACCAAAAGCTTGCCCAATTCCTGACAAATTGAGCTCAAATTCAACAATCAAGCAAAAGTGCAGGTAGAAGATAGGGAGAACAGGAAGTCAAAGGTCCTCGTCTCCACAATTGACGCGATTTTCAAACGAATCTCCACAGCTAAAACAAGCATCGCCACCCTTGTATCGAACAAGACAACCGCGTTATACTAGCCAACACACAAGCGGGCATCGCCAAGTGGTAAGGCATCAGCTTCCCAAGCTGACACTCGCGGGTTCGAGTCCCGTTGCCCGCTCCAGTTAAGAGCACAAGCACGGCACCATCACGGTTCCGTGCTTTTTTCAATAAAGTGCCGGGACTCGAACCCGACAGGGTGCGAGCGTTAAGCAAACGCGAAGCGTTTGTAGCGAGCAGGCGAAGGCGCCGACAGGCGCCTGAAGCCGGTGCGGATTTGCGAAGCAAATGCGCAGATGTCCCGTTGCTCGCTCCAATTCCAAAATGTTAGGTTAATGCCTGCTGCCCATACTTGCACCTGCGCACGGTACAATGGATGGGTTACGACCAACGTGCCAATAACCAAAAAGGAGCCGCTATGATCGATCGCTATACCCGCCCGGAGATGGGACACATTTTCTCCCTCGAGAACAAGTACGCCATTTGGCAGGAGATCGAGGTCTTGGCCTGCGAGGCCCAGGCGGAGCTCGGCAAGATCGGTATTTCCAAAGACGAGGCCCAGTGGATCCGCGACCATGCCAACTTTGAGAAGGCGAAGGTCGATGAGATCGAGGAAGTCACGCGCCACGACGTCATTGCCTTCCTGACCAACATGAAGGAATACATCGATGCCGATGTTCCCGAGGGCGACCCCAAGCCCAGCCGCTGGGTTCACTATGGCATGACCAGCTCCGATCTGGGCGACACGGCCCTGTGCTACCAGCTCACCCAGGCCTGCGACCTGATCATCGAGGACGTCAAGAAGCTCGGCGAGATTTGCAAGCGTCGCGCCTTTGAGGAGCGCAACACGCTCTGTGCCGGCCGCACTCATGGCATCCACGCCGAGCCGATGACCTTCGGCATGAAGTTTGGCTCTTGGGCCTGGGAGCTCAAGCGCGATCTGGATCGTCTTGAGGACGCCCGCAAGAATGTTGCCTTCGGTGCCATCTCGGGCGCTGTCGGCACGTACAGCTCCATCGAGCCGTTTGTCGAGGAGTACGTCTGCGAGCACCTGGGCCTGGTTCACGACCCGCTGTCCACGCAGGTTATCAGCCGCGACCATCACGCCTATCTCGCCGGCGTTCTCGCCACCACCGCAGCCACCTGCGAGCGCATCGCGACCGAGGTTCGCAATCTACAGAAGACCGATACGCTCGAGGCCGAGGAGCCGTTCCGTAAGGGCCAAAAGGGCAGCTCAGCCATGCCGCACAAGCGCAACCCCATCACCATGGAGAAAGTCTGCGGTCTGTCGCGCGTCGTGAAGTCCAACGCCCAGGTCGCCTTCGATAACGTCGCCCTGTGGCACGAGCGTGACATTTCGCACTCCTCTGCCGAGCGCGTCGCCCAGGCCGATAGCTTCATCGCCCTCGACCACATGTTCCAGTGCCTCATCCGCGTTATCGACGGCCTGCAGCTGTATCCCGCCCGCATGATGGCCAACCTCAATAAGACCCGCGGCCTCATCTTCTCTTCCAAGGTACTGCTCGCCCTCGTCGACACGGGTATCACCCGCGAGGACGCGTACGCCATTGTGCAGGAGAACGCTATGGCAACCTGGCACGAGGTACAGGATTGTGTCTCCGGCCCCACCTTTAAGGAGCGTCTCGAGGCCGACCCGCGCTGCACCGTCAGCCAGGAGAAGCTCGACGAGATCTTTGATCCGTGGGACTTCCTCACCCGTATCGACACGGTCTTTGATCGTCTGGAGCAGCTGAGCTTCGAGTAGGTTCGGGCATAACGTTAGCTTTTTAGGGCGCTTTGCTGGTAATGTGTGTTGCCGGCAAAGCGCCTCGTTGCATTTAGGGAAAGACGGGGATAATAGTCGTCTCGAATAACATTCTGAGAGGGGATCGCATGATTTCGTTTGATTACAAGCCTCAGGGCGTGTGTGCTCGCAATATTCACCTTGACCTTTCCGATGACGGCAACAAGGTGATGGGCGTTGAGTTTGCCGGCGGCTGCGACGGCAATCTCAAGGCTATCTCCAAGCTGGTCGAGGGCGCTCCTGCCGATCGCGTAATCGAGGTTCTCGCCGGTAATACCTGCGGTATGAAAAAGACCTCCTGCGCCGACCAGCTTACACGCGCTATCGAGGCCGCTCGCGCCGAGATCGCCTAATGGGTATCGCCGATCACATCAAGAACGGAATATCGCGTCGCGGCTTCGTGCTCGGTGGGGCTGCCGCGGGCGCTGCCACGGTGCTTGCCGGATGCTCGAAAAAAACGGGCACCAGCGATGATGCCGCCGGCGAGCCGCAGGTTATCAAGGACGATTCCAAAATCATCTCGATTACGGATGAGTACGAGGCAGTCGACATCGATCTTGAGCCGGCGGCGTCATGGACGCTGCCTCTGGGTACGCTGCTGTACTACTGCGATGGCGATTATGCCGCGGCGATGATGGCGCCCGCATCGGCACTGCACGCCAACACACTCGGTGTGCTCAACCTGGGCGATGGCTCGCTTACCACATTAATCGAGGATCCTATCGAGGGCACGGGATATGCATTCTACGATGTCCGTGCCGGCGACGGCGTATTCGCGTGGGTTGAGATGAACTTTGCCAATTCATCGTGGAAGCTCTACGCTCAAAATCTGTCGGGCGCTTCGCTCTCTGGCGACGTGGTTGAGCTCGATCGAGGTGGCAAGGACTATGATCCGCCGCTGTTTACGGCGTTCGGGTCATCAGTCATCTGGTATAAAATGCCCTCGGCAGGTGGCAATAAAACGAGTAGCGATTCGTTTTGCTATCGTCGCTCGCTTGATGAATCCAAGGCCGAGACAATTTGGAAATCGACGGGTCGCTTTGCATCGGCCCCGCGCGCGAGCGACGGCATTTTGACCATCTCGCCGCGTGTCCGCAACGACGAGGGCGTCTACTACGGCATAACGGCAATCGATCTGACCGACGGCAACAACACCAAGCGTGCCCAGCTAGTCCTTCCCTCGTCAGTCTCGCCTTTCGAGGCCGTATATATGGGCGATACCTTCGTGTTTTCTATCGAGGCGACCTATAGTGGCGTGGGCAGCCTGGGCAACATGGGCACGTATATTGGTAATGAGGGAGGGCCGTACCTCTTTCTGTCACGCGAGCCGCTCGCATGTGCGGCTGGCAAGAAGAATAAATACCTTGTTAAGGTACAGGCGTCGCATTTCCTGATCGACACCTCTGCCAAGACCTATGGCTCGCTGCTGTCGCCCGACCGCGCTTTGGAGTATGGCGATTATCCAGCTACGGCGGGAAAATCGGACTCATTCCTTACGTACGCCACGGTGCGCAACAGCCAGGGTATACCAGAGACAGTCACTGCACGCCTATTCTCTCTTTAAGCTTAGAGGGGTTAAAAAGGCGCCAACAGGGGAATAAACGCGTTGTAATTGTGAGTACCGCCCGCCGAGCTGCCGCGTCATAGCGGCATCCGGCGGGCTCAGGTGCGTTAAAATGGGCTTGTTCTTAGCTAATTGAGACAGGGGGGCCGTGTTATGGCTTCAGATGCAAAAAAGATTCTGCTGGTCGAGGATGAGAAGGCAATCCGTGACGCCGTCGCTGCCTATCTCGAGCGCGAAGGCTACTGGGTTGTGGGCGTCGGCGACGGTCAGTCCGCGATCGAGGAGTTCGAGAAGCATCAGTTCGACCTGGTCGTGCTCGACCTTATGCTCCCCAAGATCCCCGGCGAGCGCGTTTGCCGCACCATTCGCGATACCTCGGATGTCCCCATCATCATGCTGACGGCTAAGGGCGAGATCGAGGACCGTATTATCGGTCTTGAGCTCGGCGCCGACGACTATCTGATTAAGCCGTTCTCGCCGCGCGAGCTCGTCGCCCGCGTTCGCGCTCTGTTCCGCCGTGCCCATCAGGCCGACGAGCCCGCCGTCGAGGTACTCGACTTCGGCGATCTGGTCATCGATATCTCGGGCCACAAGATCTTGGTCGAGGGCAAGGAAGTCGATCTGACGGCTTCCGAGTTCAAGCTGCTCACCACGCTTGCCCGCCATCCCGGCCGTGTGTATAACCGCATGGAGCTGGTCGAGAAAGTGCTCGGGTATGACTTTGAGGGCTATGAGCGCACTATCGATAGCCACGTGAAGAATCTTCGCGCCAAGCTGGGCGATGATCCCAAGAAGCCCAAGTGGCTCTACACCGTCCATGGTGTCGGCTATCGCTTCGAGGCTCCGGCCAAGACCGATAAGTCGGACGAGAAATAGGGAAATCACATATGACACCTGCGCGCTTTGAAATCGGACAAAAGCACAAGCAGGAGAGCGAGGCGGGTTCCAAGGCTAGTTGGAACACGCCTCGTTCCGATTCACGGCCAACGATGAGCTATCCCTCGCGCATGGCACTTGCTTTTGCTCTGACATCGCTCATGACGGTATTGGTGCTGGTGGGCGTTGTCTCTGTTGTGTGGGGCACGGTCTTTTCGGATTACACACGCTCCAATATCGTCGAAATCGCAAATTCCGCTGCCGAGAAGTTGGCAACCTCATATGAGGAAAACGGCTCTTGGACCGCGGGAGAACTGCGCACGGTCGCAACGTCGAGTTTGGTTTCCGACGATCTGGGTATGCAGGTCGTCAATAAAAAGGGCGTGATCGTTTATGACGATTCCTGGCCCTCGGCAAGCGCCACCGCCGATGTACGCGAAAACCAGGCTACGACCGACGACACGAGCGGCAAGAGGGCATCGCATAGCCCGGTCTCGTCTGCTCCAACCGACTCCGATAGCGTTGCTAACGTCGAGATTGTAACGTCTTCCGGCGAGCATGTCGGACAGGTAAAGCTGTGGGCCATCGGCTCCGACGCTCTGCTCACCAAGGCGGACTCTGCGTTTAGGGAGAAGACCTTTAACGCCATGGCCCTCGCCGCGGTTGTTGCAATCTGCATTTCGGTCGTTATCGGATCGCTCGTGTCGCGCATGCTCACCAAGCCGATTCATCGCATCACCAGTACCGCAAAGCAAATCCGTGACGGCGACCTGTCGGCTCGCACGGGACTGCGCGGTGATGACGAGATCGATCAGCTGGGTGAGACCTTCGATGAGATGGCCACTTCGCTCGAGAAGGATATGAAACACGAGAAGCGCCTGACCTCAGACGTTGCACACGAGCTTCGCACGCCGCTTATGGCCATGCTCGCAACGGTCGAGGCCATGCAGGATGGCGTGTATCCCACCGACGATGAGCATTTGGAAACCGTTGCTTCCGAGACGCGTCGCCTGGCTCGTCTGGTGCAGCAGATGCTCGACCTGTCGCGCATGGAAAACAGCACGGCTCCGCTCAACCTTGAGCCGGTGGACATGGTTCCTTTCGTGCGTTCCATCGTTAATGCCCAGGAGCGCCTGTTTGTCGACCGCGATCTGCGCCTGCGTTTTGCGGACGAGACCCAGGGTCACGACGATGTCGTCGAGGCCGATCCCGACATGATCACGCAATGTGTTATCAACCTCATGAGCAACGCCATGCGCTACACCCCCGAGGGCGGTTGGGTCGTGGTGTCGGTGCTCAGTGACCGCAAGCACGTCAGTATTGCCGTTTCGGATACCGGTATCGGTATTGCCAAGGACGATCTGTCGCGCATCTTCGGGCGGTTTTGGCGCGCCGATGCCAGCCGCGCCCGCGAAGCTGGCGGCCTGGGCGTTGGCCTCGCCGTGACCAAGCAGATCGTCGAGCGTCACCATGGCTACATATCCGTGGAGTCGGAGCTTGGAAAGGGTACGACTTTTACAATTCATCTGCCCCGCGAGCACACGGCAGACGCGGCATCTACTACAATGGAGCACTAGCTTTTCGCTATTCGGTGAAGGAGGGGCCGCGTCCCTGCCGCTCCGAGTTTGCGAAAACATGCGGGAAAGAACCCGCATTTCTGTCGTATTTAGGTAAGGAGTGACTCACGTGACAACGATGGAGCGTCGTCCGGATTCCCGTGGCAAGGTTCGTGATATTTACGATGCCGGTGAAAACCTGCTGATGGTCGCCACCGACCGCATTTCTGCGTTCGACTTCATTCTTCCCGACGAGATTCCGTTTAAGGGAGAGGTGCTCAATTGCATCTCGGCATTCTGGTTCGATAAGTTTGCCGACATCGTTCCCAACCATCTCGTTTCCATCGACCCGGCGGATTTCCCCGAGGAGTTTGCTGAGTATCGTGACTACCTCGCTGGCCGCGCCATGCTGGTTAAGAAGGCCCAGACGATTCCTATCGAGTGCATCGTCCGCGGCTATCTGACCGGTTCGGGCAAGAAGACCTACGACGAGAACGGCACCGTCTGCGGCATCCAGCTGCCTGAGGGCCTGACCGAGGCTTCCAAGCTTCCCGAGCCGTTGTTCACGCCGTCCACGAAGGCCGAGATCGGTGACCACGACGAGAACATCTCGTTCGAGCGTTGCTGCGAGATCGTGGGCGAGGACATCGCCACGCAGATTCGTGACCTTTCCCTCAAGATCTACAAGGCCGCTGCCGAGTACGCCGCGACCCGTGGCATCATCATTGCCGACACCAAGTTCGAGTTTGGTGTCATCGATGGCAAGGTCACGCTGATCGACGAGTGCCTCACGCCCGACTCCAGCCGTTTCTGGCCTGCTGCCAGCTACGAGGAGGGCAAGATCCAGCCTAGCTACGACAAGCAATTCGTCCGCAATTGGCTCAAGGCCAACTGGGATATGACGGGGGAGACCCCGCACCTGCCCGCCGAGGTCATCGATGGCACGTCCGAGCGCTATCGCGAGGCCTTCCAGATCATCACGGGCTCCCAGTTCACAAGCATGAAGGAGAACGCATAAGTGAGTACCCGTAGCGCCACGAACAAGCGCACGCAATCCCACGAAGTTACCGGGGTTGCGCGCAAGTCTGCCGCATCTGCTAAGCCCGCCCGCCAAGCAGCGAGCTCCGTTCGCGTCGTGCCGGCTTCGTCTAAGGCACGCCGCAAAGAGCTCGAGAAGGGCGAGAACCTCGAGGGCCTCTCTAAAGAGGAGAAGCGCGCCCGCAAGGCTAAGCAGCGCGCCAAGGAGGACCGCATCTATACGGTGTCGAATATCCTCCTCAAGCAGGACGAGGACTACACCAAGCGCCGTCGCATCTGGTGGATTGTGCTCGCCATTGGCATGATGCTCGTCGTGGCAATTTGGGCCTCGCTGTACTTCGCTCCCGCTGGCATGGTGTCCAGCCCTGTCCAGATGGTCGGCATCGTTTTGTCCTATGTCATCATCCTAGGTGACTTTATCTACGACTTCGCTCGTATTCGTCCCTTGCGCAACATGTACCGCGCGCAGGCCGAGGGCATGTCCGAGAACAAGCTCAACGCTCTTATCGAGCGCGCAGCTGCCGAGGAGGACAAGAAGGACTCCAAGAAGAAGTAGCGTTTGCATACATACTTATCGCTAAGATATAAGGCGCGTCGTTTTTGCGGCGCGCCTTTTTACTGTTCTATAGATAGATGGAGTGGCACATGATTCGAGCTGCCCTGACGGTCGAAGAGGCCCTGGAGGGTATGAAGTCCCTGGAGCCCAAGATTAAAAACTATGCGCGCCTGGTTGTCCGCAAGGGCGTAAACGTTAAGCCCGGCCAGGAAGTCGTCGTTCAGTCTCCGGTTGAGTGCGCGCCGTTTGCGCGCGTGGTGGTCGCGGAGGCCTATGCTGCCGGCGCCGGCCACGTGACGGTCATCTGGGCCGATGATGCCGTGACGAGGCTCACGTACGAGCATGTCGAGAAAAGCTATTTTGAGCAGACGCCCGAGTGGAAGCGCCTGCAGCTGGATTCCCTGGCCCAGGACGGTGCCTGCTTTATCTTTATCGAGGGTGCGGACCCCGCCGCCCTTAAGGGCATCGATCCCGCTAAGCCCGCTGCAGCTTCTAAGGCAAAGAACACGCAGTGCAAAGTTTTCCGCCGTGGACTGGATTACAACATCAATCCGTGGTGCATCGCCGGCGCTCCGGTCGTGGCTTGGGCGCGCGAGGTGTTCCCGGGAGACGCCGATGAGGTTGCAATCTATAAGCTGTGGAATGCGATTCTGCACACCGCTCGCGCCGATGGCCAGGACCCAGAGAGCGACTGGGAGCTCCATGACGCCGCATTCGAAAAGAACCTGCGTTTCCTGAACGACAATCGTTTCGACTGCCTGCATTACACCGCGGCAAATGGAACCGATCTGACGATTGGCATGACGAAGGGTCACGAGTGGGCCGGCGGCAAGGGCAAGACGCCCGATGGGCACCCCTTCTTCCCCAACATTCCCACCGAGGAAGTCTTCACTTCGCCCGATCGCATGCGCGCCGACGGTATCGTGTACTCGGCCATGCCGCTCATCCACCACGGCAATAAAGTCGACGATTTTTGGATTAAGTTCGAGGGCGGCCGCGTGGTGGACTACGACGCCCGCGTGGGCAAGGCAACGCTCGCAAGTATCATCGATACTGACGAGGGCGCTGCTCACCTGGGAGAGGTCGCGCTCATCTCCAAGAACACGCCGATCCGCGAAAGTGGTGTTCTGTTCTACGATACGCTCTATGACGAGAACGCTAGCTGCCATCTCGCGCTAGGTGTCGGTTTCCCCGAATGCATCGAGGGTGGGTACGACATGTCCAAGGAGGAGCTCCTGGAGCATGGTGTTAACGTCTCGAGCACGCACGTCGATTTTATGATCGGCACGGACGACATCGATATTACGGGCATTACGCCTGATGGACGTGAAGTTGTGATTTTCCAGAACGGCCAATGGAGTTGGGAATAGTCCCAGACCGTGGTACAATGCCACCCGCGGGCCGTTAGCTCAGCTGGCAGAGCAGGGGACTTTTAATCCCAAGGTCCAGGGTTCGAACCCCTGACGGCCCACCCAAAGATTGTTGAGACGGTCAACTTCGGTTGGCCGTCTATTTTGTTGCCGGTGCACGGGTTCGAACCCGTATCTATCTATATATAAGAACGCTTGGCGAACAAAACCCGCCTTTTACCGATAGGAAACAAATAGCTGATGCCTTTGGAGTAAAGTAGCGCTCCAGAGATGACCGATGTCTCAATACTCATAAAACAGCTGGTCATCGCCAATATCAGAAGCCAATGCTTCAGTTTTAACCTCAGTGACGCGACTGAGGAATCTATTTATTTGTGAACAAAATATGGAGTGCGCGATTCCCGCCCCCGGGGCCCCTCCGGTCTGGCAATATATCTCCTTGCCGCGCGGCCCGGTCGAACCGGGAACCAGCGCAGGCGTGCACCTTGAGAACCGGATACTGCGAGGATGGACACTTCAAGTGTCGCATCCGGGCAGACATCGAACCATTTGAAATGGTCTAACTTGGATTTGTTTTTCGCAAGGCCGCCGAGAGGCGGCCCCGAGAAATTCCTTTTCCTATACTAGAACCATATGAATCGAACGGAACCGATCAGCGAATGACTGAGAGGACCGGACGGGCTCGAAGCCCATATATTTTGGACGGAGAGTTCGATCCTGGCTCAGGATGAACGCTGGCGGCGCGCCTAACACATGCAAGTCGAACGG
>CALGZX010000057.1 GCA_937934165.1 uncultured Collinsella sp.
ATGTCAATCCTGGTCTAACAGAGCCTTTTTTAATCCCCGTCCCAGAAAAATCATCGACGAACGCACTACTTTGCGCTGGTAAGAACACCGGTGGTGTCGAAGGCCGGGGTGAAGCTCTCGTCTACCGCGCCGCCCTCTTGCCAGAACATCGTCGTAAAACCCAGGTCGTCGGCATGGTCGAGCACCTGCTCGTACTCCTCGCGCGTCACGGCACGCGCCAGGTCGCCGCCCTGCTCGCGCATAAGTGCATTGGGCGTGTACTGGTTCATGACCGAGATCGGCACATCGCCCACCGTCTGCCACACCAGGTCCAGCACGCGACACGAATCGTCTGCATGTCCCGGCAGTACCAGATGGCGCACAATCATGCCGCGCTTCATGAGCCCGCCCTCATCCACCATCTCTCCCCCGCGGCGCTCGATCTCGCGCGCCATCTGAGCCAGGCCTGACACGGCCACACGTGGGTAGTCCTTTATATGAGAGAGCGACTGCGCAAGCCCGGCATTGGCATATTTAAAGTCGGTAAGCCACACATCGACCAGGTCGCCCAGCGCCGCCACGGCACTCGCGCGCTCGTAACCACTCGTGTTGTAGACGATCGGGATAACCAGTCCGCGCGCCCGTGCCGCGGCAATCACGGCAGGCAACAGGTGCGCATAGTGCGTCGCCGTCACCAAATTGATGTTGTTGGCACCCTGGTCCTGCAGTTCCAGCATAATCTCGACCAGGCGCTCAGGCGAAATCTCAAGGCCAAAATTGCCGGTCGAGATCTCGTGGTTCTGGCAGTAGATACATTTAAGCGAGCAACCGCTAAAGAAGATCGCGCCCGAACCGGCCTCGCCCGAGATAGGCGGCTCCTCCCACATATGAAGCGCGGCGCGGGCCACCTTGAGCGTGTCGTTAGCACCGCAGACGCCGTGCGCGCCCTCATCGCGCGCCGCACCGCAACGGCGCGGACACAAATGGCAGGCGGGCGAAAAAAGTTCGGTCAACGACGTCGGCATAAAAACATGCTCCAAAACAACGATTCAGCAGCTCAAACGTAAAGGGCCAGACCGGGTAGACGGCTCCGTCCCTAAGGCGCCGTAATCGTCCGACACGATTTTTGTAATGTCAAGACTGGAATCGATAAAGTGCCGCTTTATGATGTAGTTATTCCGCCCCCCGCGGAGCAACTGGGTGAACCGTCGCGTTTATTTAGGGAGCCCACACAGTCGTGCCTAGTACAGGTATCCTTCGTTGTTAAGGACGCTGGAACAGTCGATGAGGGCACCCACCTGTTTTAGGTGGGTTCATTTTCGTAACGTGGGGGGTGGTTTTCTTTTGCCGAAAATCACCATACAGTCCATATGGATCCCCGCCGGCATCCCGACAAGCCATCGACAACATTCCAATATCTGGTATGCGCGTGATAATCGCACGGTGCAAACCTCCGCACCCCCCTCGGTCGAGTATCATGGGACAGCTATGCCATTTCCGCGTAGCAACCTTTGACCTTTTCCTTCGACGCTTGGCGGTTTTTAGATTCATGGCTTCATCCCCGAGCTACATACCGTACCTATGCGTGGCAGCGGCGGCTTTTATCACGACCTTCCTCGCGGTGCCCCTGGTCAAGCGCTTGGCAATTAAGCTCGATGCCGTCGACTATCCTTCTAAGCGCCGCATCAACACCAAGCCCATCCCGCGTTTGGGCGGAACGGCGGTGTTTTTGGGCCTGGTCGTTGCCTGCATTGTGCAAATCCTAGGCACCTGGTACCTAGGCTGGCCACCCGTCCTGGTGCCGCACCCGCGCCTTCACATTAGCTATCCCATGCTGGCGCTCTCCTTTACCGTCATCTTTGCGACCGGCGCTATCGACGACGTCTTCCAGCTCACGCCCAAGCAAAAGCTGGCCGGACAGGTCCTCGCCGCGCTTATCGCCTGCATGGGCGGCCTAAAAATCGGCGTCATCGTCAACCCGTTTGCTCCCGGCGAGATCATGCTCGGATGGCTCGCCTACCCCATCACCGTAATCTATCTGGTGGCATTCACCAACATCATTAACCTCATCGACGGCCTCGACGGCTTGGCCACGGGCATCTGCGGCATCGCCTCGTTCACCATGTTTTCGATGGCCGTTCTCTCGGGCCGCATCGACGCCGCCGCGCTCTCCATTGCGCTCTTTGGCGCCTGTCTGGCCTTTTTGCGCTACAACTTCAACCCCGCAAGCATCTTCTTGGGCGACTCGGGGTCGCTGCTTCTGGGCTTTGCGCTGGGCTCCATCTCGCTGCTCAACGTGAGCCGCACCGCCGCACTCACCTCGCTTATCATCCCGCTCATCGTTGCCGGCGTGCCTATCATCGACACGTTTAGCGCCATCGTGCGCCGCAAGCGCGCCCACATTAGCATCGGGCAGGCCGACAAGGGCCACATCCACCACCGCCTGATCCAAGAAGGCTACAACCAAAAACAGGCTGTGCTGCTCATCTATGCCTGGTGCATTATGCTTTCGGCCGGCGCCGCCGCCATCAATCAGGTCGAGGTGCCCATGCGCGTGCTCATCTTTACCGTGCTTGCCATTGGCTCGGCGGCCTTTGCCAAGCACCTGCACCTGTTTGAACCCGTGCTGCGCCACCATTACAACAAGCGCACGCACGAGGACGAACTGGTCACCCCCGACGACCCCGCCTTTAAGCAGGAGGAGCAGGCAGCCGAGGAGCGCAAAGAAGAGCGCCACCACAAGCTCTAGGGCAAGCTGCCGAGGATGTGCCAAGGCACCGTTAGCCAAGCACGGCCGCGCCGCACCCATCGCACATGCCGCACCACGCGCGTCCCTCTCCCGCCCCTCGCCTACTTACGCACCACCCCTCCAATAAACGCGTTATCATCTTGACCCATGAACATACGTTAGGAGCAATCATGCCAAACGAGAACAGCTACGAAGTCGCGCTGCAAAAGAGCAACGCCATTCGCGAGGGCCTGACCAAGACGCCCGAGAAGTTCACCATGCTCACCGGCGACCGCCCCACCGGCCGTCTGCACCTGGGCCACTACTTCGGCACCCTCAAGGGCCGTGTTGAGCTGCAGAACATGGGCGCCAAGACCAACGTGCTCATCGCCGACTACCAGGTCATCACTGACCGCGACACGACCGAGCACATCCAGGACAACGTGTACAACATGGTCATGGACTACCTTGCCTGCGGCATCGACCCCGACAAGACCATGATCTACGCGCACTCCGCCGTGCCCGCCGCCAACCAGCTCATGCTGCCGTTCCTGTCGCTGGTGTCCGAGGCCGAGCTGGCGCGCAACCCCACCGTCAAGGCCGAGATGGAGGCCTCGGGCCACGAGCTCACCGGCCTTCTGCTCACCTACCCGGTACATCAAGCCTGCGACATCCTGTTCTGCAAGGGCAACGTGGTACCCGTCGGTCGCGACCAGCTGCCGCACATCGAGCTTACCCGCACCATCGCCCGCCGCTTTAACAACCGTTACGGCAAGGTGTTCCCCGAGGTCGACGCGCTGCTGTCCGAGACCCCGCTACTGCCCGGCCTTGACGGTCGCAAGATGAGCAAGAGCTACGGCAACGCCATCAACATCTCGATGACCGCTGAGGAGACGGCCAAGCGCATCAAGAAAAGCCAGACCGACTCTGAGCGCATGATCACGTTCGATCCCGAGAACCGCCCCGGCGTGTCTGGCCTGCTTTCGACAGCCGCCATCTGCACCGGCCGCTCCGAGGTCGAAATTGCCGAGGAGATTGGCATGGGCGGCTCCGGCCAGCTCAAGAAGTACGTGACCGAGGTCGTCAACGAGTACTTCGCACCTATCCGCGAGCGTCGCCAGCGCTACGAGAACGATCTGGATTACGTGAAGGACGTGCTGCACGAGGGCAACCGTCGCGCCAACGAGATCGCCGAGCAGACCCTGGCAGAGGTTCAGGACGCCATGGGTATGGTGTACTAGGCCGATCTGCTGGCTTGAGCTTTCGATTGCTATAGGGCGGGCGCTACGGCGTCCGCCTTTTTTGGAGCCGGACCGCTTCGGCTCCGTCCATCGCACTCCCCCGACAAACAGGAACAGGCCCGCCGGCAGTTAGTTGCCAGCGGGCCTGTTCCCGAAGTACACCGTTGAATCGCACAGAGGGGAGGAATGCGAATCAAACTCAACAGGGCAGGCTTTTTCATCGCCTATTGCCTGCTCCGTTGCTGAAACCAATATAGTTCGCCGTGGTTTACTTTGCAGCATCAATATCCGCCGCCATAGCTTCTCCATAAGTTAGCCCAAGTAAACTAAACCACCACAAAGGGGTAGGCACCTTTGTGGTGGTTTTGGCCACGGCAGAGCCGTTAGAGTCCGGCAAGCCAGCGACAGGCGGCCAAGTCGACGTGCACGGGATCGGTAAACGTCACACCCTCCCCCATTAAGAGCTCACGCTGAGCATCGGGGCCGCCAAAGGCAAAGCCCTCACAGATACGGCCGTCGGCAAACACCACGCGGTGACAGGGAATCTCGCCGGGGCGCGGATTGCTATGCAGGGCATACCCCACGTACCGCGCACTTCGTGGACGACCGGCAAGCAGCGCCACCTGGCCATACGTGGCTACCATCCCCTCGGGGATCTGCTCGACCACCTCGTACACCCGTTCAAAAAAGCCCTCAGACGTCATTGCTCGCTCCCTTCCACCCTGAAAAGCATAAACCACCGCAAAGGGGACAGGCACCTTTGTGGTGGTTTTCGGCA
>CALGZX010000058.1 GCA_937934165.1 uncultured Collinsella sp.
AGGTCAGCGCCCTTTCGTTTCACGTCACCTTGTCTCAAATGCGACCCGCTCGCTGCCCGTCCTCAACCTGCGACGTTAGTCATTGGGGACGTTCTTAAACGACTGGTCAAAGGGGGCACTCTTGATGCACTTGGCACTTGGGGACGTTCCTTTTGTACCGGCAGTTTGGGACACTCCTTGCTTCAAGAGGCTGGCGTGCGTCAACCTATTCTCGTTGCAGTAAAAAACCGCCCCGTTCTTGGTTGAGGACGGGGCGATTCGTCTTTTGGACTTGTGCAGCCAGGCTTATGCAAAGCGGGCGACGAGCTCCTGGAGCACGTCGGTCATCTTGACGAGCGAACTGACCGGGACGAACTCGTTGACGCCGTGGTAGCAATAGCCGCCGGTGGAAAGGTTGGGGCAGGGCAGACCGCGGAACGACAGCTGAGCGCCGTCGGTGCCGCCACGAATCGGCAGCACTTGGGGCTCAACGCCGCAGGCAAGATAGGCTTCCTTGGCAACATCAATAAGCTCGGGATAGCCACGAACGATCTCGGCCATATTTCGATACTGCTGCTTAATCTCGACCGTCACGCGCTCCTCACCTAGACGCTGGTTGAGCATCGAGGCGGCGGCATCAATAAGGTCGAGTTTCTGCTGGAACTTGGCGGCGTCATGGTCGCGGACGATATAGCGCGCTGTGGCGTGATCGACGGTCGCAGATACACCCTCAAGGTGATAAAAGCCCTCGTAGCCTTCCGTATACTCCGGTCGCTGCACGTAGGGGAGCAACGCGTTGAAGTCGCAGAACAGATTGCCTGCGTTGACCATACGGCCCTTAGCGTCGCCCGGGTGGATGGACTGGCCCTCAAAGCGGACGGTCGCCTCGGCGGCGTTAAAGCACTCCCACTCCAGTTCGCCGATGGGGCCGCCGTCGACCGTGTAGGCGTACTTGCAGCCAAAGGTATCGATATCCAACAGCTCGGCTCCGTGGCCGATCTCCTCGTCAGGGCAGAAGCAAATGCCGAGTGCGGGATGGGGCAGAGAAGGGTCCTGAGCGATACGCGCGACAAGCGACATGATCTCGGCGACGCCTGCCTTGTCGTCTGCGCCCAGCAGCGTGGTGCCGTCGCTGCAGACCAGGTCCTCACCCGCGAGGTCATTCAGGGCGGGAAGCTTGGCGGTACTCATGGCAACGGGTTTACCGTCAACCGTGCCGCAGACCAGGTCGCCGCCTTCGTAGTGCACGATGTGCGGCTTCACGCCGGCGCCCGGTGCAACTTCGGTGGTGTCGAGATGGGCGATCAGGCCCAGGGCGGGCTTGTCCTCAGCGCCCGCACTTGCGGGGATATGCGCGCAGACATAGGCGTGCTCGGTCACGTGGGCATCTTCCGCACCAAGCTCGCGCAGCTCTTCAGCCAGCACGTTGGCAAGGTCAAACTGAACGGCGCTCGAGGGTACCTGGTCGCAGTTTGCATCCTCGGACTGCGTGTTGATCTGGACGTAGCGCAAAAAGCGTTCGAGGACATCGGGGCTCGTGGTGGTGTTTTCCATAAAGACCGCTCCAATCTTGGTCGTCGTGTGCAACAAGAACTCTAGCACGGTATGCCACGGCATACCACGACGCTTGGATGGGGTAGAATCAGCCATTGAATGCAGAAGGGACGGAAGATCATGGATACGACAAATAGCTCGCGCGAACTACATCTGACGGTGGCGAACGAAGACTACTTGGAGTGCATGGTTCGCATTGAAAGCGAAGAGGGGGAAACCAACGGCGTGCGATCGGTCGACATCGCGCAGCGTCTTGGCGTCTCCAAGGCATCGGTCAATAAAGCGGTTTCGGCGCTCAAGGCATCCGAACTTGTCGAGCAATCGCACTACGGCAAGGTAGTCCTGACCGATCGCGGCCGCGAGGTTGGTACGGCTATCTGGTACCGTCATCGCCTCATCCGCACGTTTTTGGTTCAGGAGCTCGGTGTCGAATTTGAGCGAGCCGATTCCGAGGCCTGCATGATGGAGCATGCGCTTTCCGAGGACACGATGAACCGCTGGCTCGCCTATCTCGAAAAGCAGGGAATCAGCGTCGAGGAATAGCGGGATATATATGGATACGAGTTATTACAACCGCTTTGGTGCCGAGGAACTTACGCGCCGCTTGTCGAGCGAGACCTTGTTGGCGCAGGGTCCCATGGGCAGTGTTCTGTTGAGTGAGTACGATGCCGCCGACATTCCACCGGCGTTTTGGAATCTGGCAGAGCCGCAGACCGTTTCTCGTATCCATCGCTTGTATGTCGCCGCCGGCGCGCAGGTGCTCATTACCAACACCTTTCAGGCATCGAGCTATGCCCTCAAGCACGACCAGATTGCGCCGTCCGTGGCGGAGGTCAATCGCGGGGCTGTCGACGATGCCCGCCAGGCGCACCCTCAGCTGCTGCTGGGCTCGATGGGCCCGATCGGTATTGAGTGGTTTGCCGAGGACTCTGCCGAGTATCGTGAAATCCGAGGCATTGCGCGCGAACAGGCGCACGCCTTGCTCAATGCTGGTGTTGACGGTCTGCTGATCGAGACGGTGACGTCTATCCGTAATTTGCAGCCCATGCTTGCCGGCGCCCGAGATGCCGCCGATGGCATGCCTGTTCTGGTGAGTTTTGTCGTTGACGATAAAGGCGACCTGTTGGGCGATGGCCTCAACATCGAGGCAGCCGTTTTGTACGCCGAAAAACACGGCGCAAACTCGGTTGGTGTTAATTGCTGTTCGCTTGCGGCCGCGAACGCGGCGGTGCCCAGGATGGTTGCATCGGCGACTACTCCCGTCACGGTGCGTCCCAACGTGGGCGACCCGGTCCAGACTCAGGATGGCCCCGTATGGCACGAGAATCCCGAAGCTTTCGCGCGCGCATGCATCGAATGGAGACATGCCGGTGCCGCAATGGTGGGCAGTTGCTGTGGAACCACGGCAATCACTACGGCCGCGATGGCCGAGGCGCTCGATATATAAAGGGCAAAACCGCTCCATACGGGGCGGTTTTTTTTATTGCTTGCATGTCCTCGGCAGCATTTGCCCAAATGGTGAATGCTGGTGCCGGCAGGTTGCCGAGTGCATGTTGCGGGTATACCCCATGCGTACCATGATCCAAACACTGTGAGGTGTCTGCGCGTGTGCGCGATAATTCATTTTGGAACTGACGGTTGGCGCGCTCGCGTCGATGAGGACTTCACTGCCGATAACGTTGCCCGTATCGCCGATGCCGTCGGCGAGTTGTGGCAAAAGACCAATCCGGGCAAAACGGTATATATAGGGTTCGATACCCGGCCCCTGGCGCGCGAGTTCGCTGAGCTTGCGGCGGGCGTGCTAGCAGCGCACGGGCTGGACACCGTGCTCGCTTCGCGATCTGTTCCGACCCCTGCCCTTACGTGGGCGGCGGCTTATGACGGTGAGGCGTGCGGCGCGCTCATGGTGACGGGCTCCCATCATCCGCAGGGCTATCTGTGCCTCAAGATTCGCATGGGTGACGGCTCGACCGCCAACCAGGATGTCATCGAAGAGCTCGAAGAGACTATGACTCCCGAGCCAATGGGGATCGAGGGGCAATATCGCACCGCGGATATCATTCCTGACTATATGCAGGCGGTGGCATCGTTTGTCGATGCCGAAGCCATCCGCGCCGCGCACTTGCGCGTGGTTGTCGATCCCATGGGCGGCGCAGCCCAGGGCTATCTAGCCGACTTGCTGCGCGAGCTTGGCGTTGAGGTGCACGAGATTCACGCCGGGCAGGCGTCTGATCAAGAAGATATCTGCCCCGACCCCGTTGAGCCTTGGGTGGACACTTGCGAGCGCACGGTTATCGAGGACGGAGCTTGCGCTGGCCTGGTGACCGACGGCGACGCCGACCGTATCGGCGCGGTTGACGAGCGCGGCAGATATATACATCCGCATCAGATCATGGCGCTCGTTTTGGGCGACTTGGTTCAATTTCGTAATTTGGAGGGGCGCGTCGTCGTCAATCTTTCATGCTCGACGCTCGTGCGTCGCATTGCGGAGGCGCTTGGCTGCCGCGTGACCGTCAAACCAGTCGGTTTCAAATATATAGCGGCGGAGATGAAGAAGGGTGGCGTCCTCATGGGCGGCGAAGAAGCCGGTGGCATCGGCATCGCCGCGCATATGCCCGAGCGCGATGGAATCCTCGCCTGTCTGATTCTGTGTGAGCTTATGGCAAAGACGGACGCGCCTTTGGGCGTTCTGGTCGACCAACTCGAGGACAGTTTTGGTAAGACGAGTTACGGTCGACGCGATTTGCGCCTTGAGGCCGAAGATGCCGAAACGTTACGAACCCTGCTGCCGGGCGTAAACCCCAAGTCGATTTGTGGCAAGGTGCCGCAAAACGTTAGTCATATGGACGGCTTGCGTCTGTCATTCGAGGATGACACGTGGCTGCTGGTCCGTCCTAGCGGGACCGAACCAGTGGTGCGCGTCTACGCCGAGGGGTTCTCGGTGGAAGAACGTGATGAGTTGCTCGATGCTGGCTGTGCTTTAGCTAGGGGGACGTATCCGCTTTAACCATGAGGCTGCCTTATATAAAGAGATGCTCGGCGAGCGGTAGGTAACGGCTGGCAAACGTTAGTCGGATCAGAAGATGTGTAGGAAATGTGTACGCCCAGATTCCCGCCCCCGGCGCCCCTCCGGTCTGGCAATATATCTCCTTGCCGCGCGGCCCGGTGGAACCGGGAACCAGCGCAGGCGTGCACCTTGAGAAC
>CALGZX010000059.1 GCA_937934165.1 uncultured Collinsella sp.
AATAGACGTGCGCTCCATGATGGCCTCGAGCAGCTCATCGATTTCGACATGCTCGTCGGTCGCGCTCTTGCCATCGTAGGCGCCCAGGTTCACACCCGTCAGCACCACCTCGGGCACGCCGGCCTCCTGGGCCTCGCGAACTTGCTCGAGCACGGACTCAACGGGCACGGAGCGCTCGGGGCCGCGTGCCTTCCACACAATGCAATAGGTGCAGCGATGGTTGCAGCCGTCCTGAATCTTCACGCCCAGGCGAGAGCGACCGAGCGCATCGACCACCTCGCCATCGCTGCAGGCGGGAACGCTATCGGACTCAACGCCCAACACCTCGCAGACACGTTCGGCGACATCGATCTTGGACGGCTCGGCGATCACGCGATCCGAAAGCTCCAGCAGCTCCTCGGGATGTAAATTGACCACGCAACCGGTCACAAGCACATAGGGCTCGTTAGGATGGGCCAGCGCATGACGGACGGCCTTACGGGTCTTGGCCTCGGCCTCGCCCGTAACCGCACAGGTGTTAATGACGATCAGATCGGCATCCTGGGGATCCACAATAGCAAAGCCCAGGCGCATAAGATCGGCAGTGATACGGTCAGACTCAACCCGGTTGACGCGGCAGCCGAGGTTGACGACGGAAATATGGGGTGCGAGCACGCGGGCTCCTTAATCGAGGATATCGTCGAGGGCACTCTTGATACGGTCGGTCACCGACTTCTTACCGGAAGCGACGTCATCGCCCATCTCATCGGCAAAAGCACGGAGCAGCTCGCGCTGCTTATTGGAAAGATTGGTGGGAACGACCACGCGCAGTTGCACGATCAGGCGGCCACGCGAACCACCACCGCCAATGCGCGGCATGCCGTAATTATTGACGCTCACGGTATCGCCGTACTGGGAGCCGGCGGGAACCGTCACCTTAACGACCTCGTCGGGCATAATGCCCTCGACCTCGATCTCGCAGCCGAGTGCGGCCTGCGCAATCGAGATATCGCTCACCAGGTACAGGTCGTCACCGTTGCGCTTAAAGCGCTCATGGTCGGCAACGCGCACGTTGACAATCAGGTCGCCCGAAGGCTCGCCGCGAAGGCCGGCCTCGCCAAAGCCGCTCACGCGCAACTGGCGACCGGTCGAAACGCCGGCGGGAATATCGATGTCGATCTTTTCGTGCGAAGGCGTGCGGCCTTGACCGTCGCAGGTCTCGCAGGGATGATCGATAACCGTGCCCTCGCCATGGCAGTCGGGGCAAGGCGAGGAAGACTGAACCTGGCCCAAAAACGATCGCTGAACCGTCGTGACGTAGCCCGTACCGTGGCAGCGGCCGCACTGCTTTTCCTGTGCGCCCTCTGCCCTACCGGTGCCATTGCAGTCCTCGCAAGGAGCAAGGCGGTCATAGCTGATTGTCTTTTTGCAGCCGAGCGCCGCCTCCTCGAGCGTCACCGAAAGCGAGATGGCCATGTCTCGTCCGCGACGACGCTCACGACGGCTGCGGGCGCCACCGCCGGCACCGCCGCCAAAGAACGACGAGAACAGGTCGTCCATGCCCATGCCACCAAAGATATCGTTGATATCGACGTAGCCGGAGCCACCGGGGCCGTCGGCAGTGCCGTAACGGTCGTAGTTAGCACGCTTCTGCTCATCGGAAAGAACGGAATAGGCCTCGTTGAGCTCCTTGAACTTGGCCTCGGCCTCGGGGTCGTCCGAAACATCCGGATGTACGGTACGGGCCTTCTTTAGAAACGCGCGCTTAATCGTCCGCGCGTCGGCATCCCTGTCGACGCCAAGCACCTCGTAGTAATCCCTATTTTCCGACACGACCGAATCCTTCCGACTTTCATTATTGTCACAGTGCGTCCTATACCCAAGCTGGGCCGACCGCAAACAGAGGGTTTGATGTTATTGCATTTGGTACGGCGAAAGCATGGCCCGTTGCGAGCAGCTCGCAAACCAAACCGACACGAGCGCGAACATGAAGCCGTTGGCAAAACCGTTGGCAAACTGCATCGCACCGCGCTTCCACCACAGCAGGCTGCGATGAAGCACACCGTCCGAAAGCACCATGAACAGGCCCATGGTAAACGGAATAAAGCACATCACGGCAAAGGCCGAGAACACACCCGAGATGGCCGAGAGTACCAAAAACGGCGCTACGATGCCCATCAGGTAAAAACCGGTACGAGCTTTGCCTTCCAAGCGCTCGGCCTCAACATGGGCGCGGCCGACCAGGTCGCCGCCCGCGGCACCGTTGGTGCCAGCATGACCCATGCCGCCAATGCGGACCTCGTCGCCATCGTGCGTGCCGGCAGGAAACTCAATCGTCTGCTCGGAGGTTACGCGAGTACGACCGCTGCCGCCGCAATCAGGGCAGGGATCGGCCACGACTTTACCGGAACCGCCGCACTCGGGGCAGACCGACTGGAACGTGCCCGCACCAAACAGGAAGGACAGGTCGACATCGATGTGGCCGCGGCCGCCACAGCTTGGGCAGGTATGGGCATGCTCGGAGGAGACAGAACCCGAGCCGCCGCAGTGACCACAGGTATCGAAGCGCGTATAGCGGACGGTCTTGCGGGCACCGCCCTTGGCCTCCTTGGCGTCGAGCTTGATATCGACGACCACGTTGGCGCCGTTCTCGGGATTGTAGGCAGCCTGCCCACGACGCTGCTGGCCCCAGGCACCGCCAAATGGAAAGCCGCCCTCAAAGGGATTGCCATAGCCCGTGTTGCCGGCATAGCCGCCACCATAGGGCGAAGCCGTAGGGGCACCGACAAAGGGATTGCCAGAACGCATGGCATCGTAGCGCGCACGTTTTTGCTCATCCGAAAGCACGGCGTAGGCCTCGGAAACCTCTTTAAACTTTTCCTCGGCATCCGGTTCTTTGTTGACGTCCGGATGGAGCTTGCGGGCCTTTTGCTGGAAGGCCTTTTGAATATCACGCGAGGTGGCGTCCTTGGAGACACCCAGAATCTCGTAGTAATCTTTTTCGTTCATCGTCGCCATGCGCGGCAACCTCCTGCTCACAGCAGCGTATATATTCCGGTAATTCTACCCGAGCGGCCTAAGCTAGATCCCAAAACAGCTCGAACAGAACATTTCCATCGAGCCAGCCCAGGGGTGTCGGCGCTAAACGAGCTCGAACATGGCCCGCGATGACATCTGCCGAGGTGAAGGGTCCCTCATGGACCCCGAGCGTCACGGGCACCCAAGCGGCAAGTCCCAATTCGAGCGCGCGATCGCAGGCAGCTGCCAGCTCGCCAGCTGGGATGACGAAAGCTGCACGAACCAACAGGTCGGACGCAACACCACGCGTCATGCGACAAGCGAGCATCAGGTCTTCAGCCGCGGCCTCGCGCTGCGACAGATATTCGGTCTCGAACGCCATCGCGTCATCGTCACGTTGCACCAGACGCACGCGGTACGCATCGCCTCGAGAAGACACGCCGGGGAACAAACCTGCAAGACGGTCGAAATCCTCGGCGTCGAGCATGCCCGCGGCAGAACGACCCAGGCCCAGATAGCCCCGTCCGGTCCAGTAGGCAATGTTATGGGCGCACTCATGGCCGTCGAGCGCGTAGCTCGCCACCTCATACGGGTGATAGCCGGCGGCACCCAGGAGCTCGCGTGCCAAGTCCATGCACGAAGCCTGAAAATCCTCGTCGGGCTCGAGCGACTCGTCGCGGCGCGCCATGCGATAAAGGGGCGTCCCCTCCTCAAGCGTGAGCGGGTAGACCGACACATGATGCGGGGCCGCCGCCAGCACGCCATCGAGCGTGCGCTTCCAACTCGCTGGGGTCTGCCCGGGAAGTCCGCACATAAGGTCGCACGACACATCAAGCCCAGCGTTCTTGACCGTCGCGATGGCGGCGAGCGCCCGATCGGCATCGTGAATACGACCGATGGCAGTAAGTTCGGCGTTATCGAGCGTTTGCACGCCCAGAGAGACGCGTGTGACACCAACCTTGACAAGTGCAGTAGCAAGCTCGGCGGTCAGCGACTCGGGATTGGCCTCGCAGGTAAACTCAACGGGGGCACACCACGCACGAATACGCCGCGCCAGCTCCACCAGGCGCTCCCCCGCCAGCGACGGCGTACCGCCACCAACATAGACGGTGCGGATCTGGTCAAGGGCATCAGCCTTGCCAAAAGCATCGAGACGCGCGAACAACTGCTCAAAATAGGCATCGAGCGCAGCGCTCAGGTCGCACGGAGCAAAACTGCGCGAGTCAAAGTCGCAGTACCGGCACTTTTGGGCGCAAAACGGCACGTGCACGTACAGTGCGGTAACGGCCACCCTTAAGCCTCCAGAGGATGAGGGGGCACCGATTCGCCGGCGGCAAGGGCGGCCTCGCAGGCCACCACATCGCGCTCGATCTCATCGACCAGTGCCATAAACTCCTCGTAAGTGGAACAGCGCACCACATGGGCACGCCAAGCGGCGGCATGGGGCATGCCTTTTAAGTACCAGCTTGCATACGTGCGGGCACGCGACATGAGCGGCAGGAGCTCATGCGTCAGCGTTAGGTGCTCACGCAGGGCGTCCAGGCGCTCGACCGAGCTGCGCGGCGGAACCGGTATGCCATCGAGCGCAAGAGCGCGAGCATCACCAAAGACCCAGGGATTACCGTAGATACCGCGCGCGATAAACACCGCGCTGGCACCCGAGTTGCGCAGATGCTCCGCGGCATCCTCGGCCGAGAACACATCGCCCGAACCAATCACGGGAATCTCGAGGGCGTCGGCAACCTCATCGACGACAGACCAATCGGCCTGGCCCGTATAGAGCTGCGTGGCGCAACGACCGTGCACCGCCACCGCGGCGGCACCGGCGCCTTCGAGCATCTGGGCAAACGTCGCGGCATTACGGTCCTCGGCATAAAAGCCCTTGCGGATCTTTACAGTCACGGGCACATGCGCCGCGCCCACCGCCGCCTCGACGATCTTCTCGGCCAAATCGGGCGTGCGCATGAGCGCCGAGCCCTCGCCCTTGGTGACAACCTTGCGGGCAGGACAGGCCATGTTGATATCGATGAGCGACAGGCGATCGCCCACGCGTTCCTCGACGGCAGCGACCGCACTCGCAAACTGATCGGGCTTGGAGCCAAAGAGCTGCACGCAAATCTGCTGCTCCTCGTCGGCCGGTAGCACCAGGCGCCAGGTCTTGTTGCTGGCATAGGCAAGGCCCGCCACGCTCACCATCTCGCTGTAGGCAAGGTTGGCACCGCGGCGGCGGCACATGATGCGGTAGGCAGGGTCGGTCACGCCCGCCATGGGAGCCATAAGGAACGGCTGCTCGGCATAGGCGCCCAGCAGCCGCTTGCTGTATTCGGAAAGCGCCATAGACCTACTCGTCCACCTTGAGGATCGCCATAAAGGCCTCCTGCGGGACCTCGACCGAGCCGATGGCCTTCATGCGCTTCTTGCCCTCTTTCTGCTTCTCGAGCAGCTTGCGCTTACGCGAGATATCGCCGCCGTAGCACTTGGCAAGAACGTCCTTGCGACGCGCTTTGACGGTGGAACGGGCGATGATCTTGTTACCGATAGCACCCTGGATGGGCACCTCGAACAGCTGACGCGGAATAATCTCCTTGAGCTTGTCGCATAGGCCGCGGGCAAGACCGTAGGCCTTGTCCTTGTGGACGATAAAAGACAGCGCGTCCACCTCGTCGCCCGAAAGCAAGATATCGAGCTTCACAAGCTCGGAGGGACGGTACTCGTTGAACTCGTAGTCGAGCGAGGCATAGCCCTTGGTACGGCTCTTGAGCTGGTCAAAGAAGTCCAAAATGAGCTCGGCGAGCGGCATATCAAAGCGCATCTCGACCGACTTGCTCGTGAGATGGATCATGTCGGTCGTAACGCCGCGGTGCTCGATAGCGAGCTGCATGACGGCACCCGTATACTCGGGCGGGCAGATGATCTTTGCCTTGAGGTAGGGCTCCTCAATGCGCTCGATGCGCGTAGCCTCGGGCAGATCCTGCGGGCTGCGGACATCAATCATCTCGCCGTCAGTCTTGTAGACGTGATAGTCCACCGAGGGGCTCGTGGCAATGAGGTCAAGATTGAACTCGCGCTCCAAGCGCTCCTTGACGACCTCCATATGCAGCAGGCCCAAGAAGCCCACGCGGAAGCCAAAGCCGAGCGCCACCGAGGTCTCGGGCTCCCACACCAACGACGGGTCGTTGACGTGCAGCTTATCAAGCGCGTCACGCAGGTTCTCGTAGTCCTTGTTATCGATCGGGAACAGGCCCGTATAGACCATGGGCTTAGCCTCGCGGTAGCCGGGAAGCGGCTCGAGGCAGGGATTCGACGCCCACGTGAGGGTATCGCCCACGTGAACGGCCTCGGGGTCCTTCAGGCCCGTGACCACGTATCCGACCTCGCCGACCGTCAGCGCGTCGACCGGGGTCTCGGCGGGACGCTTGACGCCCACACCATCGACCAAAAAGTCGCCCTTTGCCTGCATCATGCGCAGGGTATCGCCCTTTTTGATGGAGCCGTCAAAGATGCGCACCGTGGCGACGACGCCACGATACTCGTCGAAGTACGAATCCAGGATGAGTGCCTTGAGCGGCGCGTTCGCATCGCCCTTGGGCGGAGAGATCAAAAAGACAATGGACTCCAGCAGATCGTGGATGCCCTCGCCGGTCTTGCCCGAGACACACACGGCATCATCGGCAGGGATCGCCAGGTCATCCTCGATCTCGGTCTTAACCTCGTCGGGATGAGCCGAGGGCAGGTCAATCTTGTTGATGGCCGGCACAATGTCCAGATTGGCGTTCATGGCGAGCGTCGCGTTGGAGACGGTCTGCGCCTCAACGCCCTGCGTGGCGTCGACAACGAGCACCGCGCCCTCACAGGCTGCCAGCGAGCGCGAGACCTCATAGGTAAAGTCCACGTGGCCCGGCGTATCGATCAGATTGAACTGATACGTCTCGCCATCGTCGGCGTCATAGGACACGCGAACGGCATTGGACTTGATCGTGATGCCGCGCTCGCGCTCGATATCCATGGTGTCGAGCAGCTGCGACTCCATGTCGCGTTCGTCGACGGTATGGGTGAGTTCGAGGATACGGTCACTGATCGTGGACTTGCCATGGTCGATGTGCGCAACGATTGAGAAGTTGCGGATGTGGGAAATGTCAATTGAAGTATTCATGCGGACTATCTTACCCGAGCGGTACAAAAAATGGAGCCTGTTCCATAAAACAGGCTCCATTTATGCGCGTAATCTGTTTGGTGTGAAATTTACAACTTAGGCGTTGATGCTGTTCACGAGCTTGGCAAGACCGGACTTGCGGTTGGAAGCCTGGTTCTTGTGAATAACATGCTTGGCAGCAGCCATATCGAGACGCTTGGTGACGGTCTTGAGGGCAGCCTGGGCCTTCTCGGCGTCGCCCTCGGCGACGGCGGACTGGACGTGCTTGGTCAGCGTCTTGAGCTCGGACTTGACAGCCTTGTTACGCATGCGAGCTGCCTCATTGGTGCGGATACGCTTCTTCTGAGACTTGATGTTTGCCACTTCTGGAGTTCCTTTCGAGTTCCTTGCAAAAAATGTATGACACCTCTGAGACACGGTGAGGTCATGCAAGCGCCTACTATAGCACGCTCCCCCTCAAAGGGATAGAACGAATTTGTCAAATAGGCAGGTATCATCACGATTTTCTCAAGATGTTCGTAATCCAGAGCAAAAGCGCGGTCTGAGAATCGGCCGAACCCTTGAGCGCGAGCTCCACATCGACCGCCCCCTCGAGCGCTGCGACGAGCTCTGCCATCGAAAAGCGACGTGCCCAGGTCAGGTGATTCTTGACCTGCCAGGACTGGAGCTTGAGCGTTGCGGCCAGCTCACGACCCTGTCCGCGCGCATCGAGCGCTTTGGCAACGATAAGCTCGCGAATGCGGCCGCACAGCAATGTGTAAGTCCACACGTAGCTCTTGGCGGGAAGTAGATTGAAGAGCTCGAGCGAGCGGCGCATGTCACGGGCCGAGACCGCATTGAGAAAGTCCCAGGGTTGAACCTCGGCCGTACGTACAATCCAGCGCTCAACGTCGGCAAGCTCAATTTGCGGTGCCTCGACCATCTGGGCAAGCTTAGCCAAGTCGTTATCGAGCATGCGAGTGTTTTCACCCGAACGCGAGACGAGTTCCTCGGCGGCCGCCGTCGAGATCGACTTGCCGTGCTGCGTCGCCATCTGCTGCACGCGGCGCGGAAGCTCCCAGCGCTTGGTGACGGAGCAATCGATCACGGCCTTCTTGTCGATTTTGGCGATCGCCTTATACAGGCGCGTGTTCTTGGCAAGCGAGTCGGCGATGATGAGGCAGACCGTCGTGGGGCTGGGACTCGCCAGATAGTCGACAAGCGGCTCCGAGACCGCCTTAGCGAGCTTTGAGCAGCCATCAAGGATTACCAAGCGAAACTCGCTGCCCATCGGAAAGGTGTTAAGCGATCCGATAATGGACTCGATATCGGGGTCCTTGGTCATGTCGCGCTCGTCGAGGTTGAACTCGACCATTCCCGACTTTTCCAGACGCGCCTTCATACGCGAGACGGCGTGATCGCGCTTGACGCCGTCGGTACCGACGATCAGATATGCCGGCAGCAGACCGGTTTCGGACATTACGCTCCCCTCCCGCAGGCCTTCGTATTCGTTCCGTGCCATTCTAGCCCAGGGGCCCACCACACGCCATCGACGTCGTCACGGTCGCTGGCATCGCATCGCAAAGCCCTTTGCGGTCGGGCTGATGGTGATATCACCGTGTTCGATGGTGCATGCGAACGCACCGCCCGCTTCCTGAACGGCATCGATGCAGGCATCCGACGGATGACCGTATCGATTCCCCTTGCCGGCGCTCGCGAGGGAAAGCTCGGGTCTCAGGACATCCAGCAACTCACCATCGACTGAAACCTTGGAGCCGTGATGCCCAAGTTTAAGGACATCGATATCCCCCACCTCCTGCACGAATTCCCGTTCTTGGTCGAGCTCGGCATCACCAGTGAGGAGCATACGCAGGCTCTTGCCTTCCTGAACATAAGAGAGTAGCAGGACAAGCGAGTCCTCATTTCCCTCGCCATCTACGGACTCGAACGGCCACATCACGCGGGCACAAAATGAGCCGATGTCGACCGTATCCCCACGGCGCACCTGCCGATACTCAACGCCAGGTCGATTCAATACCTCGGCAGGAGCATCCTCCAACGCATCCGCCGCCACGGCAATCGTTCCGACCGAAAACTGTTCGAGCACGGCAGGTAGACCACCCCAGTGATCCTCATCCCAATGCGTCACAAAGACGGCATCGATATGGTGCACGTTATTGCGAACCAACGCCGCTACCACGCGCTCATCGAGCCCGCAGTCGACGAGTGCTAATGCGTCGCCCTGGCGGATAAGAATCGCATCCGCCTGGCCCACATCGAGCACCGTCACCGAAGGCGGAGCGAATCGATCCCAGTAGACGTACGGAATCGCAGCCAAGAGCACCAGACATGAAAGCCCCACCGCCATAGGACGTGCACGGGGACGCGGCCACCAGACCAACAGAACCGCCAGCAAACACGGCACTAGGTAAATCCACACGCTATCGGGCGACACACTCACGGATGCACCCGGCACGGCGGCAAACAGCTGCTCGAAGAACAGTGCGCAACGGGCGGCAACCATGGGCACAACGAGCGCCCAAATCCGCAACGGTTCCACGAGCGAAAAGGGAACCAGCACGATCGACACAGCAAGCAGTACGCTCACCACCGGACCGATGACTGCATTTGCCAGCGGAGCAATGAGCGAGAACGTACCGAAGGCAGGAATGGTAATGGGAAGTGTTGCCAGTTGCGAGCACAGCGTGACGGAAAGTATGTTGGCAACGCCCGATGGCACACCCAGCTCACCCAAAGCGTAGGTCGCATAGGGGCAAAAGCACAGAATGGCTAAGACGCTGGCACACGAGAGCTGAAAGCCCATCTCGAACAGCACCGTCGGCCGCAGTAGCACAAAGATGGACATGGTTACGAAGAGTGCCGATGCGCCGTGCCGGCGACGCCCCGCGCCGTTTACGACAAGCGTCGCGAACACCATGCAGCACGCGCGCACGGCCGAGGGAGACGCGCCCGTAAAGGCAGTGTAGCCCACAAGCGCCATCGCCATTATCGCCCGCTGAACACCACGTGAGCAGCGAGTCTTTTGCAATACACCCTCGATTACAAATCCCACGATAGCCAAATGGCTGCCGGAGACGGCTATAAGATGCGCCGTTCCCGTCACCGAAAACCAGTCGCCCGCCGGCTGGGCGCGCAGTTCGGCCGAACGACCGCAGACGACACCGGCTATGAGTGCACGCGCCGGGTCGGTCGCAGGCGCGATGGACGCAAGCAGCCCATTTCGCAGCCGAAGCAGCGGTCCCGGAGAGCCCTCATCGGCCGACACAATCCGAACGACTTTAACCTTGCGCACCTCGCCTCGGAGCACGCGCGATCGTCCATACGCATCGTTCTCAAAACGTGAAACGCGACCGATAACACGCACGTACGCCCCGACCTTGAGCTCGCGGTCGCACGATAGGCGAACCGTTGCCAAGTTCTTACCGTCCGCGCGTGCCTCGCAGGTATAGGAATACACGTCGTCGTTTATGGATGGATCGCCCTGCACGATAAACTCGAGGCCGCTTGCCGCTCGACCGTCGAGCGCCTTCGAGGCGCTGAGCGCACCCACAGCCCACCACGCCGAGACGACCGCTCCCGCCACGAGACCGACGGACGCGGCATACAACCACCGCTTCAAAGGGGCAAGCCGCGCACAAGATTGAGCCAGCACAACGAATACCGTCGTCGCAACGGGAATGGCCCATAGCAGCCCGACCGCCGGCGCCTGCTCCCTCAGCAGCGCATCAGCGGCCACGTTGAGCACCGAGGCGCAGCTCATGCACATGCCGGCACACAGGGCCATCGTCCACGGCATCAGGGGCCGCGGAGGCATCACATGCTCGCGCTCGGTCGCACTCATACGCAGATGCAATCTTTGATTTTGGCAAGCTTCTTCTCGCCGATTCCCGATACACGCATCAGATCGTCAACCGAGGCAAAAGCACCGTTCTTTGTCCGCTCATCGATAATCGACTGGGCCATGGAGGGACCGATGCCCGAGAGCGTCTGCAGTTCTGCCGCGCTTGCCGTATTGATATTTACTAGGCCTGTTGCGCCACTCACGCCCGATGATGCGAAAGCCCCACCATCAACACCGGCTTCCGCAATGGACGTCTGCTGCTCCCCTACCGTTGGAACGTGAATCTTCTGTCCATCGACGACCTTAGATGCCCGATTGAGCCCCGTAACGTCTGCCTCAGGCGCCAGCCCGCCGGCGGCATCAATCGCCTGAGCCACCCGCGCGCCGTCTTTGAGCCTGTATACACCGGGCGACACAACAGCGCCATCAACATCGACATAGACTTCTGCCGCGGCAGACGCCTTAGACGAAGAGCCTTCGGATGTCTTTCCGCTCGAGGCATCGCCGGATCCCGGCTCCACCAACGAGTCTGAACCGTCAGTGCGCTCAAACGACACGCCGCCGGCACCGCCGCCAAGGTTCGCCATCGCCAAGCCGCTCGCCATCGCAATGACGACCAGTATCGCCACGACCACCGCCTTATGACCGAACAGCTTGTCCGCCAAGCGGTCCATCTTTTTGACCCGTTCGTGTTGTTCGCGCTGCGCCATAGCAAAACCTCCCAACACCATCGTGTCAGGAAAGGAACTCCGCAACAGCTACGCTCCAAAACCGGTTTTAGCGGTCAAACCAAAAACCGACCAAAACATTGCACAAATCTGTCCATTTATTCAGGCACACGTCAGCAAATGAACACTTAGCCGCAAAATGCCCAGATAGCAAAAGACCGACGATGCAGGCGCATCGTCGGTCTATGCACAAATTTACTCGTGATCTTGGTAAATCTCACGCGGAGCAAGCTCCGAATGTTTGCGTTTTAAGGTCTTAGGGGCCTTATACGTGTTGCTGGAGAAGTCAATGTACTCGGTCTGCTTAAGCAGACGCTCGATCATCTCCTCGTGGTCGAACAGCTCCCAGGCCTCGTGCACGGCATCGAGTTTGGCGTGCGTCTCGGGACGACGCGGCATAAACAGCGTGCAGCAGTCGGGCGCCGCCTCGGTGGAAATATCGAACGTGCCGATCTCCTGAGCGCGCGCAATGATCTCCTGCTTGTCGGACCCGATGAGCGGACGGAACACGGGAATCTTCACGGCCTCGTTGACGGCCATGATATTCTCGAGCGTCTGGGAGGCAACCTGACCGAGCGACTCGCCGGTCACGATGGCCTTGGCGCCCTCGATATGCGCGATACGCTCGGCAACCGAATACATGATGCGGCGATACATGATCACGCGCAGGTTGCTGGGACAGGTGACCGAAATCTCACGCTGGCAGTCGCCAAACGGCACCACGTACAGGCGGCCGATCTGGACACCCGGCTCAAGCGCACGAATGATGTCCTGCACCAAATACTCACTCGTGTCGGGCGTCTGCGGACGACCTGAGAAATGTACCGGCACGCACACCGCGCCGCGACGCGCGAGCATCCAGGTTGCCACCGGAGAATCAATACCCGACGACAGCAGCGTCACGACCTTGCCGGCAGAACCCACCGGCAGACCGCCCACGCCGCGCTCGGAGCGCGCGTACACATAAACGCTACCCTGGACCACCAGTACGTGCACCATCGCATCGGGGTCGTGCATTTGAACCTTTTTATCGGGGAAGGCCTCGCACAGCACCTCGCCCACCTGACGATTGATGTCAATCGAGGTGAGCTCATAATCGGTATTGGAGCGCTTGGCGTGCACCTTAAACGAATCGAAGGAACCAAACTCGCGCAGCGCCTTCACGGCGGCGGCACAGTACTCCTGAGGGTCGCGATTGGTGTGATACGCCAAAGACACACGAGCAACGCCGGGAACGGTGCGAATGACACGCGCCGCCTCGTCGGCCTGATGCTCGTTAAAGGTCACGAGGATATAACCGGAAATTCGAGACACGGCATTCACGGAAAAGGCGGCCAAGGCCGCCTTGATGTTATCCATGAGGATATGCTCAAAATGTGCGCGGTTCTTACCCTTCAGTCCAACCTCGTGATAGTGGACCAGGCAGACGCGAGCCGCCATTTAGGCTTCAGCAACCTTGTGGCCGAGCGCCTTCTCGTAACGGGCCTCGTCGTAAGAGATGTCGCCGTCGACAATCTCGTCCATAGCCATCGAAATGGTATCGGCACCGGAAAGCCCGATGGTGATGTCATCGACATCCTGGACGGCAAGCACGCGGTTGTGCTGGCCACGCAGCATGCTGTTAATATCGCAGGCGCGCTTGGAGGCAAGCGAAGCGAGCAAGAAGCGGTTGTGATCGGTCTTCTCCAGAAGATCGTCAATGCAAGGCTTTACAACGGACACGGACCTCAGATCCTTTCATGCATATCGAGAACGCGAACGAGCTCATCGGTCGCGCGGTCGAGATCGTCATTAACCACGACGTCGTCGTAGCGGTCGGCAAGAGCAAGCTCATCGGCGGCGTTTGCCATACGCAGCTCAATCGTCTCGGGCGTCTCGGTACCGCGACCGACTAGACGCTCGCGGAGTACCTCAAGCGAAGGCGGCTTGATAAAGATCAGCACGGCCTCGGGAAAACGTTCCTTCACCTGCAGGGCGCCCTGGACATCGATCTCCAAAATCAGAGACGCGCCCGAGGCGAGCTTGGATGTGACCTCGCTCACCAACGTGCCGTAGCAGTTACCGTGGACCTCGGCCCACTCAACAAACTCACCGTTTGCCACGCGGCGGTCGAACTCCTCGCGCGTCAGAAAAAAGTAGTTGACGCCGTCGACCTCACCTTTTCGTGGTGCTCGCGTGGTAGCCGAAACCGTCAGGCCCAGGTTCGAGCGGCGCTCGCGCACACGAGTGACGAGCGTACCCTTGCCTGCGCCTGACGGTCCAGAAATCACAAAGAGCTTGGAATCCTGAGCGCTCACTTATTTGGTCAGCTGCTCGAGGAGCTGCTCGCGCTGACGGACGCCGAGGCCCTGGACGCGACGGGTAGCGGAGATACCGAGCTCCTCCATGATCTTGGCGGCCTTGGCCTTGCCATAACCAGGGAGAGACTCGATGAGGGTGGAAACCTTCATGCGGGAAGCGATGGGGTCATCGGAGTTGAGCACGGACTCGAGGGACTTCTCGCCCTTCTTGATCTGCTCGCGAAGCTCAGCGCGGGCGTGACGTGCGGCAGCAGCCTTCTCAAGAGCCTGCTTGCGCTGCTCATCGGTAAGCTGAGGGAGTGCCATTCGAACCTCCAAATAGTTGGGTTATATCTGATTCAATAATTGGCATTTTAGCACGTAGAACGCACAAAATGCCCAATCGCGGCTCCATAGGTTAGACGATACCCGCAAAAAGTGCAATATACTGCGCCCAAAGTTAAGCCCCTGGCCTGCGATTCCACACAAAGGATGGGAAAGTTTACGCAGGCACAGGGGCTATTTTGTGCTAATAAGACCCAAAAGTGGTGACTTAGGGGAATCTTTTACGCGACGTTTTCGACCAGCTCGGCGACGATGGCGTCAAAGGCGGCAACCGGATCGTCGGCACCGGTGATGGGACGGCCCACCACAATGTGGCTTGCGCCACGCTCGATAGCCTGGGAAGGCGTCGCCACGCGGGACTGGTCACCAAGGGCGGCACCCACCGGACGCACACCCGGAGTCACGATCAGGGCATCGGGACCCAGCAGTTCACGCATGTCGTGAGCCTCCATCGGCGAGCACACGATGCCATCGATGCCGTTGGCCTGAGCGAGCTTTGCCAGGCGGGCGGCCTCCTCGGCCACGGGCGACTCGACGCCGATCTCGCTCAAGGCATCCTGATTCATGCTCGTGAGCACGGTGATGGCGACGAGCTTGGCGCGGTCCTCGCGCGCCTCCTCGGCACCCTCGCGGCAGGCAGCGAGCATGGCGCCCGAACCCAAGCCGTGAACCGAGAGCAGGTCGGCACCGGCAAGCGAGGCCGAACGGGCGGCACCGCGAACCTGATGCGGAATATCATGGAACTTAAGGTCAAGGAAGACCTTAAAGCCCAGGTCCTTAAAGGTCTTGACGATCTCGGGGCCCTCAGCGTAATAGAGCGTCATGCCAACCTTAAGCCAGGCGGCATGGCCCGAAAGCTCGTGGGCGAGCTCGAGCGCACGCTCACGATCGCAGTCGAGGGCGACGATTACGCGGTCGCGGGCATCGGTCTCTAGCATTCGAAAGCACCTACCAGCTCGTTGATGTCCTTTACGCCCTGGGACTCGGCCCAGGCCTCGAGCTCATGCGCGATCTTGAGCGAAGCGCACGGATCGACGAAGTTGGCCATGCCGACCGACACGCAGGTGGCGCCGGCCAGGATAAACTCAGCCGCATCCTCGCCGGTCATGACACCGCCGACACCGTTGATGGGGATATCGACGGCCTGGGCAACCTCCCAGACCATGCGCACGGCGATGTGGTGGCACAGCGGGCCCGAAAGGCCGCCCTTGGGCTTGGCCACGCGGGACTTGCGGGTATGGACGTCGATGGCCATGCCCTGGATGGAGTTGATGACTGAAAGGCCGTCGGCGCCGGCAGCCTCGAGGGCCTTGGCGATCTCGGCGACGTTGACCGGCGCCATCTTCACGAACAGCGGCTTATCGGTCACCTTGCGGCAGGCAGCCATAACGGAAGAGGCGCCCTCGGGCGTGGAGCCCATGGCGGCACCGCCGGCGGCGATATTAGGGCAGCTCACGTTGATCTCGTAGCCGGCAGCCCAGGGGCACAGCTCGACATACATCTCGAGTGCGCGGACAAACTCGTCAACGGAGTGGCCGGCAACCTGACAGATGACCTGGCAGCCGTCCTTGGACAGCTGTTCGAGCCACGGACCGGACTCGCGGGCAAAGGCGGCCACGCCGGGGTTCTGAAGGCCCACGGAGTTGATCATACCGCCGGGAATCTCGGCCATGCGGGGCGCGGGATTGCCGGGCCAGGGCTCGGCTGCGCAACCCTTGGTGGTGATGGCACCCAGCTGGGAGACATCAAAGAAGTTCTGGAACTGCCAGCCGTAGCCAAAGGTACCGGCTGCGGTGTTAATGGGGTTTTGCATCTTGACGCCGCCGAAATCGACGGCCATGTTCACGGTACCCACTAGAAGACCACCACCTTGGAAGCATCGAACACGGGGCCGCACATGCAGGCGCCCTTCATACCGTCGACCGTCTCGACATTGCAGGTGTTGCAGGCGCCAAAGCCGCAGCTCATCATGCGCTCGAGCGACACCTCGCAGTACGCGCCGGCCTCGACGGCAGCGGCGGCGACCTTCTTCATCATGACGGCGGGGCCGCAGCTGGCCACATAGTCGTAGCCGCCCTCGCCGAGCAGCTCGGCTGCCGGGTCGGTGCAAAAACCGTGCGTGCCCAGCGTGCCATCATCGGTGCACACGTTAACCGTATCGCACAGCGCGCGGAACTCATCGACGCCCACGGCCTTGGAAGCGGTACCAAAGCCCAGGCACACGTCGACATCCACGCCCTGCTCGGCAAGCTTGCCGGCGAGGCAGAGCACGGGCGGAACGCCGATGCCGCCCGCCACGAGCAGCGCCTTCCTGGTGCCCTCGGGAACAAGCCAGCCGCGGCCGCCAGGGCCCAACAGGTTGGACTTGGAGCCGGGGACCATCTGCGACAGACGACGGGTGTCGTCACCCACGACGGCGTACCACAGCTCGACGGTACCGGCCTGGGCGTCGGCGCGATAGAAGCTCAGGGGCACGCGAAGCAGCGAGGACGCATCGCCGGGCACGGCGATGTTCACAAACTGACCGGGCTTGAGCGCACTTGCAAGCTTGGGGGCCGAGATGACGAGCGAGAAGATGCCGTCGGCGATCTCCTGGTTCGAGACGACCTCGAAGTCGTGCATGCGTGCAGTGGAAGGTGTGGGCATAGACGCTCCAATCCCCCATGCGGTTGCATGGTCAAAACGAACAGAAAGCGCGGCACCGCAAGGGCACCGCGCACAAAAGCGATAAGGCTATGCTAGCAGATGCAGCCGTCGGCGAGCGTCTGCTTACCGCCGACAAACACATCGGTGGCACGACCGGTAAGCGTGCGGCCGGCAAAACCGGAGTTCTCGGCGCGCGACTCATAACCGTCCTCGCCGACCGTCCAGGTGGCAGAGGGGTCGAACACGGTCAGGTCGGCAACGGAGCCCGCCTTGACCTGAACCTGGTCGAGGCCCAAAATCTCACGCGGCTTGATGGCCATGAGCTCGACCATGCGGCCCACGCTCATCTTGCCCGTGTTGACCAGCTCGGTGAGTACGAGCGACAGGGAGGTCTCGAGGCCGATCATGCCAAAGGGCGCAAGCTCGAACTCGCGGGCCTTCTCCCACGGAGTGTGGGGAGCGTGATCGGTGACGATAGCGTCGACGGTACCGTCGATGACGCCCTGACGGATGGCCTCGGCGTCCTCCTCGGTACGCAGCGGCGGATTGACCTTGAGCGAGGTGTTGTAGGTCTCGTCCAGGTCGTTCTCGGTCAGGAACATGTGGTGCGGGGTGGCCTCGCAGGTAACCTGAACGCCAGCGGCCTTACCGGCACGCACGATCTCCAGACCATGGGCGGTGGAGATGTGCTGGATGTGCAGCTTGGCGCCGGTCAGCTTGGCGATCTCGATGTCGCGGGCGATCTGGAGCTCCTCGCCGGCAGCCGGCCAACCCTCGAGGGCCAGACGGGTCGAGACCTTGCCCTCGTTGATCTGGCCATGGCCGACCAGGTCCTCGTCCTGGCAGTGGCTCATGAAGACCTTGCCGAACATCTTGCCGTAGTCCATGCAGCGACGGAGCATGCCCGCGCCCTGCACGCCGCGACCGTCATCGGTGAAGGCGACGGCGCCGTGGGCGACCATATCGCCCATCTCGGACATGGCCTCGCCCTTAAGACCGCGGGTCATGGCGCCCGACGGATAGACGCGGCAGTGGCCGACCTCGGCAGCGCGGGACTTGACGAACTCCACGACAGTGCCGTTATCGGTGACGGGATCGGTGTTGGGCATGGCGCACACGCCGGTAAAGCCGCCCTTGGCAGCTGCGCGGGTGCCGCTCTCGATGTCCTCTTTGACCTCGTAGCCGGGCTCGCGAAGGTGAACGTGCATGTCCACCAGGCCGGGGACGAGGTACTTGCCGGAAAGGTCGCGGACCTCGGCCCCCTCGACGGCGAGATTCTCGCCGACCTCGGCGATCTTGTCGCCGTCAATCAGGACGTCAACGACACCGTCAAGCTCAACGGACGGGTCGACGACGTGGGCATTCTTAAGAAGCAAGGCCATTATCGGCACCTCCAAGCAGCAGATACAGGATAGCCATACGCACGCAGATACCGGCGTAGACCTGCTCCAGGATGACGGAGCGTTGCGGGTGGTCGGCCATATAGGAGTCGAACTCGACACCGCGGTTGATGGGGCCCGGGTGGCAGATGATCGCGTCGGGCTTCATGAGCTTCTCGCGGTCCTTGGTCAGGCCGAAGAGCTTGTGGTACTCGCGAATGGTCGGGAACGGGGCACCCTCGAGGCGCTCCTGTTGCACGCGCAGCATGTAGACGACGTCCAGCTCGGGCAGGACGGAATCGAGGTCGCTCGTCACGTGGTCGCAGCCCAGGACCTCGGGCGACGGCGGCAGCAGCGTGCCGGGGGCGACGGCGTAGGTCTCACAGCCCATTATCTTAAGGGCGGGGATCAGCGAGCCGCAGACGCGGGAGTGGGCGATATCGCCGACGACGGCGACCTTCAGACCGTGGAAGTCACCCTTGTGCTCCCAGATGGTGTACAGGTCGAGCAGGGCCTGCGTGGGATGGTTGTGCTTGCCGTCACCGGCGCAGATGACGCTCGCGGGCGAGTTCTGCGTGACGATGTAGGGAGCGCCGGCGTGCTTATCGCGAACGACGATGCAGTCGATCTTGTAGGCGTTGAGGGTCTCGACGGTGTCGACGAGGCTCTCGCCCTTGACCGTGGAGGTCGAGGAGCCGCCAAAGTTAAGGCTGTCGGCCGAAAGACGCTTCTCGGCGAGCTCGAAGGAGCTGCGGGTGCGCGTCGAGGGCTCGTTGAACATGTTGACGATGGTCTTGCCCTTGAGCGTGGGGACCTTCTTGATCGCACGCTCGTTGACCTCGGAGAACGCCTTGGCGGTCTCGAGGATGAGCTTGATGTCCTCTTCGGAGTACTCGGTAATGTCGATCAGGTGCTTATGGTTGAACGCCACGGTACTACTCACCTCCCAGCGGCGCGGAGCCCACGTGGGAACCCGGCGCGACGTCGTTAATCTCGACGGCGGTGTGGCCGTCGACTTCCTTCATATATAGGTGCACGTTCTCCTCATGCGACGAGGGAACGTTCTTGCCGACAAAGTCCGGCGAGATGGGGAGCTCGCGGTGACCGCGGTCAACGAGAACTGCCAGCTCAATACGGCTCGGACGGCCCAGATCCATGACGGCGTCCAGAGCAGCGCGGATGGTACGACCCGTGTACAGGATGTCGTCCACCAGCACGACGCGCTTGCCGTCGACGCTAAAGGGAATGTTGGTGGCGTGGATCGCGGGAGCGAAATTGGTCGCATAGTCATCGCGGTAGAAGCTGATGTCGAGGCTGCCGAGCGGAACGTCGACGCCCTCGATCTCCTTGATCTCCTCGGCGAGCTTCTTTGCCAGAAGGTCGCCGCGCGTGACGATGCCGACCAGAGCGAGGTCTTCACAGCCCTCGTTGCGCTCGAGAATCTCGTGCGCGATGCGGGTCATCGCTCGATTGACGGCGGTCTCGTCCATGATGACCGCCTTGGGGGAAGTCGTGCCCATCGATCTCCTTCCTCACATGTCTTGACTGCTGACACAGTCAAAAAAATAGATGCCCGACCGCTTAAAGCGGACCAGACACCCACAGGAAAGGCTGCTCTTTGGCAGCTATGTAATTCCATGTGGGTATCTCGTACCCCTTTAATGGTCAAGGGATAGTGTAGCCAACCTCGGGCTTAATTGCGAGCATAAATACAGAGCAATCCGTAAACGGAGCCCAATGCTCCATAAACCTATATATATTTGTGGGACGAGCTTGAAAACGCACGCACGAGCTGGCATAATCCCCTCTGCTGCACGCAAATCGGATCTACGTCCAGGGCCGTGGCGTGAGCACTATCGCCAAAAGAGGAATATCTCTGTGTAGATTACGCACAGGGAGCTGCTTCTGTGCTATAGTTCAGGCTTGTTTGTTAACGCGACATGTTCGTTTGTCGCCCAAGGAGGGTCAGTTATGTCCAAAGTTTGCGAAGTTTGCGGAAAGCACCCCGTTGCCGGTCGCTCCATCAGCCACTCTCACCGCGTCACCAACCGTAAGTTCCGCCCCAACATCCAGCGCGTCTACGTCGTCGTCGATGGTCACCGTCGCAAGATGAACGTTTGCTCCACCTGCCTCAAGTCTGGCAAGGTTGCGCGCTCCTAAATAAGGTCTTACCAACAAGTACCTCGGACTCTCCGGGTCAAAGACCTCGCGTTCATATAGAACTTACCAAAGGCGCCCTCACCTACGGAGGGCGCCTTTTTGCACTCATTGGGGACAGACTTATATGAGGGTTTGCAGATGTCAAAGGGATCATAGCGCAGCTGGTATGCCTTGTAACTAACGGTACGCCTCGAGCGAGTCGGACGCACCTTACACGGGATTGAAATGGATGTAATCGAGTAGCTGCACCGCCTGTGTGTCCAACTTAACCGCGACCCGCGAATAGCGATTGTCAAACAGATGTCCCGTTTTCCCATCGAAATACTCATGAGAGTCTGTCCCCAATGAGCGGGGCGATGCAGCAGGTAGATAGTTTTAGTTGAATCGTTTCATTTAGTTGAAGCGTTTTAGTGTGCCTTTTAGAGGAATCTTACCGTTCGCCGAATAATTTCTTGCTATCATGCAAGGCGTAGGGTAAATCTCCGATCGCAAGGAGACACAAATGGTGAAAAAGTCACCGGAAAACACTACTCCCGCAATTGTGGACAACGTAGAGGCGCTTGAGGCCAAGCTCGCTCAGATGCGAGAGGCCCAGGCGCTTTTTGCTACGTACACGCAGGAGCAGGTCGACAAGATCTTCTATGAGGCCGCCATGGCCGCCAACAAGGCTCGTATCCCGTTGGCGAAGATGGCCATCGAGGAGACCGGCCGCGGCGTTCTTGAGGACAAGGTCATCAAGAACCACTACGCCGCAGAGTACATCTACAACGCTTACAAGAACACCAAGACCTGTGGTGTCCTGGAGCGCGACGAAGCTTACGGCATCACCAAGATCGCCGAGCCCATCGGCATCGTGGGCGCCGTCATCCCGACGACCAACCCCACCTCCACCGCGATCTTCAAGACGCTGATCAGCCTGAAGACCCGCAACGCCATCATCATCTCCCCGCACCCGGCAGCCGCCAAGTGCACCATCGCCGCCGCCAAGCTCGTGCTTGACGCCGCCGTCAAGGCCGGCGCCCCCGAGGGCATCATCGGCTGGGTCGATGTCCCCTCCATCGAGCTGACCAACATGGTCATGCGCGATGTCGACATCATCCTCGCCACCGGTGGCCCGGGCATGGTCAAGGCCGCCTACTCCTCGGGCAAGCCCGCCCTGGGCGTTGGCGCCGGTAACACCCCGGTCGTCATCGACGACACCGCCGACGTGCTGCTCGCCGTCAACTCCATCATCCACTCCAAGACCTTCGACAACGGCATGATCTGCGCGTCCGAGCAGTCCACCATCGTACTGGACAGCATCTACGACGCGGTGAAGGCGGAGTTCGCCAAGCGCGGCGCGTACTTCCTCGAAGGCGAAGAGCTGGACAAGGTGCGCAAGACCATCATCATCAACGGCGCGCTGAACGCCAAGATCGTCGGTCAGAAGGCGCACACCATTGCCAAGCTCGCGGGCGTGGACGTGCCGGAAACCGCCAAGGTGCTGATTGGTGAAGTCGAATCCGTGGATATTTCTGAAGAGTTCGCGCACGAGAAGCTCTCTCCCGTGCTGGCGATGTACCGCGCCAAGGACATCGACGATGCGTTCGACAAGGCGGAGCACCTGATTGCTGACGGCGGCTACGGCCACACCTCTTCTATCTACCTGAACGCCGTCACCCGCAAGGATTTGATTGACCGCTTCGCTGCGCGCATGAAGACCTGCCGTATTCTCGTCAACACCCCTTCCTCCCACGGCGGCATCGGCGATCTTTACAACTTCAAGCTCGCGCCCTCGCTCACCCTCGGCTGCGGCTCATGGGGCGGCAACAGCGTCAGCGAGAACGTTGGTGTCAAGCATCTTATCAACATCAAGACTGTGGCTGAGAGGAGAGAGAACATGCTTTGGTTCAGAGCACCTGAGAAGGTCTACATCAAGAAGGGCTGCCTGCCCGTCGCGCTCGACGAGCTCAAGAACATCATGGGCAAGAAGAGAGCGTTCATCGTCACCGATAACTTCCTTTACAAAAACGGCTACACCAAGCCGATAACCGATAAGCTCGACGAGATGGGCATTGTCCATGCGACATTTGGCGACGTTGCTCCCGACCCGACTCTCCAGTGCGCCGAAAAGGGCGTTGAGCAGATGAGAGCTTTCGAGCCCGACACAATAATCGCCCTCGGCGGCGGCTCCGCGATGGACGCGGCGAAGATCATGTGGGTTCTCTATGAGCATCCCGAAGCGGACTTCATGGACATGGCTATGCGCTTTATTGATATCCGCAAGCGTGTCTACACCTTCCCGAAGATGGGCGAAAAGGCATATTTCATCGCCATCCCGACCTCGGCAGGTACCGGCAGTGAGGTGACTGCCTCTGCCGTTATCACGGATACCGAGCGCAACTACAAGCTCTCGGTCTTCAGCTATGAGATCCTGCCCAAGTACGCCGTGCTGGACCCGGAGCTCATCATGACAGCCCCGGCTTCCATCGCCGCTTCCTGCGGTGTGGATGCCCTCATCCACGCCATGGAGGCTTATGTTTCCCGCAACGCCACCCCGTTTTCCGATGCCATGGCGGAAAAGGCCATGGAGCTGATTGGCGGCAACCTGCGCCGCTTTGTGGCCAATCGTCAGGACGAAGAGGCGGCCTGTGCCATGATGCTGGGCTCCAACTTTGCGGGCATCTCCTTTGCCTGGGCCCGTCTGGGCAATGTCCACGCTATGAGCCACCCGGTGAGCGCCTACTTCAACGTGCCCCACGGTGTGGCAAACTCCATCCTGCTGCCCAATGTGGTGGAGTACAACGCTCTGG